>CAYJLH010000016.1:0-43550 GCA_964370925.1 uncultured Oscillospiraceae bacterium | reverse complement strand
CACAAAAAAGAGCCTACACCTATGTGTAAGCCCTCTTTTGTCTGCAAACTGAAAGTTGCAGTTCAAATCGAACTGCAACTTTTTCATTTATAATTTAATCTTTTAGGAATGTATATCCTTTGCCTTGCAACTTATCCAACAAAGCGATTTCATCAGCATCAAGCCCAATATCTTTGCATAATGTAAGATTTGTGCAAGTTTTGCGGCGATGTGATGCCACAAAAATAGAAATCATCTTTAGTGCGTATCGAATGCTATTAATCTCTTGTTCAGTCCATGTCCTAGATTTTGTACTATCACTAAGAGCAAGTACGAGACGAGTAAAACTACTTCCCTTTTCAAGCATCATAAGTAATGTCTTAATATTTAATGCTTTAACTAAATTTTGTACAAATTCTTCATTTATTTGACCAAGGCTTTCTGTCGTAATAATACCATTTGTATCTATTTCATCGAAGAACTTACCAAGTTTTTCTGTCGGAACTCCCTGAAGTTTATCCATCACCCTACCGCTCGCAGTACTGCTCCATTCATATGTAACCCCGTAGGTTTTTCCTTCGTCAAAGGTCTCCATAAAATAGCTATGTTCCACATTGAAGCGCTTTCCGATGAGTTGTAAAACTGTGTTTATAGATGAACTTACGTCAGAAGAATCGTACATCAAATCGAATACTGTCGACACAAATTCTGAGTCAAAGTATGCACTCGAGAGCTTATTTGCACTGTCGACAGTGGTGAGGTCTTTCATAACTCCATCAGCTAAATCCTCGGAGTAGAAAGTATAGCAATCCTTGCCTCTCATTTTTGAAGAATAAAGTGCCTTATCGGCTGACTTATAAAGTTCTTCATAAGTTTTTCCGTCTTTTGGATACTGTGAAACGCCGATACTTCCAGAAATTTTGTAATCGGAATTTTCGCCAGAAAAGCTATTTCTAAATGCCTCAGCGATGGCTTCGGCTTTTCTTGTAATAATCTTATTATTAGATAAATTTTTAACGAAAACAACAAATTCATCGCCACCAATTCGCCCAATTATGTCGTTACCTCTAAAGTTATTGTGCAAATTATCGGCAATACCGCTCAATACTAAGTCGCCAAAATAATGTCCGAGTTGGTCATTAACTGACTTAAAATCATCAATATCAATGATGAATAGACAGTGGTTTTGTTGTTTATTATTCGAAATAGCTTCCTTAATCGAATTTTCTGTTGTGATTTTATTAAGGCAATTAGTGAGCAAATCTGTGCGCGACATAGTTTCCAATGTAACTTGGTCATGAATATCATAGGTTTTACCTATCGCGAATATGGGCTTTCCTTTGGAGTCAAATGACATTTTATATACAATTCTGTAATGTCTAATTGCTCCGTCAGGTAAAATAAATCTCACATCGCAAGGACTGGTGACACCCTCATCCATTGCTCGTGCAAATTCCAAAAATTGCTCGAGGTCATCAGGATAGACGATACCGCTACCTACGACACCCTCTGGAAATTTGTTTTTCCCCACAGGCAATTGTAATATTTTTCTGCCTTCGCCGAAAAACTGAATTGTCGAATCTGATACATCATATGCCCAAAACCACTCTGCGGAGAGTTCCGCAATTGTGTTAAAAAGTGTCTTGTCAGAAATTCTATTGTAAAAAAATCCACTTTCCAACTCATCGTCTTCATAATCAGCCAGTTGAGTTCTTATATCTCGTGCATAGGCGATCATTAAGCGATTTCCCTCGCTGTCAAATCTGCCCTCTAGTAGTTCGAGTATCATTTCAGTCGGTATTTCCTCGCCATCTGCCGCTACATATAGCCAATTGAACTTAGCAAAACCTTTTTTAATTGTTTCGTTAATAATCTCCGTCGTGGCATCTCGAGTGGGCCGACCATCAGGTTGAACTCTTGGTGATAGTTTAAAAAAATTCTCTATACAGTCAATTTTATCTTCGTATTTAAATAAGTTAACTGTATATTGATTACAATATAAACCCTTATTTTTTTCATTCCATAGGCTAATGGACATAGGTGCCTCATCTATCATGCAATAAAGGTCACTAATCGTAATATCAGGATGAATATTTAGCTTGCCGTACTTATCTGAATTATCAACTTTCTTGTCCATAGATTTCAAGCTCCTAACGAGAGTCAGATTATTTTTATACTTTAGTGTATTATAACATTTTTTTGAGTTTGTTTCAAGTTCTTGTTTGCTTTTTTCGAATATTTGTTACGATATTAACAAATAAAACCCTTGAGTAGAGAACTACTCAAGGGTTTTAAGCTATTTAATTAGCCTTGTGTTGCGTAACCGAAGATGTAGTATCCTAGTGGTGTGTAGAATACGCCATCAATGTTATCTTTAAGCATGTATGGGTTTGTGTAGAAGTAGATAGGTCCTAGTACCCAATCTTGAGCCATTAGGATATCTTCTGCTTCGTGCATAAGTGCCATACGCTCTTCTTGGTCAGCTGTTTCTTTAACTGCTGCAATAGCTGCGTCATATGCTTCACTTGAGTATTGAGCGTCGTTGTTACCGCCGCCTGTTACCCACATCTCAAGGAATGACATAGGATCATTGTAGTCAGCAATCCAGCCGTTACGTGCGATTTGGAAGTCACCGTTTTTACGTGATTCTAGGAATGCGTTCCACTCTTGGTTTTGAAGTTGAACAGTAATGCCTAGTTGTGTTTGCCACATTGATTGTAGAGCTTCACCGACAGCCTTGTGAGTGTCGTTTGTGTTGTATAGGTATGTTACAACAGGGAAGCCTTCGCCGTCTGGGTAACCAGCTTCAGCAAGAAGTTCACGTGCTTTTTCGCAGTTTGCTTCGTATGTTGCTTCGTCAATTGGAACTGCCCAGAAGTCGCCACCGACTGTACGGAAGTCATCACCAGTTGGGTCAGCATCATAAACACCAGAAGGAACAAAACCAGCTGCTGGAACTTGGCCTTGTTGTGTAACTTGCTCAACAATGTATTGTGAGTCGATAGCAAGTGTGAATGCTTGACGTACTAGAGGATCATTAAATGGTTCAATTTCTGTTTGGTATGTTACATAGTAAGTACCAACATAGTCAACGATACCTAGTTCACCAGAAGCAAGAAGAGCTGCAGTTTCATCAACAGGAACTTCTGTGATGAATTGTAGTTCGTTTGAGTTGTAACCAGCAAGGATTGAGTTAGCGTCAGCCATTAGTTGGAAAGTAAGAGCTGTAGGTCCTAGGTTAGCAACATCGTAGTGGTGTTCGTTAGGAACCATTCTGATGTATGAGTCATGTGCCCACTCTTCAAGTTTCCAAGGACCATTGCTGATATAATGAGCTGAGTCATCAACAGTTGTCCATACATCGCCATGAGCTTCAATGATGTCTTGGCGAACTGGGAAAGTAGCAGGGAATGCGCAGATTTCTAGGAAGTAAGGTGTGTCATTAACGATAGTAACAACGAAAGTGCTTTCGTCAGGAGCAGAAACAGCAAGTGTTGTTGGTTCTGCTGTACCAGCGTTAACATCAGCCCAACCGACAACCATGTCGATCATGTATGAGTAGTCAGCTGCTGTTTGGTCATCAGCTAGACGTTGCCATGTGTAAACAAAATCATTAGCTGTTACAGCTTGGCCGTCTGACCATTTAGCGTCTGAACGGATTTTGAATGTGTAAGTAACTGTGCCATCTTCGTTGATAACTTTTTCATAAGATTCTGCTTGACCAGCAACAAGCTCTGCTTTGTTGATGTCGTCAGCGCTTTCAAAAGCAACGCCACTGTCAGCCCATTTCATAAGGCCTTCAAAAGCATGTTGAACCATGATAGCACCGTCAACAGCACTGTTTAGTGCAGGGTCGATTGAAGCAGGCTCAGAAGCAAGGTTGACTGTCATTTCGAAGTCACCTGTCGCAGTTTCGGGAGCAGTTGATACTTCTGCATCAGGAGCAGTTGATTCAACAGGAGCTGTGCTTTCAGCAGGTGTAGTTGTTTCTTCAGCAGGTGCGCCACAGCCAGCCATCATTGTGAATGCCATAGCTGCTGCCAAAGAACCAGCAAGAGTTTTCTTTGTGTTCATTTTTAATTTCCTCCTAAATTTAATTCGCAGGGTAGTTTCACAAATCCCTGTAAATTCAGCGATTTGTGTGCCATATATCAAACGCTACATTTGCGCCCAATATTACTAATATAAACTCGCAATAAGGGAATTATACCATAAATTAAAAATTCTGTAAAGAAAATTTAATATTTCGTAATAATTTATAAATACAATTGTAAGTAATGCATTGAAATTATAGTCAAATTACGAATTTTTTAGTTAATTATCCAATAAATGACACGCGGCCCAGTGTCCTTCTGAGTGTTCTTTAAACTCAGGAACTTGCTCAGAGCAAATTTTCTTAACATATGGGCAACGAGTGTGGAAGCGACAACCGGATGGTGGATTCATCGGAGATGGAATGTCACCCTCGAGAACTATTCTCTGTCTACTACGTGAAATATTTGGATCCGGAACAGGAACAGCCGAAAGAAGTGTTTGTGTGTATGGGTGGATTGGGTTAGCATTTAGTTCGTAACTTGTTGAAAGTTCGACCAAGTTTCCGAGGTACATAACACCAATTCTGTTTGAAATATGGCGAACAACACTAAGGTCATGCGCGATAAACAAATAAGTAAGACCCATATCATTTTGCATGTCTTCAAGCATGTTAACAACCTGTGATTGAATAGAAACGTCAAGCGCAGAAATCGGCTCGTCACATACTATAAATTCAGGTTCAACAGCCAAAGCACGGGCAATACCAACACGCTGTTGTTGTCCACCCGAGAATTCGTGGGGATATCTGTTTGCGTGCTCTGTGTTTAGTCCAACTTTAGAAAGCAAGTCCTTAATACGGTCTGTGCGCTCGCCTTTAGATTTGCATAATTTATGAATATCCAAAGCTTCACCAACGATATCACCAACGGTCATACGTGGGTCAAGTGATGCAGATGGATCTTGGAAGATAATCTGCATTTTTCTGCGGTATGGAAGCATTTTAACGCCTTTTGGCTTTTCTTTTTTCTCAAAATCTTTTTCAAAAAGCACTTCATTATCATAGATAATTTTACCCGCTGTTGGCTCATGCAGTCTTAGAATAGTTCTACCAAGCGTGGTTTTACCGCAACCTGACTCACCAACAAGACCAAGTGTTTCACCTTTTTTGATATAGAATGAAACATTTTGAACAGCTTGAACGCCGGGGCCTTTCATGCCTTTAACATGGAAGTATTTTCTTAGGTTTTGAACTTCCAAAAGGATGTCGTCTTTTTTCTCGACTTTTTCGCTTGTATTTTGCAAGTTGTTTTCGCTCATTTATTTTTCCTCCTTGCTTTTCTTCAGCTCTTGAACTCTGAGCCAACAAGCGGATTTATGCCCCTCACCCACTTCGACATAAGGAGGCATTTTCTTTAGGCAAATTTTCATGCATTGCTCACAACGTGGAGCAAACGGGCAACCCTCAGGAGGGTTTAGCATGTCAACAGGTGTGCCATCGATAGGAATAAGTCTCTCATAAACATCAGCATCAACTCTGGGCATAGAGCGCAAAAGACCTGCTGTGTATGGGTGAGAGGTGTTGTAGAAAATATCATCAACAGGGCCTTGCTCGACAATTCTACCGGCATACATAACGCAAACTTTGTCGCAAATTTCAGCAACAACACCAAGGTTATGTGTGATGAAAACAATTCCCATTCCTGTTTTCTTCTGCAAATCTTTCATAAGCTCGATAATTTGAGCCTGAATTGTAACATCAAGAGCAGTTGTAGGTTCGTCAGCGATTAGCAGTTTTGGGTGACAAATAAGTCCCATAGCAATCATAACACGCTGACGCATACCGCCTGAAAATTCGTGGGGATATTGTTTCATACGCTTTTCGACATTGTTGATACCAACAAGCTCAAGCATTTCCATTGCAGTTTTGCGAGCTTCTTCAATGCTAATTTTTTTGTGCGCACGAAGAGCTTCTATGAGTTGGTTTCCTATTGTATAAACAGGATTTAGACATGTCATAGGGTTTTGGAAAATCATCGCAACTTCACGTCCACGGAAGTCTGTCATTTCTTCCGGAGTCATAGCGAGGACATCGGTGTCCTCAAAAGTGATTGAACCGCCGACAACTTTACCTGTGCCTTGAAGCAAACCGATAACAGAATAAGCCTCAACACTTTTTCCTGAACCGGATTCACCAACAATGCCCATAACTTCGCCGTAATTTAGCTCGTAGCTTATGCCACCAACAGCTTTAACTTCACCCGCAGGGGTGAAAAATGAAACTTTCAGGTCTTTAACTTCAAGCAAAGTACCTGTTCTTTTTTCAGTGTTTACATTAGTTTGTTCCATCATTTTTCCCCCTTTCTTATTTCTTCAATTTCGGGTCAAGTGCATCACGCAAACCATCACCGAAAAGGTTAAATGACAAAATCATAAGACTTAGTGTGATAGCAGGGAAAAGCAAGCGGTAGGGATAGCTGTAGATACCCGCAGTTGCTTCCGCACACATTGAGCCAAGACTTGTAAGTGGTGCGGAAATACCAACACCAAGGTAAGAAAGGAAAGATTCAAGGAAAATCGCCGAAGGAATTTGCAAGCATGTTGTAACAACAAGTTGACCGATGCAGTTTGGAAGCAAATGCTTTGTGATAATTCTACGGCTAGAAGAACCAAGCGCACGTGCAGCTGTAACGTATTCTTGCTGTTTAACTTGAAGAACTTGTCCTCTGATAATACGGCTCATACCAACCCAGTAGAGCATAGCAAAAGCGATAAACATAGCTATGAGGTTAGCACCCAAAATTGCTATAAAATCAGAACCAAACCCGTCATAAGCTTTCAAGCTTTCACCCAACAGAGCGGACAAGAGCAAAATTATCAAAACATCAGGAACTGAGTAGATAATTTCAACTATTCTCTGCATGATAACGTCGACTTTTCCGCCGAAATAGCCAGAGATTGAGCCATAAGTAGAACCAATGACCAAAACAAGCAGAGCGGCGCAAACACCGACAAGCATAGAAACTCTTGTTCCGACCATAACACGAACAAGCGCATCACGACCGAATTTATCTGTGCCGAATACATGTGGGAAAACATCTTCGCCATTAGCAATGCGCTCTAGTTCCTCAGTTGAGTAACCAAAAGCCTTTGTTTTAATGTCAAGTGTCTCGTATAAATAGTCAGTTAGTTCATCTCCGGTAAGAATATTTCCGTTTTCATCGGTATATTCTTTTGGAACCGAAGCTGTCGCACGAACTCGTGCCGCATCTACTGTTGTAAAATTCTTGCCCTCGGCTTCGGCAGCTGCGCGAGCCTCTTCAACCGCGACATCTGGATCTTTTACACCTGTAGCGTCGGCAAGTTTTTGCTGGTCTTCTAGGCTAATATGCCAAGGGTGAAGGTTTTCAGAACCTGCAACGAATTCATCATATCCATAAGGAACTATCATAGGTCCAACGAAAGCAAATAGCGCTAAAAACACTAGGAAACCAAGCGCAATCATTGCAACTTTGTTCTTTTTAAGTCTGCGCCAAGCATCAGCCCAAAAGCTAACACTTTTGCGTTGTTGGATAAAATTTTCTCTTTCTTCCAAGCTTGCTGTTTCAAAGTCAGCATCGCTCAGGTTGTTCCAGTCGAGCATATCCTCGACATCGACTTGTAAGGAGCCGATTTTAGATTTTTTTATGTCTGACATTATTACGCTCCTTTTGATAGACTGATACGTGGGTCAACAATTTTATAAACGATGTCAACTAATAGGTTCATTGTAACGATAAAAGTTGCAAGGAAAAGTGATGTACCCATGATTAGAGGATAGTCAAGTGCTTGAATTGACTGAACAAATGATCTTCCAAGTCCTGGAATACCAAAAACTGTTTCAACAACGAAGCCACCGCAAAGTGTGAAAGCGATTAGTGGCCCGAGGTATGTTACAACAGGGATAAGTGCGTTTCTAAGTGCGTGTTTGAAAAGGATTTTACCTGTTTTCAAACCTTTAGCGCGAGCAGTTTTGATATATTCTTGGTTAATCGCATCAAGCATAGAAGAACGTGTCAAACGTGTGATATAGCATGATGGATATAGGCTTAGGCAGAAACATGGAACGATAAATCCACGAATACCGTTGCCCCAGTCGAATGTGTTAGGGAAAATGTGTAGCGATTCTATACCGCCACAGAAAACAACCATAAGCACCGTCGCAACAACGAACGACGGCATCGAGACCCCGAGCGTTGAAGTAACACGGAGCAAACTGTCCGTAAATTTGTCTCTCTTAAATGCCGCGAGACATCCAAGCGGAATACCTATCAAAGTAGCAAAAGAAACTGCGATAATACCCAGTACAGAAGATACTGCGAATTTTTCGACAACCATGTCCAAAACAGGACGGTTTTTTGAAACTTTGATCGAGTCACCCATGTCGCCTTGAAGAATATTTCCCATATAGATGAGATATTGTTCGTGCACAGGACGGTCTAGTCCGTACTTTTCGTTTAGTGCGTCTCTAACAGACTGCGGAGGAGTCTTTTCAGACGTCCAAGGATCTCCCGGCGCTGCGTGCATAACCGAGAAAGTTAGGATTGAAACGAGAACTATTGTTAGTATCGCCATCAAAACCCTGTTTACAAGATATCTTGCCATAATTTCACTCCCAATTTTTTTTACATTCCTACAATCCCACTTGTAAATAAATGTCAATTTTGATACATTATGATACATTTTGTAGAAAAATCAATTACACAATAGTATATACTAAGTTAAAGTAGTTAGTCAATATAAAATGCAACTTTTTAATTAGGAAATTGCAATTTTTTTGGTTTGATGAATAATCAATGGTTGCATTTGACAAAAAACACTATCACTTTTCGTTAGATTATTTATTCATTCGACAATCTCATTTGACATAATTCGTCAAATATTATCATTTTCGCTAATGCGTTGATGTTTTAGTTAGTAAAAGTAAATAAGTCCAGCGCCATATAAAACCAAGCAAAATCAAGACATCAAACAAGTCTATATTATATTTTAATTTCCTCATGAGTGCCAAATTTGCAAGACTTCTTGCCAAATTTTTATCTGCATATAATTATACATATTAATTCATTTTATAACCAAAAGTGCAACTCGATAGTATATCCAAATTTAAAGCGCTTATTCTCTATAAATGCAACTTCTAAACTTGCCAATTGCAATTTTTTATTAGAAATATAAAATAGTAGTTACATTTTTAACAAACGCAACTACTATTAATATAATTATTTACTTGTCCAGCGTTTTAATTCCGCATCAGTAGCCAAAACATAGTGGTCGCCACCGATATGTTGCTGAGTACCAGCGCCATAGTCAACGCCCTCTTCTTTATAATCATAAGTGAGCGAGCGACGAGTTTTTTCAACTCTGGGATTTGGAACCGGAATTGCACTCAAAAGCGATTTTGTATACGGGTGGATGGGGTTAGCAAAAATTTCTTCCGTTGTTCCTGTCTCAACCAAATGCCCAAGATGTAAAACTCCGATATGGTCAGAAATATACTTAACCATCGAAAGGTCATGAGCAATAAACAAAAACGCAGTATTGGTCTTTTTCTGAATTTTCTTCATCAAATTGACCACCTGAGCTTGAATTGAAACGTCAAGCGCAGAAATTGCTTCGTCGGCGATAACAAGGTCGGGATTCATAACCAGCGCACGAGCTATACCAATTCTTTGACGTTGACCACCCGAAAATTGATGTGGATAACGTGTGGCATGTTCTTTTGAAAGTCCGACAAGTTCAAGCATATCATAGACCTTTTGGTTGCGCTCTTCCTGTGAAGAATAAACCTGATGAATGTCAAGTCCCTCAGCAATAATATCTATTACCTTTTTTCGTGGATTTAAGCAAGCCATCGGATCTTGGAAAATCATCTGCATTTTAGTTCTAAGAAGTTTTTGCTCTTTTTGAGAAAGCTTACCCGAAATTTTCTCACCATTAAACAAAACCTCTCCGTCAGTCGGGGTATAAAGTCTGATAATACTTCTGCCTGTGGTCGATTTTCCCGAACCCGATTCACCAACCAAGCCGTAAGTTGTGCCGGGGTATACTTTAAATGTAATTCCGTCAACAGCTTTTACGGTGAATTTTCTTGAAACTTTGAAGTGTTGTTTAAGGTTATTAACCTCTAATATTGGTTTCTTTTCCATATCACACCTCTTTTTTCTTCATAAGCTCTATGCGTTTTTTGAGAGTTTCAGGCATTTCGACTTTTGGTGCATTCGGGTGCATAAGCCAGCTTGCAACTCTGTGAGTTTCAGAACCCTCAACTTGGAACATAGGAGGTGGCAACCTCAAATCTATATTCAACGCAAATTGGTTACGTGGCGCAAAAGCATCTCCTGCAACATGATACGCAAGGTTTGGCGGTGTGCCGGGGATAGCATAAAGCTCGTCGCCGTCTGTATCTAGGTCAGGCATTGCCGAGAGCAAACCCCAAGTGTATGGGTGGCGTGGGTCGTAATATATATCCTCGACTGTGCCTGTTTCGATAATTTTACCCGCATACATAACATTAACGAAGTCTGCAACTTTCGCAACAACGCCCAAGTCATGAGTGATATAAATAACGGAAATATCTTTTTTCTTTTGGATTTCTTGGATAAGTTCCAAAATTTTCGCTTGAATTGTAACATCAAGAGCAGTTGTCGGCTCGTCACAAATCAAAACATATGGGTCACACGAAAGTGCAATCGCAATGACAACACGCTGACGCATACCACCAGAAAGTTGGTGTGGATAGTTTTTCATGCGCTTTTCAGCGTCGGTAATTCCAACTAGTTCCAAAAGTTCTAGTGACTTTTGGTAAGCCTCTTGTTTTGGAGTATTATAGTGGTATATCATAGGCTCCATAATTTGTGCGCCGATGGTCATAGTTGGGTTAAGTGATGTCATTGGGTCTTGGAAAACCATGGCAATTTTTCTACCGCGAATTTCCTTTTGAAGCTGTTTTTTGCTCAATCCAACAATATCAACTTCACCTTTATCGTCACTGTCAGGGTCGTTCCAGTTATAGATAATGCTACCATCTTCGATAACACCGTTAGAAGCAAGAATTCCCATGATAGCCTTAGTCGTAACAGATTTACCCGAACCCGATTCACCAACAATTGCAATGGTTTCACCTTTGAAAAGGTCGAGGTCAATTCCACGAATTGCGCTAACTTTTCCGTTGTCGGTTTTAAATGAGATTTTCAAATCTCTAATTTTTAAGATGCGTTCTCTCTTGTTCATAATCACATCTCCTTCATTGTCGGGTCAAAAGCGTCACGAAGTCCGTCCGCCAATAGGTTAAAGCTAAGCATCAAAATCGCAAGCACGATTACAGGAATAATAATTTGATATTGGTAAACCAAAATCGAACCATCATTTATAAGTGAACCAAGCGAAGCCTGTGGTGCCGGAACACCAAGTCCAACGAAAGCTAGAAATGCTTCATAAAAAATTGCGTTGGGGATAGAAAACATAGAAACGATTATAAGTTGTGCGAAAATATTCGGAAGAATATTTTTGAAGATTATGAAAAAGCTTCCTGCGCCGAAAGTTTTAGAAGCAAGGACAAATTCCTCTTCCTTGATTTTAAGAACTTGTGCACGTGTAATTCTGCTCATTCCGACCCAACCTGTTATCATAAGGGCTAAGATTATAGTAAAAATTGAAGCATTCATTATAATAAGTAATAATGTCAAAATAACGAGCGATGGAATAGAGCTTATAATTTCTTGAATTCTCTGCATGACTATATCGACTTTTCCGCCGAAATATCCGCTGACCAGTCCATAAATCATACCAAAAACTATATCAATCGCAACGGCAGTAAGTGCAACAAAAAGCGAAATTCTAGTTCCCAGCCAAACACGTAGAAACAAGTCACGTCCACCCTTGTCAGTACCGAACAAATGGTCGGCGCTCGGCAATTGGTTCTGGACTGATGTGTCCATAACATCGTATTCATATGGCGAGACGAAAGGAACAACTATCGCCATAGTTGCTATGATAATAATAACAATCGCACCTGCAACAGCGCCCTTATTTTTAAGCAGTCTCTTTAAAAAATCTTTCCAGAAAGGAGCTATCGGCAGTGCTTTTTCTGTGTGAATATCCTGAGCATCACCGACAAATTCAAAATCATTCGGCAAGAATTCGTAATCTTTAATATTTTCCATAATTTAGTCCTCCTTTCCAAGTCTGATACGTGGGTCAATAATTCCGTATGAAATATCGATGATAAGCATGATAGATACATACAAAAGGCTGTATAGAAATGCAATCGCCATAATTACATTATGGTCGTTTGCGTTGATAGCATCTACAAGAGTTCTTCCCAAACCTGGGATACCAAAAATTTTCTCCAAAACCATAGAGCCTGTCAAAAGGTTAACCAAGATAGGTCCTAGGATTGTAATTATTGGGATTAATGAGTTTCTTAATGCGTGTTTTCTGATAATTCTGTTGCGGTCAAGACCTTTTGACTCAGCAAGCTGAATGTAGTCACTCGACAAAACACCAATCATTTCCGAACGAGTAAACCTAGCAATATTTGCTGTAACACTCAGTGAAAGAGCGATAACAGGCAAAATCGAAGATAAAATCACTTTATCAGAGTTATATAAAATCGGAAAAACTTTAATTTCAACACCGAGCAATAAAAGGAGTAGTAAACCAACCACAAAGGAGGGAACGCTAACGCCGATAACTGCAAATACAGTTGCGAGTGAGTCCCAAAATGTGTTTTTATTTAGTGCAGCGATTATGCCCAATGTAATTCCGACTAATGTTCCAAGTATAACAGCCGAGATGCCTATTCCAAATGATACAGGTATTTTCGGCGCTAAAAGTGTAGAAACTTCCATGTTTCTTGAGATAGAATAGGATAATCCAAAATCACCTGTGAGCATATTTTTCAAATAGGTGATAAATTGGACATGTATAGGCTCGTCCATGCCATATTTTTCGAAGATAAGTGCTTTTTGTTCATCCGTGAGCTTTTCGTCGTTAAACGGTGTTCCCGGCATAAGTTTTAGCATTAGAAACAAGATTGACAAAATAATCAGTATTGTAACTGATGCTATAAGCAATCTTTTTCCAATATATTTAAATGTCGTCTTGCTCATATATGCGTCCTCTTTACTATAATAATGAATACACCACGAGTTACCCGTGGTGTATTCTTACGGATATTTAAGTAATGTAAATTACTTATTTAAGTTGCTCAATATTAACCAGCGTTAACTTGAACATTTTTGTAGATAAATGGAACACCAACTGAGTGGTCTTCAATACCTGTAACAGCTGGGTTGATTAGAGATGCGCCACCTGTTTGGAAAACAGAAATGATAGGCATATCTTCCATCAAAATAGCTTCAGCTTCAACTAGTTGTGCCCAACGTGCTTCGTAGTCAGGGTTTTGACCAGCTTCGATCATTTTAGCATCATAAGCTTCGCCTGAGTAGTTACCATAGTTGTAAGAGTTACCAGTCATCATTAGATTTAGGTAAGTTGTTGGGTCAGCATAGTCAGGACCCCAACGTGTTAGAACCATTTCAAACTCGCCTTTTCTTTGAAGGTCAAGACGTGATTCTTTTGGTTGCATGTTCATCTCGATTGTCAAACCGGGAAGAGCACTTTGTAGGTTGTATTGAAGATATTCAGCAGCAGTTTTTGCAGGGTCAGCATTTTCATAAAGAAGTTCGATAGTGATTGAATCAGTACCTAGTTCTTCAAGAGCTTTTGCAAAGTATTCTTGAGCCATAGCTTCGTCATAGTTGTTGTATTCGCCAGCTGTTTCACGGAATTCAACGCCATCAGGGCCTGTTGCTAGTGCATATGGTGTGAAGCCGTGTCCGGGAACAGAACCATCTTTTAGGATGTTTTCTGTTAGGTCAGTTTTGTTAACTGCATAAGCTAGAGCCATACGGAAGTTTAAGTTTGCACCAATTTCTGTGTTGAAGTTTGGTTGCAAGTACCAAAGGTAACCGCCAAGAACTTCTGTAAATCCAGGGTCATCTTTGTAACCGTCGATTAGTGTGCTGCTGATTTTTGTATAGTCAACATCGCCACCAACATAAGCTGTTACGCTTGATGCAACTTCTGGAACGATGTTGAAGATAAGTTCGTCAATTTTAACTGCATCAGCATCGTAGTATTTTGCGTTTTTCTCAAGAACAAGCTTTGTGCCAACTTCACGTGAAACAATTTTGTAAGCACCGTTAGCAAGTAGGTTTTCAGGTGACATCGCATATTGGTCACCTTGAGCTGTGTAGAATTCCTCGTTAACTGGGAAGAAAACTGGGAAAGCTACAAGGCTTAGGAAGTAAGGAGTTTTTTGTGTTAGTGTAATTTCAAGAGTTTTGTCGTCAATAGCCTTAACGCCTAGCTCTGATTTATCCATATCACCTGAGTGAATTGCGTCAGCATTTAGAAGTGAAGCATTACCAGTTGTGAAAAGGTAAGCATACTCAGCTTCTGGATTTGTTATAGCAGATTGCCATGCAAATACGAAGTCATGAGCTGTAACCGGTGTGTCGTTATCCCAGTTAGCGTCTTCACGTAGTTTAAATGTGTAGACAAGACCGTCTTCACTTAGCTCATAGCTTTCAGCGATAGCAGGAACAACTGAACCGTCGCCTGCGATAGCCATAAGACCATCAACTGTTGCGTGAATAACTTCAAAAGATACGCCATCTGTAGCAAGGATTGAGCTTAGTGAAATAACGTCATATTCCTTCGCAACGCTAACAGATACTTTTTCCCCAGTTGTGCCAGAAGCGTCGCCTTCTGCACTAGGTGTTCCTTCTCCGCCAGTTTCGCCTTCGTCTGAACCGCCACCGCAAGCGGCAACAGAAAGAAGCATTGCAACTGACATTAGAAGTGCTAATAGTTTTTTCATTTTTCGTCCTCCTAATAATTTACGAACTTGTGATAGCAAAAACGTGCTAAATCACAAGCTCTAATACACCTATTTTATACACTTGTACTATAATTGTCAATTAAATCATTAACATTTTATTAACATCACGAAATTTTTGTATTAATTATACATTTATTTTGATAATATCATGCAAATTTTATCTATTTATCTCTGTGAAGTAATGGCTGGAATATTTTTCATTCTAAAAATGCAATCCAAAAAAGCAAAAACTTGCAAACCAGAAAGACTTTTCAGCTAGTCTTTTTGAATTTTGCAAGTTTTATAAATTATACAATCAAATTTAATTCATTCTGCTTTCGAACTCTTTAACAATTGCCAAAAACTCCTCAGAAGTTTTCGTAGCACGAAGAGCGGAGGTAAATTCCCCATCTACCAAGTATTCGCATAATTTTGCCAAGATACTCAAATGCACATTGTCTTTTGTATCTGGGGCTGCAATCAAAAACATTAATGTCACAGCAGAGCGATCCATGGAATGAAACTCAACCCCGTTAGGAATAACCAAAGCAGTTAATGACGGAAACTCAACGCAGCGCCCCTTTCCGTGAGGAATGGCGATACCCTCGCCAACACCTGTTGTCCCCTCTCTTTCACGGGCAAAAACAGCTTTCCTAAATGCCTCAGGGTCTTTAATATTGCCGTGGTTTGCGCTTATCTCTAAAGCCATTTCAATGGCTTCTTTTTTTGTTTTCGGTTTGGCATTAAGTAAAATACTCTCAATCTTAAGTAATTCGCTTATTTTCATATACCTCTCCTTTTCTCTATATACCTATAAAATTTAGGTTCAATTTATTAATGTTTTTTCTTCATAAGGTCACCTAAGCTTTTTCTAAGCTCAATAATACGTGGAGATAAGTTCTTTTCATCAACATCCTCTTTTTTGCTCTCAAAAACATCACTTAGCATATCAATAAGTCTCAAAAAGTCTTTTTCTCTCGCTCTTTCTATAGAAACCTCCTCGGTGCGGTCTATGATAATTTCTATAATATTCTCAATCGTATCATCCTCTTCAACAAGCGGAACAGCAAAAACGTCAAAAATTTTAATTCTACTTTTTGAAAGCGTCTCCTGTCTTGAGCGCTCAACTTTTCTGCTCAGCACAGCTCTGTCAACAACACAGTCAACGCACTCACCAAGACCCATAACATCACTGCAACGTCTGCCTAAAACATCACCCTCACCAATTTCCATATACTCCATGAAATGTTCACTGGCAAAGACAATTTCCTTTGCTCTGTTCATCATAACATATCCACATGGCGTCGATTCAAATATTGCAAAAAACAGGTTCTCAAGGTCAACATTTGAAAGTTTCGCCATTTCAGGCTCAAAATCATTAAGATTTGCCTGTGTGATAACCCTCTCAATTTGCGCCCTTTTATTTTTTGTACTCAAATCATAGACTTTTTCGACCATATTAACAAAGTCCATTTGAACAAAAGCGTTGACAACCTCGGCATCAAGTTGTGTACCTGAAACCTTTTTAAGCTCCGCAACCGCTTCTTCATGACTTCTTGCTTTGCTGTACGACCTTGTAGTCGTTATTGCATCATATGTGTCGGCAACAGCGACAATTTTTGCACCTATAGAAAGCTCTTCCCCACAAATTCCATCAGGATATCCTCTGCCGTCAACTCTCTCATGGTGGTGTCGAGCAATTTTGCGAATTTTCCCAAAACTGGACATAGCTTTAAGCATTTCATAGGTATAAATCGGATGATTTTTTATAATCTCGATTTCTTCCTCAGTGGGTCTGCCGTTTTTATTAATGATAGAATCGGGAACTTTGACTTTTCCGATATCATGCAAACTCGCCGCAACAGAAACTTCAAAAACTTCATCAGGTGTAAGTCCCATAGCACGAGCAAGGTTTAGTGAAAGTCTTCTGACATTTTCAGAGTGAAAAGCTGTGTAACTGTCTTTCGCTTCAAGCAGTGATGTAAAAACAGACAAAATCTCGTCATAGTCTTTATTTTTCTGCTCTCTGTTCACGAGCTCTTGCGTGCGGTCTATCATAATTTCAAGGATAAATTCAATATTTCCGTCTTTGTCAAGCTGCAAAGGGATAGCGTAGTCGTCTATAAACCTAACTGTCCCCTCTTGTAAGATATCTTTTCGTCTCACAAATGTTTTTTTACCTGTTTCAAAAGCATTAGCAACTGCACATTTTGCGCAACGCACACCACCATTTGATAGGTTGTAGCATTTGTTTCCAATGGTTGTTTTCATATCGAGTTTTCTAAGCTTTGCAAAGCTGTCATTTATATAGTGTATTCGATAGTTTCTGTCGAGAATAACATAGGCTATCGGCGTGTGGTCGATAAACATCTTTACTAAATTCGCCGTCGTTTCAATTTTCTTTTCCATAAATACTCCGCAGTTGGTTTATTGATTAATATTTAAATAGTATATTATGCTTTCCAATTGAAGTCAAGTAAACATTTCATCTAAGAACCACATTAGCCTCACCAAACATCTCACGAAGCTCCGTCACCAAAGCATCATGAACAAGGCAAAAAGCCTTGAGTTCCTTACGTTTTCCGTCGATTAACTGCACTTGAATTAGCTTATCCTCACCGGGAAACATTACTAGTACTTTTTCAAGTTTCGCAAGCATATGCGCAGTCTCGTCTGTGACTTTTAAGAACAGAGTTTTTTGTTTTGGTGGTGCTTTTTCGCCTATTAATTCGTCCAAATCCGTCAATGGTCTAAAACTCTCAGCATTGACTTGAACTTCCGCCTCGTCTCTCAGGCTAATCCTGCCTTTTATCAAAATTGCCGCATTATCGCTGACATATCCTCCGCCATTATCTAGCGCCCGTTGGAACGCCACAACTTCAATACTTCCGCTATCGTCCTCTAAAGTTATATATGACATCATGTCATTTCTTCTCGTAGTTCGTGAGCGAACCGCCTGAACAACTCCGGCAATTAAAATTACATTCTTGTCTTTAAATCGGCTTCCGCCCTCGTTTTCCGAGAAGTCCGCTTTCAGTGCGGCAATGGGTACAGCTCCAATTTTTCGAACTTTCGCCCGATATTCGTCCATAGGATGCCCCGAGAGATAAAGCCCTGTCATCTCTTTTTCCATTTTCATAAGCTCACGCTTGGTGAATTCTTCGACATCAGGAAGTTTCAAAACCGAGCTAATAACTGCATCATCATTGTCAGAAGATGTTGAGAATAAATCAAGCTGTCCGGCGACATTTTTTCTCCCCTCGCTTGAAATCCCCTCCATAACCGTTTCAGAAACTTGCAAAAGTTGCTTGCGCTTATAGCCCATACTGTCGAAAGCACCGGAGCGAATTAAACTTTCAATAACCCTCTTATTCAAATCTCTACCGTGCAAACGAGTGCAAAATTCATCAAAAGCCGAGAACTTTCCGTTTTCCTCTCGCTCCCTCATAAGCGAAGCGACAACACCTCTGCCAACGCCCTTTATAGCCACAAGCCCAAAGCGCAAATTTTCGCCCGAAACAGTAAAATCCGCATCAGACTCATTTACATCAGGTGGCAAAAGCTTAATTCCATTGTCACTACATTCGGCAATATATTCACTGACCTTGTCACTGTTATCAAGAATACTGGTCAAAAGCGCCGCCATATATTCTTTCGGATAATAGCACTTCATATATGCCGTTCTGTAGCTGATAACTGCATAACTAACCGCATGGGCTTTGTTAAACGCATAGTTTGCAAAGTCCAAAATTTCATCGTAAATACTGCTCGCAATTTCTGCCGAAACTCCGTTAGAAATCGCACCGTGAATATCTCTCTCGCTGTCACCATTTATAAAGGCTTTACGCTCTGCATCTATGACATCGTGCTTCTTTTTCGACATGGCACGACGTATCATATCCGCTTGTCCGAGAGAAAATCCTGCAAGTTTTCTAAAAATTTCAATAACCTGTTCTTGATAGACTATGCATCCATAAGTAACATCCAAAATATCACGCAAAAGTGGATGTTTATAGCTAATTTTCTCAGGATGGTGTCTACGCTCAATGAACCTTGGAATACTTTCCATAGGTCCCGGTCTATAAAGTGCGATAACCGCCGTAATATCCTCAATACTCTGAGGCTTAAGCCCCATGCAAACATTGGTCATTCCCGTACTTTCAAGCTGAAAAACACCAGAGGTTTTTCCGTGTGCCAACATATCAAAAATCGCCTTGTCATCTTCGGGTGCATTTTCGATTTTGAAATCAGGCTGATTTTGCTGAACTAGCTTAATTGCATCATCAAGAACTGTTAAATTTCGCAGTCCCAAGAAGTCCATTTTAAGTAAACCCAGCTCTTCAAGCGTCGTCATTGGATATTGAGCAACAACCGATTCATCATTTTTCGCCAGTGGCACATATTCAAAAACAGGCGCTTCGGTTATGACAACACCAGCCGCATGGGTAGATGCGTGTCGGGGCATACCCTCAAGCCTTTGGGCTGTGTTTATAAGATTTTGTAGTCTCTCATCGCTTTCATATAAGTCATGAAGCGGACGAGATAGCTTAAGTGCCTCTGAAATTTTCATATTCAGTGGCATAGTCGGAACTTGTTTTGCCACAGCGTCACATTCTGCATAACTGATATTCAAGGCACGACCGACATCTCTAATAGCCGCCCTCGCCGCCATAGTACCAAAAGTTACAATCTGAGCCACATGGTCTTCACCATATTTTTCGGTGACGTAATTTATAACTTCTCCACGTCGTCTGACGCAGAAATCAATATCGATATCAGGCATACTGATACGTTCGGGGTTTAAAAACCGCTCAAAGAAAAGGCTGTATTTTATAGGGTCAACGTCCGTTATTTCGAGCGCATATGAAACAACACTACCCGCCGCCGAACCACGTCCGGGTCCGACGGGAATATCCTTATTTTTTGCATAGGCTATGAAGTCACCCACTATTAAAAAATAGTCCGTAAATCCCATGTCTTTTATCATTTTTAGCTCATAATCAAGCTGTTTTTTTGCCTGTTCGCAATCGTCGCCATAGCGTTTTTTAACACCCTCGACACAAAGCTTTTCAAGATAAGCGAAGCTGTCATTTTCCCCTTCAGGAAGCTTAAAAAGTGGCAGATGATATTTTCCAAACTCAAAATCAAAATTACACATTTCTGCAATTTTTGCAGCATTTTGTACTGATTCTGGGTATTTTTCGAACAAAGTCAGCATTTCATCTTCGCTTTTCAGATAAAATTCACTGCCTGTAAAACGCATACGGTCGGTGTCCTCGACCGTTTTTCCCATCTGTATGCACATCAAAACATCTTGGTCTTTATAGTCCTCACGTCCGACGTAATGAGCGTCATTTGTCGCAACCATGGGTATACCTGTTTCACGATGAATTCTAAGCATACCAACAGCCGCTTTTCTCTCCTCATCCATGCCGTGATCTTGGATTTCAAGATAAAATCTATCCTTACCGAAAATTTCGGATAATTCCATCGCTTTTTTCAGTGCTGATTTATAATCATCACCGTTAATCATTCGAGCAATCGCCCCAGCAACACAGCCTGAAAGACAAATTAATCCCTCACTATGCTCAGCTAAAAGTTCCCAGTCTATTCTGGGTTTTGTATAAAATCCGTCTGTGAAACTTTTGGAAACCAGATAGGATAAATTCTTATATCCTGTCTCGTTTTCGCAGAGTAAAACAAGGTGAGTGTATTCATTGTCAACACCGTAATTCTTACTAAAACGACTATTTGGTGCGACATAAACTTCACAGCCAATAATGGGTTTTATCCCTGCCTTTTTCATGGCTTTATAAAAAGCCACCGCACCATACATCGTGCCGTGGTCAGTTATTGCTATAGAGTTTTGACCTATTTCGTGGAGTCTCTCCGCCATTCTATCAATTCGGCAAGCTCCATCAAGTAGGCTAAATTCGCTGTGAACATGTAAGTGAGTGAACGCCATTTTAACCTCTATTCTATATGTTTGAAAGTGAAATTATTTTCTTAATTCTGTGTCCAAGGCAACTTTTGCTGACAGGTGGATTTGAGAGTTCCGCCAAATCACTAAGACTTGCCTCGGGGTTTGCAACACGCAAAAGCGCGGTTTCTTGAAGTTTAGGCGGTAAATTATCCAGTCCCGTTGTTCGCTCTATTCTTCGTATTGCCTCCAGTTGTTCCTGTGCTGCGTTTACGATTTTATCTGCATTTGCATTGTCGCAGTTAACACGGCGGTTGACTGCATTGCGCATATTTTTTTCCACTTTTGTCTGCATAATTTCCATAGCAGTGAGCGGAGCGCCTATAGTTGTGAAAAAATCCTCAATCGCTTCGCTGTTTTTAAAATATATGATACTGTGCCCACTTCTCGCCGTTGATTTCGGCTCAAATCCCATTTCGCTAATCATGTGAAATGCCTCGCGCCCAACTGCCGAGTGGTCAGTCACGAGTTCTAAGTGATAGCCTTTTGTCGGCTCGGTAATGCTTCCCCCAGCTAAAAATGCACCTCTGAAAAAGGATGATTTACAGCAATCTTCCTCCAACACTGCAAGATTAATATGCTTTGACAAAGTGCTGTCGGGTGCATAGCCAAAAGCCTCAAAAATTGTCAAAATCTTGTCTTTATCGCTCAAAACAAAGCTAAATTTCGAGCGAATTTTGCCCCTTTCGGGCATATCTATAGAAAAGCCGAAAGCTTTTTTAAACAGCTTCGGAAGTCTGTTTGCAAAGCTATCATTGCTTGTTATAATTCGAATTTCACGCAGAGAAAAAGTGTTGCAGTACAAAAGTACACCAAAGCACTCCGCAACGGCACAGCATTTTTTCTGAATCACATTATGCTTGCAAATCTCATTTTTTGCTTCGGATGAAAAGGACATTTTATTACTCCTGATATTACTTGTAAATTCTTGTTGGTGATTGCTCGTTAAAAATCCTCATGATTTCACGAGCCAGTTTGTCGGGATGATGTCTTACGAGATTGCTTCGAATATCGGCGACAGGTGCTGTTATAAGTTCCACACCCAATTGCTCAATTTTTTCAGCATCTATCACGGTTTGTATTGCACCTTTGAGTTTATATCTTTCTAAAACACTCTCAGAAATCGCCAAATCATTGGCGAGGCAAAAAGAAAAAAGTTCTCCCGATGAGTGTTTTTGCATGGCCTCTATATGTGCCGAAGCTGTATAGCCCTCTGTTTCGCCATCTTGCGTCATGATGTTCATTATATAAATTTTAACAGCATCAGATTGACAAACAGCTTCCGCAATTCCATCCGTCAAAAGGTTAGGAATTATACTTGTGTAAAGGCTTCCCGGCCCTAGAATTATCATATCTGCCTCTTCAAGTGCACGAATACTATCAGGAAGAGCAACAGGTTTTTCGGGAATTAAATTTATGCGCGTAATGTTACTGGAACACTTCGCCTTGTGTTTTGCAATATGTGATTCGCCAATAATTTCCGAGCCATCGTCAAACATAGCCCTAATATTTATATTTTCATTTGAAACAGGCAAAACTCTGCCAGTTATCGCCAAAACATCACTCATTTTCATGACAGCTTCGTCAAATGAATCGCTCATATCATTTAAGGCGGCGAGGAACAAATTCCCGAAGCTTTGACCTTTTAAACTTCCATCTTTAAAACGGTAATTCATGAGAGCTTCCATAGTCGGCTCTGTATTCGCCAAAGCTTCAAGGCAGTTTCGAATATCACCCGGAGGTGGCATGTTAAGCTCAGTGCGCAAAACACCCGAACCCCCTCCATCGTCAGCAACCGTGACAATAGCAGTTAAGTTTTTTGTATATTTTTTCAGTCCCCTAAGCATGGTCGAAAGCCCTGTTCCGCCACCTATGGTTACAATAGATGTATTAGCCGCACCTCTGCCGTGCATTTTTCCTCACCTCCTTTTTCATCAGCCTTTGTCTATATCTCTGTTTGTATTCACGGCATTATAGCCATTTTCGTTGAGAATTTTTACCATCGCCTGTGCGATAGAGACAGAACGATGCCTACCCCCTGTGCAACCAATCGAAATTGTAAGGCTATGTTTTCCCTCTTCTATGTAGTGTGGGATTAAATACAGGAATAAATCCGTAAGCAAGCACAAAAGTTCTCTCGTGTCGCCGTTGTCGTAAACAAATTTCTGGACTTCCTCATCAAGTCCTGTCTTGCTCCTAAGTTCGGCAACATAAAAGGGATTTGGCAAAAATCTCACGTCAAAAACTAGGTCGGATTCAATAGGAATTCCATATTTAAATCCAAATGCCATAACATTGACATTAAGTCCACGCTCAGCGCCCTCAGAAACAAAAAGCTCATAAAGTGTTTTTTGAAGCTGACCTAAGGTTAGTTTAGACGTGTTCACCACATGGTCTGCTCGTTCACGAACAGGCGCTAAAATTTGCATTTCCTGTTTAACCGCATTTTCTAAAGTCCCCTCAACAGAGGCAAGAGGATGGCGGCGGCGAGTTTCTTTATATCTTTTAACAATTGTTTCAAGATCGGCTTCAAGGAATAAAATTTTATAACCGCATCCAAGTTCCCAAAGTCCATCGAGAGCAGAGAAAAGTTCCTCGAAATTATTTCCCTCGCGTATGTCCGTAACCAGCGCAACACGCTCGTACCTACCCCGTGCAGCTATGCAAAGCTCGGCAAATCTGCCGATTAATGCCGCTGGCAAATTATCAACACAGTAATAATCCAAATCTTCGAGCACATCGACAGTACGACTTTTTCCAGCTCCTGACAAACCTGATACAATTAAAAATTCCATAACAGTCACCTCTTTCGGTTATCTGATGATTTTGACCTCAGGTGTTAAGGAAACACCTTTCTCGGCTAAAACCGTTTTTTCTATATGTTCCATAACTTTTAGAACATCTTCAAATGTTGCTCCGCCGTTATTCACGACAAAGCCTGCGTGTTTCGGCGAAACTTGCGCCTGACCTACACTATACCCCTTTAAGCCACATTCGTCAATAAGCGCAGCGGCATAACCTGTCGTCGGGCGCTTAAATGTGCTACCCGCCGAGGGTTTATCGAGTGGCTGGCTACTGCGTCTTTTTTCAGATAGTTCGCGCATTTTCGTTGCAATTTCTTCGCTATCAGCCGAAATAAGTTTCATTTTTGCCGAAAGCAAGATGTCATTTCTGTCCGAGAAAAAGCTGTGTCTATAGCTTAAATCAAGCTCGGAAACAGCTCGCTCAAAAATTTCGCCGCTCTCGCCATCTATAAACCTAACAGACAAGACTATGTCTTTCATCTCGCCGCCATAAGCGCCAGCATTCATGCAAACTGCACCGCCGAGAGTCCCCGGAATTCCGTGCGCAAATTCAAGCCCTGAGAGTCCCTCATTTTTTGCACGGACAGCAAGTTTTGCGAGAGTAATTCCACACTCCGCCTGTAATACGCCTGCCTCTGGCATAGTAATCTCGTCAAAGCCATCCGCTATTTTAAGCACGACTTTGTCTATTCCCTCGTCAGAGACAAGCAAATTAGTTCCATTGCCGATTATGAGCGCCTTTTCGCCCTCTTCGTGTAAAATTTTGATTATTTCAGAAATCTCCGCCTCATTTTTCGGAAATAGCATTGCCATGCAATTCCCTCCGATTTTAAAAGTGCAGTGGTTTCTCATTGGTTCATTTTCCGAAATCCTAAGTTCGGGTAATTGCTCTTGTATGCGTTTTATGAGAGTTTTTGTCATTTAATGACAGTTCCTTTCAAATATAAATATATTCTTGGCAAAGCACAGCTTAAATACTGAGCCAACCCATATCCTCAACCTTGTCATGTCTCTCGACCAATGCTTTCGCAGCATCATAACCCATGTGTTTTAATCTTCTGTTCATTGACGCTGTTTCAAGGATAACCGCGACATTTCGACCCGGTCTTATCGGAATTGTTATAAATGATAGCGGTACACCAAGTACGTCGATTGTTTCGTCGTCTATGCCCAATCTATCGTACATCTTAAAATCGTCCCAAGGCTCTAGGTTAATTACTAGGTCGATTTTAGCTGACATTTTAACAGCACCCACACCGTAAAGCATTCTTATGTCTATCAATCCGACTCCACGAATTTCCATATAGTGCCTAATCAAATCAGGTGCAGTTCCAACAACTCGGTCACGTCCTGTTTTTCTAATTTCAACCGCATCATCTGCAATCAACTTGTGCCCACGCTTTATAAGCTCAAGCGCAGCTTCGCTCTTACCAACTCCACTTTCACCCGTGATTAAAACACCTTTACCGTGGATTTCAACCAAAACGCCGTGTCTTGTTTCTCTGGGGGCAAGATGAACTCTCAATACCTCGATGATATCTGCAATAAACTCCGATGTGTCCCTATCTGTTTCAAATAAGTTTACATCATACTTTTTTGCCATTTCGTAGCACTCGTCAAAAATGGGCGAGCGATGGCAAACAACAACCGCCACAGGCTTTGTACCCATAAATCTATCAAATCTTTTTAGGCGCTCTTCTTCTGACAAACCGCTTAGGTACATGGTTTCGACCATACCAATAGTTTGAACACGTGCTGGGTCAAAATATGCATAGAAACCTGATAGCTGTAATCCCGGTCTATTAATGTCCGCTGTTCTTATTTGCTTCGTATCAAAATCGGATGCTTTGAAAATCACTTTCATTTCCAACTCCTTAGCAATTTTGCTAAGGTCTACTCCGTACTTACTTTCCATAATTATAACCTCGCATATACAATTTATTTTTAGCTGGCACTATCTCTATTTTAAACAAAATCGAGCTTTTTGGCAATGCTAAACTTAAATTTTTACAATAATATCTTTTTTTTAATTTTATGCTTGCTTTTTCTCTATTTGTCTGTTATTATTATAGAGCTGTTTATTAAGTAAGTAAGGAGGTGCAACTGAAAATGGCAAAGTGTGATTTCTGCGGAAAGGGTGTTACCTTCGGTATCAAGGTGAGCCACTCTCACAGACGCTCCAACCGTACATGGAAACCCAATGTAAAAAGAGTCAAGGCAATCGTCGCAGGTACTCCTAAGCACGTACACGTGTGCACAAGATGCCTCCGTAGTGGCAAAGTTGCCCGCGCATAAGAAATGTACAATCAAGCTCTATTTCACTTTAGAGCAGATGTATCTATAAGCGTATACGATACAAAATAATCCCACAAGCCTACTATTTGTGCTTGTGGGATTATTTTTTCCATTTATTTTTGTATATATTGCAAAATAGTTACAAAATATTGTGTTTTTGTCACTTTTATTTGGCATATATGGTATTTGACTTTACAGTTAATTTACAATATAATATATTTACAGCATTATGTAAACAACAAATTGTATTCGGAGGACTTATGCAAACACAAAAAAAATTTAATAGCCGTCGTCTTGCTATCATTGCGGTGGTCACATTAATTGTTGCGATAACCATTGCTGTTGTAAGTATGTTTTTAATGGCAGACTTCAGAGACGGAAAATTTGAGGACTTATTCTTAGAAGCCAACGAACACTATAACGATGGAAATTTCAACCGCGCAGTAGAAGTTTTGGAAGAAGCTTTGACATATGGCGAAAGCGAAGACTGCTATATTTTGCTTGCTAATACATATTATGCAGGCCTTGACGATATTGACAGCGCCATAGCAACACTTTATAAAGCTTCATCACGAATCGAAAGCACTGTTATAAGCAATTATCTCGAGCAGCTCAAATCGCTAAAATCCGAAAGCGCACAAACAGTGCCTGAGGATGCAGTTCAAATCGCCGGCGAAACTATTTCAGGACAGGTAACTTCACTTGTTCTTTCACAAAAGAGATTAGTTGACGCCGACATTGCACCGCTTGCACAGCTGACAAATTTAAAAAGCCTTTCTTTATCAGAAAACGGCATAACAGATGTTTCAATTTTGTCAGGTTTGACCGAGCTAAATTTCTTAAAGCTAGAAAACAATCAAATCACAGATATTTCCACGTTAAGCAATCTCACAAACCTTGAAAGTCTTTATTTAGACGGAAATATGATTTCTGATTTTACTCCACTTCATGGACTTTCAAAGCTCACCACCCTAAGCCTAAACCAAACAGGGATAAGCACCGAGCAACTTGACGCACTAGCCGACGCCTTGCTCAATTGTACAATAAGAAACGAAAACTACACACTTGAAGAAAAGGCAGTAGAAATAACCATAGGCGATGTAACTTTCATGTCAGACGTTACTGAGCTTGATTTAAGCGACCAAAACATCTCTGATATTCGCGCATTGAGTAGATGTTCAAACCTTGAAAGACTCAATCTTAGCGGTAATAATGTCACGGATTTAACGCCATTGCTTGACCTTCACAACCTCACATGGCTAAATTTGATGGATAACCGAGTTTCCGATTTGCTTCCACTTATGGGGCTTTCTAAGCTTACATACTTGGATGTCGAAAACAATTATCTTGAAGACATCACAGCGGTTTCTGCTATGGTCTATTTGGAGGAATTGTATTTAAGCCAAAATAGATTGGACAGCATTGAGCCAATAACAAGTTTATCCTATCTAAAAAAACTAGGCTTAAAAGATGTCGGGCTTACAAACGATGACTTAGACGAGCTAAAAGGAATGAGCGGACTTCAAGAGCTTTCAATCGATACAAACAGCTCCCTCACAGGTGATGCTGTCGACAAACTCAAAGAAGCGATTCCGAATTGCACAGTTTCACATTCAAAACTAGTTTATAGAATAAATATAGGCGGAAGCGCTTTCGACTCAGACGAAACCGATGTTTCAATCACTGACGGCTCGGTTAGCTCGCTTGAAGGTGTTCAATACTTCGAAGACCTAAGGCGCTTGAGTGTTGTAAACTCTTCTGTAACAGATTTAAGCCCCATTTCAAACCTCGAGAACTTAACCGCTCTTGAAATTTGGTCGAACGACTCCACAAACAAAGGCTCATTATCCGATTTGTCCCCACTATCAAAGATAAGCACTTTACAAACTGTAAATCTAATGCGGAACAATATTTCGGATATTCACGGACTTTCAAGTTCAGCTTCTATATCAGAGCTATATCTAAACGGCAATAATATATCCGACCTATCCCCTCTCGCAGGCATGACAAGCCTCAGCTCCTTGAGCTTAGACGAGAACCAGCCGAGCAACCTATCGGTCTTAGAGGGGCTTACAGGGCTTAAAACCCTATCACTGCAATACTGTGGACTTAACGACGTGTCCTCTATCAGTAATTTGAATGGCTTGCAAGAGCTTTACCTCGATGGTAACAATATCTCAGATATAGATGCATTGTCTAATTTAACTTCACTTCGCTCATTGCATTTGAGCAATAACAATCTATCAGCACAGCAAATTTTAGATTTACAAGAAGCTCTTCCAAACTGTAGTATACAAACGGATATCGACCTGACAGTAGTGCAAGTTCCGGTCGAGCCAACAACCAGCCCACCTCCGCTTGTAACTCAAACAACACCACCGGAAGAGTCTCCCGAAGTCGATGAAACAACACCCGAAGCAAGCGAAGCCAGCGATGCAGAAATGCCGATAATCCAAAGAGATATACTGGTTGGCGATAATTCGGCGTTAAGTTCGGGACCATCTCAAAAATTTAACTTTGTAGAGCTGAACAAGTAGTCAATTTTTGCATATTATTTCTAAATATTTCTAATTTTTTCGTTTAAAATGTAAATTATTATAAAAACTCTTTCGTATTCATCTCTTTTATGGTACAATATAGTCAAGACATTAATTTGTCTTGATAGCGTGGAAAATTCCACTAAACGCCTAGGCTGAAAACAAGCAGCCAAACAAGAGCGGTTTTAAAACCGCATGGAAGGAGCCGAAGATATGAAATTTACATTTATTGAAAAAAAATTGCAAGTTCCCGCAGACGTAAAAGATTACGCGGAAAAGAAAATCGGCAAAATTGATAGGCTTTTTAAGCACGAGAGCGAAGCCTTTGTAACTTTTGGTTCTGAGCGAGGCAGATACCTTGCAGAAGTAACCCTAAATAATAACGGCATGTTCTATCGTGTTAAAGAAGTCACAGGAGACATGCACGCCTCAATCGACTCAGCTTGTGCTTCTATCGAAAGACAGGTTAGAAAGCACAAAACTAAATTAAGCAAAAAGCTCCGCGAGGGCAATCTCGATTGGCAAAATGATTATATCGCAGATTCTGATGCAGACGACGAAGAAAAGTTCAATATCGTCAGAACAAAGCGTTTTTCAATCAAGCCAATGATGCCGGAAGAGGCAATCTTGCAAATGAATTTGCTAGAGCATGGTTTTTACGCATTTAAGAATCAGGAAGATGATAGCTTCTCAGTTGTCTATCGCAGAAACGATGGCGATTACGGACTCATCTCCGCTGATGATAATTAGATATTAAACAGTAAAAAATCCGCCTTATGGCGGATTTTTTTATTATATAGTCTTTTTCTTTAACTCATGTTCAGTTGTCTTATGTTTTCCACATGGTGTGCAAATCGCATCGAAATTACACGCAGACTTGCATTTCATACATCGTATACATTCGGGACTGTTTGGTGTTTTATTTACAGGAATATCCATAGGACAAGTTTTTTTACACGCAGAACAGTTCGTACATCTATCCTTGTCTATGCTAAACCTAAAAAATGCCACAGGGTTAAAAAGTCCATAAATCGCCCCAAGTGGGCATAAATATCTGCAAAACGGGCGATAAATAATCACCGACAAAAGTAGTAAAACAATCAATATCGTCATTTTCCAAGCAAATAAAAAGCCCAGTGCCTGTTCCAACAGTGGATTTGTTGCTATCAGCGGAATTCCTGCAAATAGCGTTCCCGATGGACATATATAGGAGCAAAACCAAGGGCTTCCCTGTCCTACGATGTCCAAAACCACCATGGGTAATATTACTACAAAAAGTGCAAATATCACATATTTTAAGTATTTTAAAACTCTATCAAAGGGTAGTTTCTTAAGTTTTTTAGGAAACGGAATTTTGTGTATTAAATCCTGAACCAAACCAAAAGGACATAGCCACCCACAAACCGCTCTACCTAAAATCGCACCTACAAGCATAAAAAAACCAATCACATAAAATGTGACATCATAACTTCTACTTGTGATAACCGCCTGAAAAGCACCAATCGGGCAAGACCCAACCGCCCCAGGACATGAATAGCAATTAAGCCCCGGAACACAGGCATATTTCGTACTACCAGAAAAAACTCTTCCGTTTACAAAACCCGACAGGTTTGAATTTGTAACAGCTGTGAAACCAAGTTGCACAGCTGTTCTTATATGTTTTCCAATAAAATTAACCAAGTCCTATACACTCCAGACATATATTTATAGCTTTTCGTAAAATCGTTTCATGTTCCAAACGAAAAATCCCTAAGGTGATAAAGCCTATGCCTATGATAGCCAAAAACGTGGCTGTTTTGTTTTTTTGGAAGATTTTCATTACTCAACCTCAGCTAAAGTCTCTTCTATAGCATCAATCCAGCCGTCTTTGTCACGAGAGCCAACATAGGTCAACCCAACTTGTTTACCTGTTGAATCAACAAAAATTGTTGTTGGAACTGCCGGTGTTTGTGACAGCATATTGAACATTTCTGTGGAGGGGAGCAAATGTGTGTAATTTGCGCCTGTAGACTCAGCTATGTCGATTGCTAAAGCTTTTTGAGTTGTGTCAACTTTATTTTCTTGATCCAAAACATCGATAACTATGCCAACTATTTGAACGCCTTTATCAGCATATTCGGTTGATAACTCACCCAAATATGGCATTTCTTCAAGGCATGGCGGACAATAAGTCCCCCAAATATTGACCATTGTTAAATCATAATCTGCGAAAATAGTCTGATCGTATTCAACTTCATTGAGGTCCTGAGTTTTAAACTCTGATAATATACCAGCGCCCTCGACTACAGGAGCTTCCCCCTCTGATGAATCCGAAACAGGAGCTTCACTTTCCGCTGTATCCGCGTTTTCATCGGATGAGCAAGCCGAGAAAGCCACACACAGGGCTGACGCTAAAAATAATAGTGCTAAATTTCTCTTTTTCATATCATATCCTCATTTTCTGTGCAAAAAGCACAGTCCTATTCCTCAGCTATTTCTGCGGAATCCTCTTTAGCTTTTTTAACTTCCTTCTTTTTCGACGCTTTAGCAAGTTCATTTCTCTTTTTCATGTCTGCGCCAACTAGCTTATAAACCGATGCCGTCAGTGGAACACTAACAAGCATACCGACAATTCCCGCAAGGCCTCCGCCTATTGTGATAGAAGCAAGAACCCAAATTCCAGGTAGTCCGATAGATGCGCCGACAACGCGTGGATAAATGATATTCCCTTCAACTTGTTGTAAAACCAGTAAGAAAACTATGAAAAATACAGCTTGAACTGGTGATACTGTAAAAATCAAGAACGCACCGATACCACCGCCGATAAACGCACCAACAACGGGAATTAACGCTGTAAATCCAATAAGAGTTCCAATCATAGTTGAGTATGGGAATCTGAATAACATCATGCCCAAAATACAAAGCCCACCTAAAATAACAGCCTCTGTGCACTGACCAACGATGAATTTTCTAAAACACTCATTGACTGTGTTTACTACATAGTAGAATTTTTTTCTGATAGTTTCCTTGACATATGTGGCAAAAATATTAGCAAATCCATTTGCTAAACTCTCTTTTCCGCCAAGAATATAGATGGCAAAAATTGTGCTTACCAAAAGCGAAACCACCAAGGACGTCACCGTTGTTAGCAATGTGACTATTGATGTCATAATATCATTCATACCGCTTAGAATAGCACTACCAACGCTACTGATAATAGATTGCCAATCCATTTCTTGCAGTGAAGTTAAAATCCCTGTGCTGTCCACTGCTGAAATTAAAGCTTGAATGTCAACTTCGTTTGCTTCAAGGAAAGCAATAAACTTGTTGATTTGTGGTGGAATTTCTGAAATAAGCAATTCTCCTGCGTTGATAAGTTCAGGAATGATTAACTGAACCACCAGCCAAATTATTGCTATAACACTGCCAAATGCAAGCACAAGGCAAGTTCCACGTCGTAATACCCTTGACGGCACTATAGTTTCTGTAAATATTTTTCTTTCAAAAAAGCTCATCGGAATATTAACCACATAGGCAATTACAATACCCAAAAGTAGTGTACTCGCAGCACTGACTATAGCAAGAGCTATATTAGACAGTGATGCCCAATAGAAAATTAAAAGAAAGACAGAAAAAACTGTGGTTGCTGCTCGGAAACAAGTTCTCCATGTTAAATTATTCACAAATACCTCCTATCAAATCTTCTTGTCTACGCTTTTCGTATTCTTCTCATACTTTGATCTTGCGCCCATAACTTCCCTGCCACAGCCAACACAGCGCAGTTTGAAATCGGCACCAATTCTAAGCACTTCCCAGCGGTTTGAGCCACAGGGATGTGTTTTTTTCATATTTAAAATATCTCCAACTTGTATATCCAAAAATAATCCTCCGTTCTTGGGGAATACTCATAAAATAATAAATATATGGGGGTAAGAAAATTGGCACAAATAACCGCAAATTTTAACGACAGAGACTCAGCAAACCTATCACTTATGCGACTAAGGCGAAGCGGTATAGACTTCTTCCTGATGGGTTTAACAAGCACTTCCAATCAAAATAAGGACGCACTGACAAATGGTATCAGTTATCCACTTTGTTTTGGTCTAAGTAACTCAATTTCCTCGGCTGGGCTAAATGCTAACATCGCCACAGACCGCACCGAAATGAAGCTCAGCGTAAAATCAAGCCAAATCGAAAAGACTTGGGACATTTTACGTGAAACAGGTGCGACGGATATCCATTCTAAAAATTAGAAAGTTTCCGATTTGATTTTTTCCCAGTAGAGTTTTGCCGCCTGCTCGGTTTTGTTTTCGCCATATTCATAGTATTTGACATCGGAAAGCAAATCGGGCAGGTAGTTTTGTTTAACATACCTATTCGGGTAAACGTGCGGATATTTATAACCTTGCTCACGCTCAAATCCTGTTCCGTCTGCGTGAACATTTTGTAATTCTCTTGGTATAGAACCTGTTTTTCCAGCTTTTACATCAGCCATGGCATTGTGTATTGCCATATAAGCTGTGTTTGATTTTGGCGCAGTAGCCAGTAAAATCGCCGCATTTGCAAGTGGAATTCTCGCTTCGGGAAGTCCAATTTGGACGGCGGAATCAACACAAGCCTTAACTATAGGTATCGCCTGTGGATAAGCCAGCGAAATATCCTCAGCTGCAATTACTAAAAGTCTACGACAGGGCGAGAGCAAGTCGCCAGCCTCTAAAAGTCTCGCCAGATAATGCACAGCTGCGTCAGGGTCAGAGCCACGAATTGACTTTTGCAGAGCCGATAATAAATCATAATGTGCATCGCCATCTCTGTCATAGCGCATTGCACTGCGCTGAGTTAAGTGTATAGCATCGTCCATGGTCAGCAAAATTTTCCCGTCAAGTCTCTCAGAAACACCGAATAAAAGTTCAACTGCATTAATCGCTTTGCGAACGTCTCCGCCCGAGCTTTGCGCAATATGCGAAAAAACACCGTCCTCGGCTTCGACTTCAAGTTCCTCACGCTCTCCCAATATGCTCATTGCACGCTCAACCGCCGGTAATGTTTCCTCGCCTGTAACCTGTTTAAATTCAAAAACTGTACTTCGGCTGAGTATTGCATTGAAAACATAAAAATATGGGTTCTCTGTGGTGGACGCTATCAGAGTAATTTTCCCGTTTTCTATGAATTCAAGCAAAGACTGCTGTTGTTTTTTATTGAAATATTGAATTTCATCTAAATACAACAGCACTCCCCCAGGGGTAAGCATTGTGTCGAGCTCCTCTATTATCGCTTTAATATCTGCAATTCCGGCAGTGGTTGCATTGAGTTTTCTAAGAGTCCTATTGGTATTATTAGCAATAATTCGGGCACAAGTTGTCTTCCCTGTACCCGAAGGACCATAAAAAATCATATTGGGAATATTTCCGCTTTTTACAATGCGTCGCAAAAGCCCTTTTTCCCCAAGAATATGCTTTTGCCCGACCATTTCATCAAGCGTTTGCGGACGAATTTCGTCTGCTAAAGGTCTGTACATAGGTTAAACCTCAATTAATATTATTCATTATAAAGTGGATATTTTTCACACAGAGCAATAGCTCTCTTTTTGATTTCATCTTTTTTCGCATCAAAATCACGAACTGCCATCACGATAAGATTTGCAACTTCAACCATGTCAACCTCGACAAAGCCACGAGTTGTAACAGCCGCCGAACCTAAACGAACACCTGAAGTTTCCGCCGCACTGGCTGGGTCATCGGGGATTTTGTTCTTGTTTGTTGTGATATTAACTTCTTCAAGGCGTTTTTCAAGCCCTTTTCCCGAAATGCCCTCGTCAGATAAATCAAGAAGCACCAAGTGGTTATCCGTACCGCCAGAAACTAGTTTAACGCCATTTGCAAGCAAAGTATCAGACAGTGCTTTTGTATTTTTCACGATTTGGTGAGCATATTGTTTGAATTCTGGTTTCATCGCCTCACCGAAAGAAACAGCCTTTGCTGCAATAACATGCATTAGTGGTCCGCCCTGTAATCCTGGGAAAATTGCACTGTTAATCTTCTTTGCAATTGCTTCATCATTAGTTAAAATCAAGCCACCACGTGGGCCACGTAAAGTTTTATGAGTTGTGGATGAAGTTACATGTGCATATGGAATTGGGTCAGGATGTGCGCCACCGGCGACAAGTCCGGCAATATGTGCCATATCAACCATCAAATATGCGCCAACTTCGTCCGCAATTTCACGGAAAAGTTTGAAATCTATAGTACGAGGATATGCAGAAGCTCCGGCGATTATCATTTTTGGTTTGTGTTCTTTCGCAAGTTTTCTAACATTTTCGTAATCAATAAAACCTGTTTTAGGGTCAACTCCATATGAGACAATTTTGTACTGTTTACCCGACATATTGGCAGGACTACCATGAGTTAAATGTCCACCGTGTCCCAAGTCCATACCCATAACTGTATCGCCGACATTGCATAGCGCTAAATAAACTGCCATATTTGCTTGCGCTCCGCTGTGAGCCTGCACGTTTGCAAATTTAGCACCAAACAGTTCTTTTGCACGTTCAATTGCAATTCTTTCAGCTATATCAACACTTTCACATCCGCCATAATAGCGCTTACCCGGATAACCCTCAGCGTATTTATTCGTAAGTACACTTCCTGTTGCCGCCATAACAGCTGGACTGACAACATTTTCTGATGCAATTAGCTCAATGTTGTTTTGAAGTCTCTCAAGCTCCGCTTGTAAGGATATTGCAATTTCTGCATCTTGGCTCGACACTAAGTCGATTAGTTCCTTTATCATATCTATTCAATCCCTTTCAGCAAGTTTTATTTACTAATTATAGCCTATTTATTCCCATTTTACAATAATTGAGAGCTATTTTACTTTTAATTTTTTTATTTATGTGATAAAATACATAAAACGGCAAAGGAATTATAAAAAATGAGAACAAAATTACAGATAAATGCTATAATTTCAGGTCTTGAGGAGGAATACCCCATACCCGAATGCAGTCTACAGTATGCAAAAGACTATGAATTATTATTCGCTGTGCGACTTGCCGCGCAATGCACTGACGAGCGTGTTAATATGGTTACACCTGCACTTTACGAGCGTTTCCCCACTTTGGAGAGTTTCGCAACTGCCGATGTTTTGGAGGTCGAACAGTATGTCCGCACCTGTGGATTTTTCCGTTCAAAGGCTAGAGATATGGTTTTATGTGCCCAAATGTTGCTTGAAAAGCATGGCGGAAAAGTTCCCGACACGATGGAGGAGCTTGTCGCCCTACCCGGTGTTGGGCGAAAAACCGCAAACCTCATTTTAGGTGACGTTTTCGGAAAACCAGCTGTCGTTGTCGATACGCATTGCATAAGATTATCAAACCGCATGGGGCTTGTCGAAAACTTAAAAGACCCTGTAAAAATCGAGCGTGAGCTACTTAAAATTCTTCCACCTGAAAAGTCGAATGACTTTTGCCACCGATTGGTCATGCACGGCAGAGCCGTTTGCCCAGCTAGAAAACCAAATTGCGAAATTTGTAGAATTAAACATGTATGTCAGACATTTACACCTTAAATATGAAAAAAGCCGCTCGATTTGAGCGGCTTTTTCCTATTAATTAAAGTATTTAATAACTTTAAGATTATTTCTTTTCTGCGCCGAAGATATCTTCGCGGTGAGCGCCGATGTATTCCATGCAGTAGAAATCATCACCCATAAGAGCCTCAGTAGCGTAGATTGCGCCACGTAGGTCACGGTTTAGTGGGTCGATAACAGCTGATGTCATACCAGCGTTGATGCACATTACTGTGAAAGCAATGTTAAGAATCTTACGGTATGGTAGGTTGAAGCTGATGTTTGAAACAGCACCTGAGATTTTAGCCTTAGGATAGTTTTCTTTGATGTATGTCATAACTTCAAGAACAGTTTCGATACCATTTTCAGATGTGCAAAGCATTTCAACTAGTGGATCGATGTGGATACGGCTTTCAGCAATACCAGCAGCTTTAGCTTTTGCCATGATTGTGTTAAGAACTTCGATACGTTTCGCAGCAGTTTTTGGAATACCTGTATCGTCGCATAGAAGAATCATAACTTCCCATGGTGTGTCAGCGATAACTGGGAATGTATCTTCAACTTTTGTACCTTCGCCTGAAACTGAGTTAAATAGGCCTGGTTTCTTGCAGAATTTCATACCTTCAAGAACAACTTTGTGGTCAGGGCTATCAACTGAGATTGGTGTATCTGTAACTTCTTGAACTAGGTTAATCAACCAGCCAAGAGTTTCAACTTCGCCAACTTCAACAGATGCGCAAACGTCGATAAAATCTGCACCTGAGTCTGCTTGAGCTTTAGCTACGCTTTTGATGTACTCTTCATCTTTAGCTGCGATAGCTTTGCCCATTGAGGGGATTGAGCCATTAATTTTTTCAGCAATGATAATCATTATTATTTTTCTCCTTCTTGTTGCTATTACTTTATTCTCTTAGCAGCCTCAACTACGTGGCTGATAAGTACTGATGTTGTAACTGTTCCGACACCACCGGGAACAGGTGTGATTGCTTCAACGATAGGCTCAACATTTTCAAAGTCAACGTCACCACAGATTTTTTGTGTTTCTGCGTTCCAGTTGATACCAACGTCAATAACGATTTGACCTGGTTTGAAGTGTCCCGCTTGTCCAAGTTTTGCTTTACCTGCTGCAAAGATAACAATATCAGCATTTTGGCATGCAGCTGGAACATCTTTTGTGAAAATGTGGCAAACATTAACAGTTGCCCATCTTTCGATTAGCATACTTGCAAGGGGTTTACCAACAACAAGGCTACAACCAACAATAGTTACGTTTTTGCCTTTAACATCAATGTTATAATGGTCAAGAATTTCACAAACTGCTTGTGGTGTGCAAGGATTAAATCCTAGCTCTTTACCTGTGAACATGCCTGCATATGAAAGGTTTGTGATGCAGTCGATGTCTTTTTCAGGAGCAAGCTCGTTGCAGATTTCCTCTGTGTCAGGAATTAGATGCTCTGGGAAAGGACGGAACAATAGAACACCATGGATGCTATCGTCTTTGTTTGTATCACGGATAACTTTTATCAAATCGTCCTTGCTGACATCAGCAGGAAGAACGCATTTTTTAATTTCAACACCTAAAGTTTCAGCACGTTTTGTCGCGCCTTTTTCATAGCTTATATCGTCAGGACGCTCACCTATACGGATAATACCAAGTGTGGGAGTGATGCCTTTTGCTTTTAGAGCTTCAACATCGCTCATAACACGAGCGTTTAGGTTTTCGTTAACTTCTGCACCTTTAAAAAGTCTAGCCATATTATAGTCCTCCAGCGTATTTTAAAAATTTGAAAGAACCTCGTCAAATATTTTATCTGCGAGTGGGCAATATTTTGCCATCATATCTTTTGCCTTTGTGTTTAGCTCATCAGCAACCGCACGGTTTGCCATGGCTTTTGTGTTTATAAAAACATTAAGGCTTGCGCTCATAAGAGCAGCTTTGCAGCATGCAGCTCCGCAACCAGCGTCAGAAACAGCAAGGCGAGAGCCTTTTGCTCCAAAAATCGCAATTATATCGATTGCTTCACAGCATTTTTCCATGATTTCCATAGGAACACTGCAAGCTAAAACAGTCGCTTCTTCCATGACTTTCGCCTTGTATTCACGTTGTTCTTCAGTGTCTTTGGGCAGACCATAAGCTTTCGCCAGTGGCTCAAACACCTCAGCGTCTTTTGCGATAAGTGCAAGTAAATCAGCCTGTAATTTATCGGATTTTTGTTTCAAATCCTGCATTTCTTCTTCAACATCAGCATATTTTTTCTTACCGACAGTTAAAGAACCAACCATATTTCCCAAAGCTGTTCCAACAGCACCGACAAGCGCGGCCGCACCTCCACCACCGGGGATTGGAGCGTTAGACGCAAGAACGGTTACGAATTCTTCACAGCTCTTTTTTGCAAAATCAATGTCTGTACTATTATTGTTAGAAATATCCATATTACACCTCAAAAACCCTTGTAGCAGGGCACCAGTCGGTGCCCTGCGCAAGTAGTTTGAATTAGAATAGTCCGCTAACCTTACCTGTTTCAACGTCAACGTCGATACGGCGGTAAGCAGGGTTTGAACCTGTTCCAGGCATCATGCTGATTGTTCCTGCCATTGGGCAAAGGAACTTAGCTCCGCCATATTCAAGAATATCACGGATTGGTAGACGCCAATTTGTTGGAACGCCTTTGACTTTAGGTTCGTGTGAAAGTGAAAGGTGAGTTTTAACCATCATTGTGCTGTAATCAGCATATTTGGGGTCATTTTCAAAACGCTCTGCTTTTTCAAGAGCAAGTGGTGACCAGTCAACGCCTTCAGCGCCGTAAACTTCTTTAGCAATTCGCTCAACACGCTCACGAAGTGGAGTGTCAAGGTCGTATAGATATTTGATTGGTTCAACTGGCTCTTCGCAAGCGTCAATAACAGCTTGAGCAAGCTCAACTGCGCCTTCGCCGCCCTTCATCCAGTGTTCACTCAATGCGCAACGAACGCCACGTTCTGCGCAGAGTTTACGGATAAGTGCAATTTCTTCATCTGTATCTGTATGGAATTTGTTAATGCAAACAACAGGCTTAATTCCACTTTTCTTAACATTGTCAACATGGTGGAATAGGTTTGCTGTACCTTTTTCAAGTAGCTCAAGATTTTCTTCTGTGTACTCTTTTGGTAGAGGACGACCAGGAAGAACTTCTGGACCACCGCCGTGCATTTTAAGCGCACGAATAGTAGCAACAACAACAGAAACGTGAGGTGTTAGTCCGCTTAGGCGACACTTAACGTTCCAGAATTTTTCAAATCCGATATCAGCTGCGAAGCCAGACTCTGTGACATGGTAGTCGAAGAGTTTAAGAGCAACACGGTCGCCGATGATGGAGCTTTGTCCGATAGCTATGTTAGCAAATGGTCCAGCATGGACAAGGCAAGGTTGATGCTCAACTGTGTAGCAAAGTGTTGGGTTAATGGTGTTACGCATAAACGCAGCCATAGCGCCGTCAACTTCAAGGTCAGCAGTTGTAACAGGGTTGCCTTTTTTGTCATAAGCAACAACGATTTTTGAAATACGATCACGAAGATCTTTAAGATCAGTAGAAACAGCAAGGATAGCCATTAGCTCAGAACCAACAGCAATACCGAATTTTGAATTGATTTCAAAACCGTCTCTCTCGCCACCCATACCGATACGAATATTACGCAAACCTTGTGCGCAGAAGTCGATAACCCAGCCGAACTCAACGCGCTCAGGATCGATATCTAGGCGCTTTAGGCCAATAGATTCAAGTTTAGCATCGTCATAGTTAAACTCATGTTGCATTCTCGCGTTTAGAGCAACCATTCCGAGGTTGTGAGCATTAACGATATCGTTAATATCACCAGTTAGACCGAGTGAGAACTCAGTCATAGGAATTAGAAGAGAGTTACCTCCGCCGGCAGCTGTTCCCTTAACACCCATTGTTGGGCCTGCTGAAGGTTGTCTTAGGCAACCGCCAACATTTTTACCTAGTTTTCCAAGACCTTGGATAAGGCCAAGGCTTGTTGTTGATTTACCTTCACCTAGTGGTGTTGGTGTTATAGCTGTAACCTCGATGAATTTTCCATCGGGTTTATCTTTTAAACGATTAAGAATTTTAAGGAAGTCTAACTTAGGAGTTTTGCCATATGGGATAATTTCATCAGGAAGTAGTCCCATTTTCTCACGGAAGTGCTCTACGTCAGGAAGAGTCTTTTCAGCCTCTTCAGCAATTTGCCAATCTTTGTAAATGGTTGGATCAAGCATTTGAATTTCCTCCTAAAATTTTTATAGTATTTCCATACTACCTCGATGCGAGGTAGTATGGTTTTAAAGTCTTTTTTAAGCCATATAGCAACGCAGTATTGCGAAACTTTAAGCCTTAGCATTTCAGTCGGCGGAAATTTTGCAAGACAAGGCTAAACGAGTGCGAAATGAGGGAGCGTATGTTGATACGTGACCGATATTTCAAGCGATGTTTAACGCAGTATTGCGAAACTCTAAGCCTTAGCATTTCAGTCGGCAGAAATTTTGCAAGACAAGGCTAAACGAGTACGAAATGAGGGAGCGTATGTTGATACGTGACCGATATTTCAAGCGATGTTTAACGCAGTATTGCGAAACTTTAAGCCACTGAAATTACATGTCTTTTATGCCGGATTCTTTAACTAGGCGAGCGATATCGTCATATTGGTTTAGAGCATATAGGTGGATACCGTCAATGCCGCACATACGATATTTGTCGATTAGGCCTATTGTGTATTCCATACCTGCTTCTTTGAAAGCGTCTTTCTTTGCTTTGATTGAAGCTTCTTCTTCTTTTGGTGCGAATGGGCTTGGGAAAATCCAATGTTTTGAAATGATTTCGGAAAGCTCACGTGGAAGTGCGCAACCGTTCATTGAAAGTGTCATGTTTAGAGTTGCTGAAATGTTTAGAACTGGCATGATACCTACGTCAACTGGCATTGTGATGCCTGCGCCGCGGATAGCGTCCATCCAGTATGCAAACTTGTCCATATCCCAGCAAAGTTGAGTCATGATGAAGTCTGCGCCCTCGTCTTGTTTTTGTTTTAGGAATCCGATGTCAGCTTCTAGGCTACGGCAAGTGATGTGGCCTTCTGGTGAACCTGCAACTGCGATTGTGAACTTATCGCCGAACTCATCTCTGATGAATTTAACTAGTTCAGTTGCATAATGTAGGTCGCCGCCTGTACCTGTCCAACCGTGAGGAAGGTCGCCACGAAGAGCAAGAATGTTGTTGATACCGTTGTCTAGGTATGTTTGAAGTTGGTCTTTAATGCCTTCTTTTGTGTTACCGATGCAAGTGAAGTGAGTAACACCATCGCATTTACCAGCTGCTTTAATTGATTTTAGAACGTCAAGGTTTTTACCAACGTTAGTTCCGCCTGCACCGTATGTGCAAGAGATATAGTCGGGGTTCAAAGAGTAAAGTTTTTCTAAAACTCCGCCTTCACCACAAAGTTTCGCCATGCCCTCATCTGTTTTTGGTGGGAAAACCTCGAAAGAAAATGCTGATCTTTTTTCCATAATTTCTGTAATTTTCATTGCTGTGGCTCCTTCCGTCTTTCAAAAAATAATTTGTTAGGTTAGACATTCTTGTATTTTCATTGTACACTTCTACAAGAAAATTGAATTCCAAAAATCGATCAAATCAAATTGTCAATCGTCTCGATGAATTCTACAAACTGTCAATCGATATCCCTAATATGTAATATATCACAACTAAATGATTTTGTCAGCTGTATTCTTTTCCAATAATTACAGAAATTTATGTGCTTATTGTATAAGACTCCCATCCTTGTATCATACAAGTAGGGCTATTTTGACCATTTTTATTGTATACTCATACAATATTTTTTTCTTCATTCTGTTAAATTGTTATATTTTTAACAAACAAAACGGACGCCTAAGCGTCCGTCAATTTGAATAAAACCATTTTAAATTTTGTGTGCCAAAATTTTAACATTATTGTCAAAAATTTTCACGCTGCCTGTTTTTCGCAATTTTCCGAACTTGAAAGCTTCTTTTCAGGGAGCTGTGCGAGCAAAATTGCGGCAAACATTACGCATGATCCGAAAGTTTCTCTGCCTGTTGGAATAGTCCCGAGGAACACCGCTCCGGCGATTATGGCAAAGACCGCTTCAAGGCTCATGATAAGCGAAGCAACAGTTGGAATAGTATATTTTTGAGCCACGATTTGAAGCGTGAAAGCAATGCCACTTGAAAATACACCTGCAAATAAAATCGCACCCATAGCTAGTTTGATATTTTCAATTGTGGGTGTTTCAAAAATAAACATGCATATGCCTGAAATCGCAGCACATACAAAAAACTGTAAACTTGCAAGCTTCACACTTTCAACTTTAGTGGAGAAATAATCGATAACCAAAATCTGTACACCAAAGCAAACTGCGCTCATAAGCACAATCATATCACCCATAGCCATGCCACCCAAGCCTTGACCTTGTGGTATGCAAAGGAAGTATAGCCCAACCAGTGCAATTGCAATACAAGACCAAATCATAGGACGAACTTTTTTCTTTACTATAAGCCCCAAAAGTGGAACAGTTAAAATGTAAAGAGCTGTGATAAAACCTGCCTTACCGGCAGATGCACCATAATACATGCCAACTTGTTGACATGCCGCACCGGCAAAAAGAGCAATTCCGCAAAGCAAGCCTGCTTTAAGAAGCATTTTTTTGTCATATTCCTCAGTTGCTTTACTCGGCACTTTTTTTCGCATAGTACCCATAGCCAAAATTAGAGGTATAAGCACAATACTTCCTATTAAGTTTCTAATTGCCAAAAATGTAAATGGGCCAACATAGTCCATTCCAGCTTCTTGTGCTACAAAGGCTAAGCCCCAAATCAGGGCAGTAAACACAAGCATAATGTTTCCTTTTAATTGTGTGTTGCGCATTTTTCTAAAATTTCCCCTTAAATCGGAATTTTCTCCATAATTAAAGTTACAATAGGCGCTAAAACAATCGAAGGGGTATAGTCCGCAACCTTAATTTTGGTTATCCCCGCGATGTTAAGTCCCATTGCAATAATAAATACAGAGCCCACACATATCATCTCATTAATTGCCGATTCTGTCAAGAGGGGTTCAATAATTCCTGAAAAAAGAACAATTCCGCCTTGAATTACGAAAACTGATAGAGCAGAAAGCAAAACACCAACGCCCAAGCTTGCTGCAAGCATAACTGAGGCTATGCCGTCTAAAATACTTTTTGTAAATAGTAGTTCGAAGTCGCCACGCAGTCCTGCGTTCAAAGAACCCACAATGGTCATAGCTCCGACACAATATAAAAGGCTAGCTGTTACAAATCCCTGTGAGATATTCGACTTCTTTTTAGTTTGTAAGCGAGTTTCGGCATAGTCGCCAAGCTTTTTAACTTTTCCGTCTAAATCAAGGAGGGTGCCTATTACAGCACCCACCACAGCA
>CAYJLH010000015.1:0-45185 GCA_964370925.1 uncultured Oscillospiraceae bacterium | reverse complement strand
CTACCTTATGGTTCTATTATACCATAAAGTAGGTGCTTTTGTCTTCAGGCTGAAGGTGCAAAAATTTTTGCACCTTGTTTTTATTCAAATAACAGAAAATCATCTTTACAAATCCTGTCAAAACCAGTAAAATATATACATCTAATATAGGAGGGTTTAACAGTGAAGAAAAGAATTGTAAGTCTTATTATGGTATTGTTGCTCTGTTTTAGCTTTGTTCCCATCTCCACCAATGCACTATCGAACTACGACGAAGCGATGAAAAAAGCCACGGCGCTAGACTCACTTGGACTATTTGAGGGCACAGATAATGGTTACGAACTTGACAAAAATTTAACAAGAGCTGAAATGACCGTCTTATTCCTCCGCTTGACTGGGGAAGAGAGCGTTGCCCTCAGCGAGAGAAAGCCACATCCTTTTACAGATGTTCCCTCTTGGGCAAACAATTACATCGGCTATGCCTACCAAAAAGGCTATGTAAACGGCATTTCCGCTTATGAATTTGGCTCAAATACCAAAGCAACAAGCGAGATGTTTTACACTTTAATTTTGCGCTGGCTAGGCTATACCGATGGCGAAAATGGCGATTTTATCTGGAGTTTTCCACATGAACTTGCTTTTGATGCAGGGATAACAACTGGCAGTGTCGGCTGGCAATTCACTCGCGCTGATGCTGTTATTGTTTGCTGGGAAACGCTTTTTGCGCTCGATAAAAACGGCGAATGGACAGTCAACCAAGTACACAGAGATTCTGGGCTATATAGCTTTGAGCAGTTCGATAACGCATTAAATGTCGCAGGCTTTGCTAACACCACAGGTGGCGTTGTCCCAGGAACTTACATTTGCTACACAGATAGCAGTGGGCAAACTTATGCAGAGGAATATCGCCCGAGCATCACTTTATATGCTGACCATAAATTCCTAGGAGTTGCAAATTTCGGAGAGGGAATGGCAGAATTTAGAGGAACTTGGGATACATTTGTCATGGATGACGGCTCACTTATGGTCGGACTTGATAGAACTTCGGGTTATGAACATGCCATGTTTTCACTATATATTGCGCCAAGCGCCGTGATAATAACCGACGGATATATGGGCATCACAGCTGTTGAATCCGTTTTCATGTACGAGAAAGACGGCGAGCCAACAGCACCGGTTGTGCTCCCTCCTGTTGACGAAAATTATGACGAACCGGTAAGTACCAAGGCTGTTTTCGGTTATTATACATGTGAATCAAATGTCTATGGCGAAGCTTACACAGGCGATGCCATACCTTGGGTTGCATTGAATCATGATGGAACAGCGATTTTAGGTCTTAATTATGGCGAAGGCATGGCTAGAGGACATGGAACTTGGGAAATGTATCAGGACGGCGATGCATTTATCGATTTAACAATCACCACTTCACCGTGGTATGATGTAAAAACCACCTACACATTTGACTATACACCAGAGGGGCTTATCGCCATGGACTCTGTTGGAATTGTTCCCAGTAACTCATTTTTCTGGCTAATATATAGCGATTAACGCTCAAAAAAAGCTTCGAGTAGAATTATCTACTCGAAGCTTTTTACTAATTTTTTTGTTTTTTTCTACCATGAACTAACACTAAAATTGCAATCACGCCTATTGAAACGCCAATCAAAAGACCTATTCCAGATCTCGAAAACGACAGCCACAAAGGCGCTCTCGAATGGCAAAATGTATTTACAACAGACGAAAACCCGACCACCGTCAGCGCTGTAAATGGCATGGCAAATCGCTTGTTTTTGTATGCCAAAAATGTCACCGCAAGCGCCAATGCAGGGTATGCAAACAAAAATTCTTTCGAACGTGGTCGAGCGATTAGAACATATTCCAACCAGTTTCTAAATTGTTGTTCGAGTGTGCTGACTGTTAAAATTCCGTCGCCTGTTCGCAGTAAGAACACTGCAACTATTGCGACAGTTGCGATAAACAAAGTGATTAGAACAGCCTTGTTTTTTGCGTAATCGGAAAACACTTCTCCAAAGTTCTTCCCTTTATAAAAAAGTTTTAAGCAAATCAAAAATGCATATGCTATTGGTACAAATTGGCTGACCTTAACTCCGCTGAAATTGTCGATTGCGAGCAAAAATTCGCGTGAACTATTTAGTGCGCCTACAACAAATCCCCCGAAAACGGCAATAGAAAATCCAATCAAAACTGCTATAATATAGCTCAAAACAGCTCTCAATTTAGACTGGGAAACTTCCATTTTTACAAGAAAATCAGCTACAAACCAAATTGCTAAACAGGGAAAAACAATAGATGCTGCGAGCGCAACGGCAGACGGCATAATCATTTGAACACCCATAGCCCCAAACCACACTATTACTGTAAGTATAATTTTACTCTTATCACTGAGATTAAACAAGCTGTGTATTAACAGCACTCCACCTGCAGATATTCCTGCAATAACTCCAAAAATCAACACCATATTGGGACTATATTCTGAAATTGTAGTAAACTTACCGAGATTTATACCATGCTGCTCTAATCTAGCCTCGAGTGAACTTACAAGCTCAGTGTATTCATCTGGGTCAGAAATAATTCCACCATTTTCTGAATGAACAAAAGGTGTTAGCCAAAGCACACGTATATTACGGTCTGTAATCGCTCTATAAGCAATATTTTCAAGCTCCTCAGCACCCTCATAACCCAAATATGCATACCTTTCTGCAAATTTAGGAATAAATTTAAAAACACGTACTACATCAGAATTTCCAGTATACTCAAACCCCTCGATTGGCACAAAACTATACTGATTTTCGTCCTCAATTAGTCCAATCGTCGCATGTTCACCTGTATAAGTTTCACCTAAAAACAGGTTCAGCTCTTCATCAACCTCACTGGGATTTTCGATAATAAATATACCGGAACTTGTTAATTTGCTCGAACATTCATCATAAGTTATCCCCTGTTTTTCCGCTAAAATTTCTACATCTGACTGCGCCATAACAACAGAAGCGGTTTTATCCATCGCTTCAATTCCGCCACGAACAGCGCACAAAATAGTGGTTGAAATCACGCAGATTAACAGAAAAATAATTATGATTAAATTTTTGGAAACAGCTTTTTTCATAAAAAACCTCTATTTTTTCTCCAAGCGTTTTGCAAGCTTTTCATCCGCTTCCGCCATGATAGTTTTGTAGTCTGTGTAAATGACTTTTCCGGGGAGAGAGCCTGATGGTTTTTTCACAAATCTCACCTGAGTATAGTCGACAGGCACTTTTCCACCACCCCTCGCTTGGGAATAAAACGCCGCTAGCGATGCCGCTTGAACCAAGCTCACATCGTCAGGTTCTTGTCCGTTAACAGAGATTATAACGTGACTTCCATGTATTTTTTGGACATGAAGCCAGATGTCTGTGCGCCTTGCATCCTGTGTTGTGAGTTTATCATTTTGCGCATTATTTCGCCCAACAAATATCTCAAGCCCTGTATCGGAAACGAACATTCTCGGTTTTGTTTCCTTGTGCTTTTGCTTTTTCGAGGCTTTTTGCTCTCTGATATATCGCTGTTCTGTCAGCTCTTTTTTTATGTCTAAAAGCTCCGCTTCGCCCTCTGCGCGTTCGATTTCATCAAGCACACTTTCGAGATAATGAAGCTCTTTTTTACCTTTTTCAATCAAATCTACAAGGAAATTTTCCGCATTTTTCGCCTTAGTATATTGCCTAAAATATTCAGCTGCATTTTGTTGAGGTGTCTTTAAAATATCCAGTTTAATTTTGACAATTGGTAAATTTTCGTCGTAATAGTCCTCACACTCCAGAACTTCATCGCCCTTTTTCATGCGGTAGATATTCGCCGTAATTAAGTCACCGAAATGCTTTAACTCCTCACGATTTTCACATGATTTCAGTTCATTCCTTTGATTTTCGAGTTTTCTCGCCTGTCTGTCACAGCGGTTTTTGACCTGTCTAAACAGCTCACGAGAGCGATTTTTCATTCTTTCTTGTCTGTCACGTTTAGAGTAAAAACCCTCTATAAGTTCGGAGAATGTGTTAATTTCTAATGATTGAGCAATTTCTCCGTATTGTGAAATCGACATGAATGAAAAATCTCGTGGATTTTCTCCCTCGACTATCATATAAGGTGTGAACTCATTTTCCCGTACACTTTCTGCAACAGAGTCCAAAACTGCTAAAAACCTTTGTTTTTCCTCTTGGCTCATTTGCGCAATTATCGGGGCGGTTTGCCCTGTACTCCTCACACAAATTTCACGACAAATCAGTGGTGAAAGGCCTGCAAAAGCATCCGTCAGCCACTTATCAGCTCGTTTTTCTTCATCAGCCAACTGGAAAATTTGCGCCCTATTTTCACAAGTATGGAAGAGTGGTTTTTCCTGTTTTGGTGGATAATGGTATATCAAACCAGGGAGAATTTGTCTTTTTTCACTCATCTCAAAGTCAACTCTTCGCAGACAGTCCATTATGCGCCCATCAGAGCTGACGAGTACAAAGTTTGACGCGCGACCAATCATCTCAAGTATGAATTTTTTCTCTGATATTTCGCCCAACTCGTCATAACCACTGATTTGCATTTCGACCATTCTCTCTCCCTCAGGTTGGACGAACCCACGTATAACAGAGCCTTGCAAATGTTTACGCAAAAACATGCAAAACATGGGTGGTGTTTGCGGATTTTCGAATTTTTCCTCGGTCACATGCACACGTGAAGCACCGACACTTGCGGACATTAAAAGCTTTAAACTATCACCTTTTCCACGCAAGGAGAGTATCAAAAGGTCGCGCTCGGGCATGGTCGCTTTGTCGATTTTCATGCCGACAATTCTTGCCGAAAGTTCATTTGTAAGCGCTTTCACGCAAATGGAATCAAGTGCCATTTAAATATTCTCCTCATTAATAATCGCAAAAAGTTCGTGTAGCCTCGCCTTATCGCCCATCAAATAAATATACCCAAAAAGCGATTCAAAGCCCGTTGCGGCGTGATATTGTGAAATATCTGCCTTTTTTGGGATTGAATTAACCTTAGCATTGCGCCCACGTTTATAAACTGCAAGCTCCGCCTCCGTTAAAATTGGCATGATTTTTTCTACCGCAATAGCCTGTGCTCTGGCGGATACATATTTAACTGCCTCACGGTGCAATCCCTTTGAGGTCGCCTTTCCCGAAGCGCAAAGCCAAGTTCTAACCATGAGTTCATAAACACCATCGCCTATGTGGGCAAGCCCCAACGCGCTCATCCCGTGTAGTTTTTTTTCATCGAAAACAGGATTTAAATAATCCAATTACATATCCTCCGCTGTGTCGTATTCTGTGCTGTGAATTTCCATTTGTTCGGAAATTTCAGACTGTGTTGGTGTGTTGTTTCGTGCAAACCACTCGTCCGCAGTCATCAAAATTTGTCGGGGTTTTGAGCCCTCAAAAGGCCCTAATATGCCGATTTCTTCCATTTGGTCGACTATCCTTGCCGCCCTTGCGTAGCCAAGTTTTAGCCTACGTTGTAGTAGTGAAACAGATGCCTGTTTAGTTTCGAAAATAACCTCAACAGCTTGCGGTAACATTTCATCATAGTCGTCACCGACACTGCCTTGGCTAGATTGTTTACTGTCTCCTTTTGAGGGTTTTTCCTCTGCGGCTCTCTCGATTTCTCCAAGGATTTCCTCGCTGTATTGGGCTTCCGTACCCTCTTTGATATAGTTGATAATTTCCTCACGCTCTTCGTCAGAGATAAATGCACCCTGCACACGCATGGGTTTGCCCGAGCCAAGTGGCGCATAGAGCATGTCACCCATACCTATAAGTTTTTCAGCGCCGAGCGTATCCAAAATAATTCGACTTTCCATACCGCTTGAAACTGCAAACGCAATTCGGCTTGGAATGTTTGCTTTCATCAAACCTGTGATAACGTCCGCAGATGGTCTTTGTGTTGCGATTACAAGGTGCATTCCCGATGCACGACCCATCTGTGCGACACGGCATATGCTCTCTTCGACCTCTTTGGCGGCGACTAACATCAAGTCGGCAAGTTCGTCAATAACTATTACAACTTGTGGAAGAGTTTGTCCGCCGATTTTTTGCTGATAAGCGTTGTAAGAAGCGAGGTCACGCACACCAACTTCGGAAAAAAGTCTATAGCGTTTTAGCATTTCAACGACCGACCATTGAAGCGCACCAGCGGCTTTTTTAGGGTCGGTTACGACAGGGACATATAGGTGAGGAATTCCGTTATAAATTCCAAGTTCAACCATTTTAGGGTCAATCATAATCAGCTTAACTTCTTCTGGTGAGCTTTTATATAGTAAGCTGATAATCAGCGAGTTCATACAAACAGACTTACCCGAACCTGTTGTACCAGCAATCAAAAGGTGAGGCAATTTTGCAATATTACCGATGATTGCATTACCGCCGATATCTTTACCAATACTAAAACTCAGCTTGCTTGGCGAGGATTTAAAGTTGTTTGAATCTATGATATCACGCAGATAAACCGCACTGATAAGTTTGTTCGGTACTTCAATTCCAACTGTAGAAATTTTATCTGGAATTGGCGCAATTCTGACGCCTGTGACACCCAAGGAAAGTGCAATATCGCCTGCTAAGTTTGTGATTTTTGCAAGTTTAACACCTGCATCAAGCTCTAGGTCATAACGAGTTACCGTAGGTCCACGGGTTATAGTTTTGACGGTTGCATTAACTCCAAAGCTTTTTAAAGTAACTTGCAATCTGCCTTTATTGGTTTCCATTTCCTCTCTACCGTCAACAACCGATGAAGGCGATGACCTCAAAAGGCTCACAGGTGGATATCTATACTCCTCATGTTCCTCTGCATTTTGCTCTTCTATAATTTTGGAAATTGTTTCTGCCTCTTCCAAAACCAACTCAGCATTTTTCTTTTTGTCGGAACGTATTGAAGCAGTCGCTATGGGTTTTTGCTCAAAACGGGGTACGCCAGCTATTGCTTCGGCTTCCTCAATATTTAACGGAGCAACTTCGGCGGTAGGGATATTTTCAATTTCGGGCATGGGTTCAACTTCATTGTTATTAGCAAATCCGGCATTTTCTTGCTCATGTTGGAAAAACTGCTCAACATTGTGTGAAATTTCATTTTGGACATCATGTTCGATAACTTCGCCATATTCAGTCACATGGAAAGTTGCCTCATTGTCGGCGCTTCCATCTCCATCAAATGGAATATCTATGGCTTGTCTACGTCTTTTTTTAGGTTTTGGCTCTTCAATTGCTTGTGGAATGTTTGGAACATACGCTACCGAATCATCTTCCTCTTCAAACTCAGGAAAAATTTCTTCCTCTGGGAAAACCGGCGCTTCGATACGTGCTTTTATGCGCTCAGCTCTTACACTTTCATAGTTTTTGAGCGCAGCAACAAGTTTATATACTGCCGTATTATAGGCAAGACCTAGTGAAGCTAAAATTCCTGCGATTAGAATTGGGACTGCACCATATATTGACAGCGCAGATTTAATTCCCTCTCCGAGAAATCCAGCGACAACACCGCCACTTTTCATCTCGATACCGCCCTCATACATATCTGCAAGATACATCATGAAAGTTTCACCCTCTTTGGGCGCAACTTTTGACAGTACGATTTGTAGCAGTGCACCGATTAAAAGCGGTTGGATTAAAATTAGTGTTACTCTTAATCTAACTGGTCTCCCCTTGTGAAAACCCAAAATCAGCGCTGCTGCAAAAAGGCAAATCGGCAATAGATAATATCCATAGCCTAGCATACCTTTAACAAAGCCAAAGGCATATTTAATCAGCCAACCCTCTGTATTGAGCAAGCCGAGAAGTGAAAATCCACCCAAAATAAGAAGTATAATCGACCAAATGCCTCGCCCAAGCTTTTTCTTTGGCTTTTCAATAGGCGCTTGTTTTGCTGGTGTACTCCTTTTTCGTGTTGTCGTGCTTTTGCTTGCTGTGCTTTTTTTCGTTTGTGTGGTTTTTTTATCAGAACTTTGTGCCATAAGTGTTCAACTCCAAGTTAAAAAATCAGTGATAGTATTAAAATTACGATACCTGCCGTCCAGCAGTAGTAAGAAAATCCGCCAAATTTTCCTTGGCTGACCAAAAGTCTCACCAAACCAATGGTGAAAATTCCGACAACCGAGGCAACCGCCATCCCTGCAAGGTAAACAGGCATTTGCGATGTATCAATTCCCTCTGAAATGGCATTGATAAGTGCGATGATATTTGCACCCAAAACCGCCGGTATAGATAATATAAAAGCATATTTAACCGCAAATTCGGGTTTTAGTCCCACAGCAATCCCTGCCGTCACTGTCACACCGGAGCGTGAAAGACCGGGGATGATTGCTACACTTTGGCAAAATCCAATCAAAACAGCATCTCTCATGCGCATGGTTTTTATGATTTTATCGCCTCTGTGAAGCTTGCTTGAAATCGCAAGCATAGTTCCTGTTATTAGAAAAATTGCTCCGATAAAGGCAGAATTTGTGGTCAATCTTGCTACGAGAGAATTAAAAGGTAAAACCACCAGAAGAGGCAGTGAAGAAACTATCAATAAAAACAACAATCTACGAGCAAGATACGAACTCCCCGAAACTTGATTTTTGTCTTTCATCTCTTCTGCCATGGTGAAAACTTCGCCGATAAGCGCCCGAATGTCCCGTCTATAGACTATGCAAACGGAAATCAGCGTTCCCATATGTAAAAGGATGCTAAAAAAAGCGTGCCCTTGAGATGTCGGGCTTATTCCAAATAGGTTTTGCAGTACCAACAAGTGTCCTGAGCTTGATATCGGCAAGAACTCAGTTAATCCTTGAATAATCCCGAGAATAATTGCGGAAGTATATGTCATCTCTTTTCCTCCTCTGCGATATTATAACAGCTAAATGCATAAAAAATAATCAAATTATGGAAATTTTTATAGTATACCTCAAATTACTATATTAACATAATATCGCCAAAAACACAATATGTTCAGGAAAAAAATGAAAGACGGATAGCCGAAACTATCCGTCTTATAACCACCCTTAGGCGGAGTTTTTATAAAAGCAAAGCTTACGCGTCAACTTTAGCCATATGCTCGATAAGCATAAGAACTTTGTTTGAATAACCCCACTCGTTGTCGTACCATGAAACAACTTTAACGAAGTTGTCTGTAAGTGCGATACCAGCTTTTTCATCAAAGATAGAAGTTCTTGCATCTGTGATGAAGTCAGAAGAAACAACAGCGTCGCTTGTGTAGCCAAGAATACCGCTTAGAGCGCCTTCAGAAGCTTCTTTCATTGCTGCGCAGATTTCTTCGTATTTTGCAGGTTTTTCAAGGTTAACTGTAAGGTCAACAACAGAAACGTCAAGAGTTGGAACTCTGAAAGCCATACCTGTTAGTTTGCCGTTTAGTTCTGGAATAACTTTACCAACCGCTTTAGCAGCACCAGTTGAAGAAGGAATGATGTTACCAGCAGCTGCACGTCCGCCTCTCCAGTCTTTTTTAGAAGGAGCATCAACGCATTTTTGTGTGCCTGTTGTTGCGTGAACAGTTGTCATTAGACCGTCAACAATGCCGAATTTATCGTTAAGAACTTTAGCGATAGGAGCTAGGCAGTTTGTTGTGCAAGATGCGTTTGAAACAACGTTCATGTCTTTAGAGTATTTCTCGTGGTTAACACCCATAACGAACATTGGTGCATCAGCAGAAGGAGCTGAGATGATAACTTTTTTAGCGCCAGCTTTAATGTGAGCTTCGCATTTTTCAATTGTTGTGAAAACGCCTGTTGATTCAACAACATAATCAGCGCCAGCTTCGCCCCAAGGAATGTCTTGTGGGTTCATTTGTGCAAAGAATTTGATTTCTTTGCCATCAACAATGATTGAATTGTCTGTATAGCTGATTTCACCTTTGAATTGACCGTGAATTGTGTCATAGCGTAGCATGTATGCCATGTAGTCGGGTGTCATGAAAGGATCGTTGATTGCAACAAATTCGATGTTTGGATTATCAAGTCCTGCTCTGAAAACTAAACGTCCGATGCGGCCAAATCCGTTAATACCAATTTTCATAAATTTTTCCTCCTAGTTTTGTGCATAATTTTTATTTAAGAGTTTACTAAATCTATTATACTCTATTTTCTGGTATTTGTAAACAAATTATATTCCAATTTTATTGTCATTATTAACAGAATTTATCTTTGCCAAGTATTTTTTTTCGACACAAATTTTATTTGCGACAGATAAGACAATAGAACGCACTAGCATTGTCTGAATTGTACGCTGGGTTTCGATACTTGGTAGCGCATTTCCTGTAAAGTTAAAAGCCTCTTTCAATGCGTTTAATAGTTCAGCACAAAAGAAATTGAATGCGACATCAAGTGGGTAGTTAACTCTTTGAATTTCAAAGAACTGTGTTATTTGCTGTATGGTGAAAACTTGCTTCATCATACAAGTTACCATTATATAACAAATATGAACCCTCATGTACTTTTTCGATACCGGCGAAGGCACAGCACCATTCTTTATATAGTTGCTTATCATTGCGCCAGTAACCGGCTCAGCCAATATTGGCCCTAATCTGCCGTTCACGACGGCAAGCATTTGCTCTAAATAAAGGCCCATTTCGGGTAACTCTGTATATTTAGGCAATGTGAACTTCTCAGCGTCAAAACTGCCTCTATCCATCTCCATGATGATAACTTCTCCCATTTTTGGTTTTTTTGCATTATATCATACAAAAAAATTAGTGTCAACTTTTATAAATTGACTATTTACAAAATGTTCAGTCTGTGTTAATATAATGTTAGACATCCGATGACACGTTTTAAGTCATTTTTAATTATGATTCTTTACATCTAGTCATGAGACTTTCAGCCATCCCCCTGGCGGTGAGTTTCATGGCTATATTTTTTTGTCTAAAAATGCTCCCATACGAAAATCTTGACCCACACTGCTTAGTGTGGATTTTTTGTGTCCAAGCACATAAAAATCTCTCGCTTTCGCTGTAATTTCAAAGCATTCTAGCGCTTCACCCGTTAGTTTTGCCCCATGCGCAGGTTTCGTGATAATTGGAATATTTTCATTCTTGGTCGCATTCTTCAATATCCCAAACCCATTATCATTAGAAGCAAGCACTCTTACATATTGCGGAACACCATCATTCATCCCATTTTTCAGTCCTAAGCACGCAGAAATTAACATTCTACGCAGCCTTGACATGGCATATCGCTTGCTTTTTGCACTGAGAAGTATTTCGAAAACGAAAGTTTCGTTTTGAATAGATTTGTACAATCTATTGCCCAAACCTTCACTTGCATCGGGCAAACTTTCAAAATCTTCCTTTTTCAACATACGCAACCGAGATAGCATTGCAATCTCCATTCGGTCTCTGTCAATCGCCTCTACTTCTTTATATATATTGTATGCGTCCTCTGGGACAAAATTATCCCAAGCCAAACCGGCATCAATAATTTGACGAATTTCAGAAGCTGAACGAATTTCACCCTCGCTCTTTTTATCGTGACCGGCACCCATCCTTTTAACAGTCATGGGAGAAATTTTAAGGTTTTGTGATTTTATGGCTTTTAAGTACTCTATACCTAATATATTATTAGGACTTGAAATAAGCTCTGCGGCTTCGCTGTCGATTTCGCTCAGGGCTTTTTGTCTTGCGGTTGCATAGGAAACACCTGTTTTCAAGACCTCACGAATTTTTTCATCCATTTCAGGCGAGAGCAAAATTTCCGCTGTATTCGAAAGTAGCTCGACATTTCCGCACTCACTTCCAAAACTGATTGTATCCACACAGCCCAAAGCCCCCAAAAGCCCGACCGCACCACGTGCAAAGCTCTCGGCAGAAGAAACCGCCCACGGTAAATTCAGCTCAATCACCAAGTCAACTCCACATAAAACAGCCGCCTTCGCCCTCAAATGCTTATCAAAGCTCGCCGCCTCACCTCTCTGCACAAAGTCGCCTGACATAACTGCAACTATTTTTTTATCCGGAAATCTCTTTTTGGATTCCATAATATGGTATAAATGCCCTTTATGTAGGGGATTATATTCACAAATTATTCCGATTGCACTCAAAATTTTGCCTCCTTACAAAAATCTGATAAATTTTTAACACTTTTACTTGCCTTTTTTGCAAAATGGTATTAGAATATATAGGGTTAAGTTAACAAGTAAAAAGTGCTATACTTTTAAATTATTACATTATTACTATTTTACAACAAGAAGGGAAATGATTCAATGAAAATTCTGGTAATAAACGCAGGAAGTTCATCACTTAAGTACCAACTATTTGACATGGCAAACGAGGCTGTCCTTGCAAAAGGTCTGTGCGAGCGTATCGGTATCGACGGTTTTCTCCGTTACACACCTTGCGTAGGCGACAAACCCGAGTTTAAAGCTGAGGTTGCTATGCCAACACATTCAGAAGCTATCGCAGCTGTTCTTGACAAAATAACAAGTGCTGAATACGGCGTTGTTGCTTCAATGTCTGAAATCGACGCTGTTGGACATCGTGTTGTTCACGGTGGAGAAGAATTCACAACTTCTGTCATCATCGACGATGCTGCTATGGAAGCAATTGAAAAATGCGTCCCTCTAGCTCCTCTTCACAACCCTGCAAACATTATCGGAATTAACGCTTGCAAAGCTGTTATGGGTGGCGACGTAAAACACGTTGCAGTTTTTGATACATCTTTCCACCAAGCTATGCCTGCTAAAGCTTTCACTTATGCTGTTCCTTATGAATATTATGAAAATGACAAAGTTCGTCGCTACGGCTTCCACGGCACAAGCCACCGTTTCGTAAGCGAACGTGCAGCAGATATCTTGGGCAAAAAACCTGAGGAACTAAAGCTTGTTTCTTGCCACATGGGTAACGGAACTTCTTTCTGCGCTGTCAATGGCGGAAAAAGCTTTGATACAACAATGGGCTTCACACCTCTTGCAGGTATGCCTATGGGAACACGTTGCGGCGACCTAGACAGCGGTGTTCTTCAATTCCTTATGAACAAATACAACATGAACATCGATGAAATGCTAAATGTTCTAAACAAAAAATCTGGTGTACTTGGAATTTCCGGTGTTTCCAGTGACTTCCGTGATATCGAAAATGCTGCTGCGGAAGGCAACAAGCGCGCTGAGCTTGCACTTGAAATCTTTGCATACAACGGTGCAAAAACAATCGGTGCATACATCGCTGCTATGAATGGCGTTGATGCTATCATCTTCACAGCCGGTCTTGGCGAAAACTCACCAGAAACACGTGAGCAAATTTGTGAATACCTAGGTTATATGGGTTGCAAACTTGATGCAGAAGCTAATGGCAAGCGCGGAAAAGAAATGATCATCAGCACAGCAGACAGCGGTCTTAAAGTTATCGTTATCCCAACAAATGAGGAACTTGTTATCGCACGCGATGCAAAAGCACTTTTAGGCTAATATTTTATTTCAAATTATTCACCAATCTCATGGGCAACATTCGCTTGTAAGATTGGTGAATTTTATATATTGAGTTAGTTATACACAGAAAGTTTTCAATATTTGATAACATCTTTTGGTTTAATATGTTGTATTTTTTAACAAAAAGTATTATACTATTAGGTAATGATAGATTTGTTAACAAAAAATTAGCATCCGCAATAACACGCTTGACAGATAAATAAGGAGCTTAAGATGGGATTGAACGAATATTATATAGACCATAATTTAGGTGTTGCCAATACAGCTAAATTTCATGAGGATATGAAAACCTTAAAATTTAACAAGCTCTGCATGACCGAAGTTGTAAACGCTGACCTTTCAATCTCTGCATATGGTGAAGAATCATACTATGCCGGTTGTAGAGATGTTCTAAAAAATGTGCAAGTGGCGTTGGCTCAATTTGAGTTGAGCGATAAAATTTTTCTATACAGCTATAACTATAGCAACTTTATCCTTGCCGCAGGCGAAAACATGCCTAAAGAAGAATTTCATGCTATTATGAAGCAATTTTACATAAGTTTCGAGTCAGCTTCATCTTCTAATGTTGAAATCAGTGCTGTTTCTCGATTTGTTGTGGTTTTGCAAGAAGATAGGCTTATTGAACGTGCGCTACACGCTCTCTTAAACGCAAAGGACACACACGATAACTTTATACTCTCACCCAATGTTTTGGATATTGCAAGCTCTATAAAAAACGATGCAAAAATCTTGGATTTGATTAACTTCGCCATGGAGGGAAATCGTGTTGTCCCGTTTTATCAAGGTATTAGAAACAACAAAACAGGCAAAATAGAAAAATACGAGGCTTTGATGCGTTTAGTTGACGCAGATGGAAAAGTTTATCCCCCCGGTGTTTTTCTTGATATTGCAAAAAAATATAAAATTTATAATCGCCTTAGTCAGATTATGATTAAGCGAGCATTGAGAGAGTTTAGCAATCGCTCCGAGCAACTTTCCATAAATATCTCAGCATATGACATTTCAAGCGATTATTTCAAAACTTGGTTTTACAGGCAACTGGGAAAATGCCCACATCCGGAAAATGTTGTAATTGAATTTGTCGAAACAGAAAATTATCAAGATGAAATTCTTTTTGATTTCATCGAGAGAGTTAGGGAATATGGTTGCCGTATTTCTGTTGACGATTTTGGTTCGGGCTACGCCACGTATACAACCATAATTTCTCTATCACCTGCTTTTATAAAAATTGACGGTACAATTATAAAAGACATAGCAAAATCAGAAAAAAATGTCATTATTTTGAGGTCAATATGCTTTATGGCAGACTTGATACACGCGCATACTATAGCTGAATTTGTCGAAAATGATGAAATACAGGCGATTTTGGAACAATATGGCGTTAATTACTCTCAAGGCTATCTATACAGCAAACCCTCGCCTTTATCTGAGCTTCAATGAGTATATCAGGAGGTAGCATGACACACGATACAGAAACATTTTTTCAAGAAATGACGGAAAAACTTAGCGTACAAAATGAACAACTGTCTAAATCAGACTTTTTAAAAGATATTTGCCAATTTTTCGATATATCTCACGCTTTCATTTATGGCTCAGACTACAGTGGTGAGTTTTCTCGTGTTGAGTATTACGAAGTAATAACAGTTGACTCGCTCTCTGAACGAGTTTTTATAAAAAATTTACTGGGACTAGAGCTTTACAGCGAGCTTTGTTCTAAGTCAGTCATCATTTGCAAGGGTGACAGCGAAAAAACAGAGCTAGAGAAAAAATTATCAGACCTTTTCAAAGTTTGCACTTTGATTTTTATTCCGATTTTAAATCAGCACTATGAGCTTGTTGGCTTTGTCGGGCTTGGCGACCGCAGAAAAAACCCACGTCATGCAAGACTGGATATAAGTAAGGCTTGCGCTTTACTCAGCTTGCTCGCCAATTCTGTCAAACTTGAAATGTTCCAAAAAGGCATTACAAACGCCGAGGCTACACTTTCCAATGTGCTAGACCACATTGGAATAGACATTTACGTCAACGACTACTACACACACGATATTCTATATGCAAACAAATCCATGGCAGCGCCTTATGGCGGTGTTGAAAATATGGTGGGTAAAAAATGCTGGCAAGCAATTTTCAACGACAAAAGCGAGCCATGTGAGTTTTGTCCACAGCCAAAATTGTTAGACGAAAGTGGAAAAATAAACAAAACCTATCAATGGGATTATGAACGCCCTTTTGACAAGTCGTGGTTTAGAGTTTTAAGCTCGTCTTTTCCTTGGACCGATGGGCGAATTGCCCACCTCGTCGCAAGTGTTGATATAACCGAGAGCAAAAGAAACCAATTCCTAATCGAAAAACTTGCTCAATTCGACCATTTAACAGGGCTTGCGAACAGAAGAAGTTTACATGACGATATTCAACTTTTCATTGAAGATAACTCCAAATTCAGTGAAAAATGGTTCACTTTATTCTGTGACTTAGACGGTTTTAAAAGTGTTAACGACACATTGGGCCACGAGGCTGGCGACGTACTTTTAAAAGGAATCGCCAAAGACCTCCAGCACATAAGTTCTGATGACATAAAAGCATATAGACAAGGCGGAGACGAATTTGTCGTTCTTCTAAAAGACAAAGGCGACGAAGCTTCTATCCGAGATTTAATCAGCAAAGTGTTCTCCATTTTCCGCAAAAAGTATAATTACAAGGGCAATGAAATGGGTTGTGGATGTAGTATTGGTGTGGCGCATTTCCCAGATGACGCTACAACAGCCAAGGAACTATTCCGCCTCGCTGACATTGCTATGTACCAAGTTAAAAAAGACGGTAGGGGAACGGTTAAGTTTTATCATAAAGGTAAATACCTCACTCTGGACGAGTATTTTAATATTGCAGAATAATCTGCACTTGTGAAATTAGTAATAAGGATAATTCGAAAATATATTTTTTCGACAATAGCTTGTTATTCTTTTCGCTTATATTCTATTAATTGTCATGAAAAAGAAGGGAGCATTTTCCGTGAAATATATCCTAATAATCGGCGATGGTATGGCAGACAACCCCCTCGAGGCTTTCGGCAATATCACCGCACTAGAAAAATCAAACATCCCTGAAATAGACGCACTCGCAGCAGCCGGAAGATTTGGCACTGCAAGAACTATTCCTGTCGGATTCCCTCCGGGGAGTGATACAGGAATTTTGTCAATTATGGGTTGTGACACTAAGAGTTGCTACAAAGGAAGAGCACCACTCGAGGCAGCGGCTCAAGGAGTTATTTTACCTGCTGGTTCAGCAGCTTTTAGATGTAACTGTGTTTCGTTTTCCGATGCGGAAAAATTTGAGGACAGGCTAATTTTGTCACATTGCGGTGGCGGAATTGAGGGCGAACTTTCTGAGGAGCTTATGCACTATTTATTCGCTCATCCTGATTTTGCTCCCCATATAGAAAAGGCTTCTATGTCCATTAAACCCACAAAGTCATACAGACATCTGGTGTTTAGAGACAATGCAAATATAGAGGGGATTGTTATGCACCCTCCTCACGACCATTTAGGCGAAAAAGTTGGCGATAATTTACCAACAGGTTGTGCCGACACCGAAATTTTGATTGATTTAATGCGCAGAGCTGTTCCAATTTTGGACGCACACCCCATCAATATAGAGCGTAAAAACAAAGGCGAGAAGCCTGCGAACGGCATTTGGTTCTGGGCAGAGGGAACAGCGGCGACTCTTCCGAATTTCTATGAGCTTTTCGGAAAAACTGGCGCTGTCATCAGTGCAGTGCCCCTGTGCCACGGCATTGCAAGACTAATGGGTCTTGATGTAATTTTGGTCGAGGGCGCAACAGGAGAGCTTGAGACAAACTACGAGGGAAAAGTCGATGCGGCAGTTTCTGCCCTTAGCGATTATGACTTTGTAACTGTACATGTCGAAGCACCAGACGAATGCTCACACGCAAAAGACCCAGATGCAAAAGTTTTGGCGATTGAGTATCTATCAAAGCGTGTTGTAGGCGCTATTGTCAACAAAATGAATGCCAGTGGTGAGGATTACAGAATGTTAATCATAAGCGACCACAAAACCTTACTTATTGACGGCTCACATAATGAAGAGCCTGTGCCATTTATAATTTACGACAGCCGTGAAAACGAGAAAAACGGCTGTGTTTACACAGAGGATTGTGCAGAGGGTCGTGAGCATATTGACGATGGGCAAGACCTCATGCGGGAGTTATTTTCACAATGAAAAACCGTAGAGAAAAAGCCTATGCAAAGCTAAATCTTTTGCTAGACGTCAAAGACCCCTTGCCCGACGGATACCACAACATGGAAATGGTTATGCAATCATGCACTTTACACGACGAAGTGTTGGTTACGCTGACCGATGATGGAAATTTTTCGTCAAACTCCAACTGGTTTTATCTGCCTCGAGACGACAGAAACATCACCGTTAAAGCCGCACGTTTATTTTTCGATGAAATAGGCGAGAAAAAACACGGCGTTAAGGTCGACATGGGCAAGCACACACCTGTTTGCGCCGGACTTGGTGGTGGCTCTTCCGATGCAGCAGCAGTTTTGAGGGCATTAAATGTTTTAACAGAAGCTAATTTCAGCCGTGAAAAACTCTGCGAATTGGGACTAAAGCTCGGCGCAGATGTCCCCTTTTGTATCAGCGGAGGAACATATTTCGCCGAGGGTAAAGGCGAGATTTTGACGAAAATCCCAAAAATCCCCGACTGTGGAATTGTTATTGTAAAGCCTAAGTTTTCGATTTCAACACCCAAGCTTTTTTCTCAAATCGACGACAGAAGCCGAGAAAACCCACCTAATGCAAAGCTATTTCTCGAAGCTGTTGAAAAAGGCGACTTAGAGGGAATGTGCAAAAGTATGCGCAATGTTTTCGAGGATGTATTGAGCGATAAACACGATGAGATTTTCGCAATCAAAAGTGAACTCATGGAAAATGGCGCAATTGGAAGCATGATGACGGGAACAGGCTCTGCTGTTTTCGGTATATATGAAACTTCCGAAAAAGCAGATGAAGTCCACGATGCTCTCAAAGAAAAATACAGAAATGTTTTTTCTTGTACACCAAAATCTGAAATCAGAGTATAAAACTAACAAAAGCCGTCCATAATCTCAGTAATGAATTATGGAGGGCTTTTTTATGAACACATCTTTTAAACAAACACTACATATTTTTGAAACCGCTTTGCTCCTTGCACTTGGCATAACCCTTTGCTTTGCGACATGGGGCAGACAAAACAGCACAGAACTGACCGAAAATTTAATCAGAATACATGTGATAGCCGTTTCCGACGAGCCGACAGAGCAAGCATTAAAACTCACTGTCCGAGACGCAGTTTTAGCCGAAGCACAGCCGATTTTAGACAGCGCACAAAACACCGAAGATGCCTATGCAATTTTATCCGACAATCTTTCTGAAATACAAACTGCCGCACTTTCTGTGTCTGACGGCAGGACAGTTTCGGTTTCTTTAACACAGGAAAATTATCCAACAAGGGATTATGAAACATTTTCACTCCCAGCTGGCAAATATAATTCTTTAAAAATTAGCTTGGGCGAAGCCGAGGGCGAAAACTGGTGGTGTGTTGTCTATCCACCGCTTTGTACGTCAGTTGCGACAAGTTCCGTCGAAACATTATCTGATACAGATAATAAGACTATAACTTTTGAAAATGAGGGCTATGTTTTGAGGTTTAGGGCAATGGAATTGTGGGGAGAGCTCAGCGAATTTTTGGATTAAATTGTGCATATTTAATATATTGTTAATATATAGCTAATATTTTGTTGTTGAATTAGGCAGTAAATAGTAGTATTGTTATATTAGGACAATTGCTCAGCATTAGCAGAGGAGGTGTTATAATGCACAGCAAGAATATTATTATCGGCTCATTACTTGCAATCGCAGTTTTAGGCGTAGCCGTATATGCTTTATTTTTTTCAAAAGGGGAGGTCTACGAAGACATGGCAGAAGAAACAAGACCAGTACAAGCAGTACCATTATCAGCCGAACCAGTGGACATAGATGCGTTGATTTCTGAGAAAAACTTGGATACAATCTACCTCGCCGGTGGGTGTTTCTGGGGTGTTGAAGAGTATATGTCCAGAATTGCAGGCGTTTACGATGCAACTTCGGGATATGCAAACGGAAATACAGAAAACCCAAAATACGAGGAAGTCATATATGATAACACAGGCCACGCAGAGACCGTCAGGGTTGTTTACGACCCCGAACAGGTGACTTTAGATGAATTGCTCGAAAGATTTTTCAGAGTTGTTGACCCGACAAGCCTTAACAAGCAAGGTAACGACGTCGGCACACAATATCGCTCAGGAGTTTATTACACCAGCGAAACCGACAAAGCAGTAGTCGACAAGGCGCTTGAAACTTTGCAATTGAGTTACGACAAGCCTATAGTCGTAGAATCTTTAATGCTAGAGAATTTTTATGACGCAGAAGAGTATCACCAAGACTACTTACGAAAAAATGTCAACGGATATTGCCACATAGATTTGAGCAAAGCCACCGAAGAAGTTGTCATTGACGGAAGTGATTATATCGCCCCTTCAAAAGACGAGCTTGAAGACACTTTAAGCAAACTGGAGTTTAATGTAACTCAAAATTCCTCAACCGAGACCGCTTTCTCAAGCGAACTAAACGACAATTATGATGTCGGAATTTACGTTGATATAGTAACGGGAGAGCCGCTATTCTTATCTAAAGATAAATTCGACTCAGGAACAGGCTGGCCAAGTTTTACAAAGCCTATAGTCTCTGATGTTATTGTCGAGGACACCAAAAATGCAAGCGTATTTTTTGGTACAGAAGTTAAAAGTCGCTCAGGGCTTAGTCATCTCGGACACGTTTTTAATGACGGACCCGAAAACGCCGGTGGCTTGCGCTACTGCATTAACGGTGCTGCACTGAAATTCGTTGCATACAATGACATGGTCAGTGAGGGTTATGGATATTTACAGCATTTACTATAAATCTGTAATTTAAAAAATAACAAAGGAGTTTTTCGACTGCAACTGTCGAAAGACTCCTTCATCTTATCCTCAAAAACTTTTTTGTTATAGCTAATACTCCAAATTGTCCCCCAGTTTTTTTGGGGAATTGTACCATTACGCAGTTGATATTAAGCTCATTTTTTTAAGAATTTCTAAAAATTAAAAGATTAGCATTTAAGACTTGAAAAATTTCGCACTTTAAAGTAAAATAGTACAATATACAATAAAATGGAGGTAATGAAATGGCAATCACTAATGCATATCTACAAAAAGTATACAATCAGGTGGTTGAGCGTGACCCCAACCAACCCGAATTTTTACAAGCAGTAATGGAAGTTCTCGAATCACTCGAGCCTGTAATAGAAAAACGCCCCGACCTCGAGGCGAAAGGTATTATCGAGCGTATGGTAGAGCCAGAGCGTGCTATTATGTTCCGCGTGCCTTGGACTGCTGATGACGGTACTGTTCATGTTAACCGTGCTTTCCGCGTTCAATTTAACTCTGCTATAGGCCCATACAAAGGCGGTCTTCGTCTTCACCCATCAGTTAACCTATCTGTTATCAAATTCCTTGGTTTTGAACAAATTTTCAAAAACGCTCTTACTGGCCTACCCATGGGTGGCGGTAAAGGTGGTTGTGACTTCAACCCAAAAGGTAAGTCAGATAATGAAATCATGCGTTTCTGCCAAAGCTTCATGACAGAACTAAGCCGTCACATCGGACAATTCACTGACGTTCCAGCTGGTGATATCGGTGTTGGTGGTCGTGAAATTGGTTATATGTACGGTCAATACCGCAAAATCAGAAATGAAAATGTCGGTGTTTTAACAGGTAAAGCAATTCACTCCGGTGGTTCACTTGCTCGTACAGAAGCTACTGGCTATGGTCTTTTGTATTTGACACAAGAAATGATCAAATGCATGAAAAAAGAAAGTATGCAAGATAAAGTTGTTGCTATTTCCGGTTCAGGAAATGTCGCAATTTATGCTACACAAAAAGCTCAAGAAATGGGCGCAAAAGTTGTCACTGTTTCTGACTCAGGCGGTTATATTTATGATCCAAACGGCATCCAACTTGATGTTGTTAAACAAATCAAAGAGGTTGAGCGTGGACGTATTTCTGAATACGCAAAGCGTGTTGCAGGTTCAGAATACCACGAGGGTTGCATAAATGTTTGGAGCGTAAAATGTGATATCGCACTTCCTTGCGCTACACAAAACGAGCTTGACGCTGCTGCGGCTCAAAAGCTTGTTGACAACGGCGTTATGGCTGTTGCTGAGGGCGCTAACATGCCTTCAACTCCTGAAGCTGTAGAAATCTTCCAAAAGAACGGCGTCCTATTTGCACCTGGTAAAGCTGCTAACGCAGGTGGTGTTGCAACTAGCGGACTTGAAATGAGCCAAAACTCACTTCGTTTGAGCTGGACTTTCGAAGAAGTCGACGAGCGTCTTAAAAATATTATGGTTAACATCTTCCACAGTGCTTATAATGCTGCTGAAGAATATGGTGTTAAAGACAATATCGTTGCAGGTTCAAACATTGCCGGCTTCCTAAAAGTTGCTGAGTCAATGATTTGGCAAGGCGTTTAATCTAAATATCAAAAAGCGATGTGAAAAATCACATCGCTTTTTGATTTATATTCACCCTTAACTTTGTTCTCCTGCTGTTGCTATCTCGGGAATTACTCTATCAGCCGATTTTAAGAAAATCGAGAGCATTTTAGCCGAATAAAGCACAGCATTAATTTCTTTTTCGTTCCAAACTCTTGTTTTTGTACAATCGTCAAGACCAATAAAAAGCTTCACATAATCATTTTCTTTAACTTGTGCATGTAAGAACGACAAAATCCCTTGATTATCCATAAGCTCAAAAGCACCCTCGGCAATCAACACTGCTAAGTCATTGCTATAAACTATTCCGTTTTCGTCCGAGCCATTAAAGAAGTCGGCAAGAACCTCCGCAGTCAAGCCTTGTAGGTTTTGGATTTCTGCACCAATACCCTGATTGCACCACTCATAAGTGTTGTTGTATGTTTTTCCGCCGTCAAAAGTTTCAAAGATATAACAGCGGTCGGATTTAGTTCGCTTTCCGATGAACTGCAACACTGCGTTCAGAGATGAATTGGTCTCACGGCTCTCATACATGAGGTTGAAAACAGTCGAAACAAGCTCGGAGTCGAAATATGAATTCGCAATTCTATTCGCATTTTCTAGGGTTGTGCGGTTTTTCATTGTTCCGTCAAGCAACTCTTTTGTGTAGAAAGTAAAGCAATCTTTTCCTTTTAGCTTCGACTGATAGAGCGCTTTGTCAGCAGACTTATAAAGCTCCTCATAGCTCACTCCGTCGTCAGGATATCGAGAAATTCCGATACTGCCCGAGATTTTATAATCCTTACTTTCGCCCGAATATGTATTTTTAAATGCCTCTGCAATTTTTTTCGCTTTGTCCTCTATCACATCTTTATGGCTGATATTTTTGAGGAACACAATAAATTCATCGCCACCAATCCGTCCGATTACGTCAGCATTTCTGAAACAGGAGCGCAAATTATTTGCAACTTCGCTCAAAACCAAGTCGCCGAAATGATGCCCGAGATTGTCGTTTATCGCCTTGAAATTGTCAATATCAATGATAAAAAGAACATGATGTTGATTTCTGTCTAAAGTTATGTTTTCACTTATCAAAACTTCTGATGTGATTTTGTTGTAACAGCCTGTAAGTAGGTCTGTTTTTGAGCGAATTTCCAAATTCTTCTGTTCGTCAACATCAAGCGCTTTGCCAACTATAAAAACCGGTTTTTGGTGAGCGTCATATATAGCATGACTAATAATTCTATAGTAACGTGTGTTTCCACTTCTGCGTATAAATCTTATATCTGTCGGTGTGAAAATACCGTCTTTCATATCACTTGAAAGCTTTAAAAATCTCTCGAAATCGTCCTCATGTATGATATTTCTCTCTAAAAGCCCATTGGGAAAGCGCTCTTTTTCGCCACCCAAGCCAAATTCTTCTCTGCCTTTTCCGAAATATTGCACCTGTGACGTTCTGTTGTCTAAAACAAAAAACCACTCCGACGAAAGCTCGGCAACCATTTCAAACAATTTTTTGTGCGGAATTTGGCTGAAAATAATATCATCAGTCCACTCTTCCGCATCATTTCCGGCAAGTTCAGGGCGCAAATCACGCACAAAACCTGCTACAAGCTCTTCCCCATCGCCAATATTAAGTTTTATCAACGTAACTTCGGACGGTATTTCATCGCCAGTTGAAGAAATATGTAGCCATTTGAATTTGCAATATCCTGTTTCAAAAGCTTTACCCAGAAGAATATCCGAAGCCTCTGAACTGCGTCTTCCATCTGGCTGAAATTCAGGAGACAATTGGTGAAAATCTCGTAAATACTCCGCCTTACTGTTCATAGCAAAAAGATTTATTGCCTGTTGATTGCACATAATGTTCTCAAATTTGGTATTGAACAAAATAATGCAAAGCGGAGTGGACTCCAAAACAGACGAGATAATTTTAGAATATCGTGACATAGACTCATGATAATGGTGTGTGTCTTCACCACTCTCGCCATTTTGGCTATTTGCAAATTCCCACATTTAAAGCTCCCCCATTCAAATAATATTGTGACAACATTTTTGGATATCTGTAATTTATTCAGTCGCAAATATTATTGTATCGCATTTCAAGGTGTCTGACAATTGGAAATATACACCATCTTGAACTACTATTGGATGCAAAATATCGTTAGACATTATATTCGTTATTGTCGCTTTTGTTCCATTGCTCAAAATTGCCTCTTTTCCAATGAACAAAGTTGGCATTTTTTGCACCAAAAGCGTGCTTATAGTTTTATCAACACCCTTAATTTCATTATCGGCAAATTGCCTCAAAACCTCCAGCGGACTAAACGCTCTTCTATAGGCTCTTTCAGAAATCATGGCATTATAAATATCAGAAACGGCAGTTATTCTCGCAAAAGCAGGAATTTCATCGCCTACTTTTTGGTCGGGATAGCCTTTTCCGTCTGTTCTCTCGTGGTGATATTTCGCCGCTTCTATAACTCTTTGGTCATAGTTACTGTCTGCGAAAAGTAAGTCGTGAGTATATTGCGTGTGGTGTTTGACAAGCATCATTTCCGCTTGGTTTAGCTTTCTTGGTGCATTTATGATTTCAGGAGGGATTTTCGCCATACCCAAATCATGCGCAACACCAGTTAAAACAAGCAGTGATATATCAACAGGGGCTAATCCTAGCCACTTGCCTATAAGCCCATTGATTATTCCAACATTCACGCAATGCCTTTGAAGCTGTTCGCTAACAGGCGCAGGTGCGTTTAAGCACTGCAAAACCCTACCGATATCCCTGTTCAAAACTTGTTCCGCCGCCCTATTTTGTATAGAGGCAAGGTCGGAGCGTTTTATGACAGTTGCACTTTTGACATTTTCAAGCAAATCGGAGACAGCATCTTTAAGCTCGGAATAGCCCATTTCCTTTTCAAATACTTCTCTTTTTATCTGCATATCAATGTCAAGTTTGACATCAAAGGATTTCTGCCTTGTTTCTTTTTGTCTAAACGACAAAATTTCATAGCTTTCCTCGGGCATATGTATCTCGACTTGACCCGCGTTAAATTTCCGCAAACGCAAAATCCTGGTTTCGTCCAGAATATCACCTTTACGTAGCAAAACTATTTTTTTGTCAAAATTTAAAATGTCAGACGGACACTCCATTCCTACACTTAGAAAATCCAGAGGTACGGAAATAAGATCATCTTTTTTTTCACTCATATCAATCATCCTAATTCTGTATTTTTTGGTTTTATCTATTTAATTCTCTCGATAAATTCGCAACCATACTCGGCATAAGCCGCAGTGCGTACACTTTTTCTTGCAATTTTGCACATAATTGTCGCTTGTTCGCCCGAAAAATCGAAAGTTAGGCGGAACTCAGCATCTTTATCAAATGTGCTTGGTGACGACCTCAACAGGCAACCACCACTACTAATATTTGAAATCATAACAGGTAATGGTTTTCGAAGTTCGACAATTTGCCCATCAAACTTCAACGCCTCAAGGTCGCCATATCCCTCGACATCGTAGCGTTTTTGCTTTCTTTCACCCGTCATGTTTTCGCCGTATAATGAAATTTCAACAGAGTTTGAACCCGTCGATTTTCGCACAGTGCCTTTAAAAGTTGCAACAGAACCGGCGATGCGAAAAACCACGTTGACATTGACTATAGCACGCAAATCCTTGTTGTTGTAATCATGAACTCTTATAGTGTGAGTGCGCTTAATGTGTTCGATTACTTGTGCAGAAATTATCTCTTTTCCCGTTCCGGGGTTTCGTATAGATGCCATCTGCCCATTTAGGTTTAGCTCATAACCTGCACCCTTTTTGTGTAAAGTTTCCATTGCCTTTTGTCCCCTTCGGTAAGTGATTATTTAGAAAATATTTTTATGCTACTAGCGTCTGGTATAAGTGGCAAAACAGAAAGAAGTTTCGTCTTCGTGGTATTCTTCGCTTCTTTCGATACACTCAAAATCATCAGAAACGTCTAAGTTTTCAAAAAACACATCCGATAAAGGTTTTGCATCGATACAAGTAAGGTGGATTTTGTCCATATATTTAAGCATAGCCGAGTATATCGAAGCTCCGCCGATTATAAACGCCCTCTCATCATCTCCGCATAGAGCAACTGCCTCTTCGGGACTGTGAGCTATTTCTGCGCCTTCAACTTCGATATCCTGCCTTGTTATAATAATATTTCGTCTGTTTGGCAAAATTTTTCCGTTCGGAAAATCTTCAAGTGTTTTTCGTCCATAAATAATCGTATGATTTCCCGTGACATTGCGGAAATGTTTTCTGTCGGCTTTGATGACCAATGGCTGAGTGCCATTTGCACCAATGCCCCAGTCTGAATAAACGGCTACTATTGCTTCCATAAATTTTCCCCTAAATCGCAATTGGTATTTTGTGTGAAAAAGCATGAGGATTATAGTCTGTAAGGCTCACGCTACTCGGTGTGAATTTATAAAAATCATCAATCGAACTATCAAGCTCAAACTTTGGAGCTTCCATAGGTTCGTTTTTAATCATCTCTTCAATAATAGGCACATGTCTGTCGTAAATATGGCAGTCTGCTATGACATGCATAAGCGTTCCAACTTTAAGTCCTGCAACTTGCGCCATCATGTGAGTTAAAACTGCATACTGGCATACATTCCAGTTATTAGCAGCTAACATATCCTGACTTCTTTGGTTCAAAATTGTATTAAGTGTGTCACCGGTGACATTAAAAGTCATGGAATATGCGCATGGATAAAGTGCCATTTCGGATAAATCTTCAAAATTGAATATATTTGTCAAAATCCGTCTTGAAGCGGGGTTATTTTTTAAATTATATATAACTCTATCAACTTGGTCAAACATCCCCTCTGGATATTTATGCTTAATTCCCAACTGATAGCCATAAGCCTTGCCGATAGTTCCCTTTTCGTCTGCCCACTCGTCCCAAACTTTTGAGTTTAGTTCGGCTGTGTCGTTACTTTTTTTCTGCCAAATCCAAAGAAGCTCGTCTGTTGCGGATTTTAGCGGAGTTCTTCTTAGGGTTTGAATTGGAAATTCTTCCGCCAAATTATAGCGATTTACAACGCCAAAAAGCTTAACTGTGTGAGCGGGAGTTCCGTCCTCCCATTTCGGACGGACAGTTTCATTTGTGTCCCAATATCCGTTTTGAAGTATATCTGCGCAATTTTGAATAAAAATTTTATCTGCTATGCTCATAAAAACCTCCAAATTTTTCTAATTGGTCTATATTTACAAAATTATATCACATTTTTTTGATTTTGTATATTGTTTTTAAGGTAAAATATAGTATAATGAAAATATAGTTAAATTGGATAGATTTGATTGGGAGGATTATTAAAAATGCCTACTTCATGGAAACGCAGTCCCGAAGAATTGCATAAGACATACATAGCAAACACCGAAGCTTTTTATAAAGTCGCAGGCAGAGACCTTGCCGCACCTTTGGACGAGTTTATTTCTGGTTGTGCTCTTGAATTATGGAAAAAATCATCCGCCGTAACCTCGGTTCATGTAGACACAATAAACGAACTTTACTCAAAAGGTCGCCCAAAACCAACCTGGTTGCTTTGGGGCTTAACACAGGCTGTTTGTAACAGCCGAGAGTTTTTGCCACCCCTCTTTTTTTGGGCTTTAACCGAGAAAGACGCAAAAAAAGGTACAACAAATTCACGCATATTTATTCGCATGATGACGAATATTTTATTATACCTTGCTGCCGCTGATGACGATGTTAGCATCTCAGAAGCCGAATATATCACATTGTGTGCAGATAATTTATCCGCTATTTGTGATTCTGCCGGTGTTAAAAAAGGCAAACCCGGAATAAAAGCGACCGACTATATAACGAGTGGTGAAGCGAGTTTTGTCGAAAAACACAGCCAATCATCTTCTCCAGCTCCAAAAACAGCTACACAAGAAGAAGCCAAGACTGATGAAACAGCTGAACTTGAAAAACCCGATTTGGACGAGCTTATGGCAGAGCTTGACAGCTTAATCGGCTTAGAAACTGTCAAAAAAGAGGTTAAAAGCCTAATAAATCTCATCAGAGTTCGAAAACTGCGAGACGAAGCAGGACTGCCAAGTCCGGATATGAGCTTGCATTTGGTGTTCACAGGAAACCCAGGAACAGGAAAAACCACCGTTGCACGTCTGCTTGGCGGAATTTATCACGCAATAGGAGTTTTGAAAAAAGGTCAGCTCGTAGAAGTTGACCGCTCGGGACTAGTCGCTGGATTTGTCGGGCAAACTGCCATAAAAACAACAGAAGTAATCAACAGCGCCATTGGTGGAATTTTATTCATTGATGAAGCCTATGCTCTAACAGGCGGAGAAAACGACTTCGGCGGTGAGGCTATCGACACCATCCTAAAAGCGATGGAGGATAAACGCGATAATTTAATCGTTATTGTCGCTGGTTATCCCGAGCCTATGGAGGAATTTTTAGGCTCTAACCCCGGTCTTGAATCACGCTTTAACAAGTATATTGACTTCGCCGATTATAACGGCGAGGAGCTTTCTTCCATCTTCGATATTCGCCTCAAAAAAGGCGGTTACACCCTTTCCGAAGATGCGAGTGAATATGTTAAAAATCTCTTCAACAGCATGTATGCCGACAGGGATGAAAACTTCGGAAACGGACGCGATGTGCGTAACTTTTTTGAGGATTGCATCATGCGTCAGGCGAACAGATTATCAACTCTCGAAAGCCCTACAAAGGATGACTTAATGTGTCTGAATTTGGAGGATTTGGAGGTCAAACCTGATGCAGAATAGGCAAAAAATAGAAAATATTGAGCTTTTTTTGCTCGATATGGACGGAACTCTTTTCCTTGGCGATGAGCTATTTGAGGGTGCTGTTGACTTTGTTAATAAAATCACAGAAACGGGTAGGCAGTTTATTTACTTGACAAACAACTCTTCTAAAAACAGGAATGACTATATAGAAAAACTGGAAAAAATGGGCCTTCCATGTGACAAAGACAAGCTCTTTACAAGCTCAATGGCTACAGGGCGATATTTAAGAAAAAACCACAAAAATGAAAAAGTTTACGCTGTCGGAACAAAAAAATTTGTCGCAGAATTAGAAAATTACGGCGTAAATTTAAGCACAGACGAGCCAACAGTTGTCGCCGTTGCCTTCGACACTGAATTAGACTATGAAAAATTAAACCTAGCCACTAGATTTTTGCGTCGTGGTGCAACATTTATAGCCGCAAATCCCGATACTGTTTGTCCCTTGCCACGGGGCGAAGTCATGCCTGACTGCGGTGCGATTTGTGCGCTACTAACTGCCGCAACAGGCAAAATCCCCCACTATATCGGCAAACCAAACAGGGATATGGTTGACATAATATCTGACATGACAGGTATTGACAACTCCAAAATCGCAATGGTTGGAGATAGGCTATACACTGATGTGGCACTTGCAAACGGTGCGGAAGCGGCTTCAATTTGTGTCTTATCAGGAGAGTGCACAATGGAAGATATTGAGTTTGGTGACATTAAACCACACTATATATTCAACTCTGTAAGGGAATTAGCTTTGGAACTATAGAAATCGGTTTACATAACTAAGTTAACATAATTTTAGGGTGTTATTTTGTTTTTTAATAACACCCTCTTAAATTCTGACAATATTTGACACGATACAAGTAAACATAACAAAGGATGACAATATATGACTTTAAGATTGGCAAAAGCAAGTGATTTACCCGAGCTTAGAACAATGTATCGCAAGGTAATTGACGAAATGTATAAAATAAACCTCATGTTTTGGAACGATGTTTACCCTTATGAGGTGCTTGTCGAGGACTTCGAGGCAGAAAAACTCTATGTCATGACAGACGACAGCGAAAAAATAGCCGCCGCCTTTGCAATAAACGACAAAAACGACGGCGAGAGCCATGTTACATGGTCTGACCCTGACAAAAAAGCGGTTTATCTCGACCGCCTCGGTGTCAACCCTGAGTATTCACGTCAAGGCATAGGAGGTTTGGCGGTGAAATATTCACTGCAAATCGCTAAAGAAAAAGGCGCAAGCTATCTCAGGCTTTTTATAGTGGATACAAATAAACCTGCCGAAAACCTGTATTTAAAATACGGTTTCCAGCAGGTTAGTGGTGAATATAGCGGTTGTGTTGACGGCAAAACCATTTTAACTGAATATGGCTTTGAGAAAATGATATGACTAAATTGTTATATTATTTTCTTGTGCTAAAATTTTGCGTATACCCTTCAAAACACCTTGATTTTCGTTTGTATCCGTGACATGTGTTGCAATTTCTCTCAAAACATCTCTACAATTTCCCATTGCAAAAGAGTGTTTTGTAACTTTTAGCAAGCCTATGTCATTATCTCCATCGCCGAAAGTTGCGATTTCGTCGGGAGAAATTTCGTAGATTTTTGCAACTTCAAGCACAGCAGTGCCTTTATCTACAGTGTCGTCACACACTTCAACATTTGCATCATAAGAAGTGTTTAATAAAACACCGTCCATAGCGGACAATAGCTCGACAGCTTTTGCACAGGCATTTTTATCTGTGTTGGAGTTGTCGAGTTTTAATATTCCAACTTCCCCAAGTTCATCTAGCGAACTAATTTGATATGTGTTTTCCAAAAACGAGTCACGAGAAAACAGGGGAGCGGTTGAAAGCTCCGCCGTATCGATACCACGCATAGTGCCAAAAGTTAGCAAATGCTCTTGATAATAATCTTCTGGATCCATGAAAATATATTTATTTCCGTTGTCTGCATGGAGAACAGTTTTAAACTTATGTGCAAACAAAACTTCACATATCGCTGCAAGTTTTTTCTTATCAATTGCATATGTTATACGTGTTCTTCTATCTTTTGATATGAATTCATGACCATTGTTTAAAATAATATCACAGTCAAGGTCATTGTCCTCTAAAATACCTCTGACAATGCCGTAGTTTCTGCCTGTCGCAATTGCATACTTAATTCCATGTGATTCAAAGCTGTGTATAGCCTTAAGTGTTTCAGCGTCAATCTTTTGATTTTCTTGTAGTAGCGTCCCGTCCAAATCGAACGCAAATAATTTTATCATTGAAATGCTCCTTATATTTATTGCACATTATTTATACTAATATTATAGTACAAATGCCTTAAATAAGCAAGGATAAAGCTTAAATTTAACAAAACCGACACAATAATTTTAGTTATATTCCTTAATATACTCGGCAAGTTTAACAGCTGTTTCTCTCACGCTTCCATTGTCGCAATCAAAAGTAAGATGAGCGTATTTCTCATATAGCGGAGTTCTCTCCTTGTACAAGTCCATAAGCCCGTAACCATTCGGGAGTGTAACTCCTCTTTTTGTCAGGTCACCAAGACGTGAGGCAACTTTTTCATAGTCAAGCTTCAAATAAACCACGATTGAAGTATTACATAGATGCTCCATTGCCTCTTTGCAATAAACAACGCTTCCACCTGTTGCGATAATCGTCCTCTTGCGATTGATAGAGGCATTAACTCGGTTTTCTATCTCGCGAAAACCATCAATCCCATCCCGCTCTATAATCTGCCACAGAAGTAGTCCTTCCTCGGATTGAATTAACAAATCACTGTCGACGAAATCGTATCCCAAAATTTTGGCAAGCACGACGCCAACCGTACTTTTTCCCGCTCCGGGCATACCAATTAAAGTTATGCTTTTGCTCATATCATTACTCCGTTAGTTTTTTTGTATTAATTTTATCAGAAAGTGAAAAATAATTCAACTTAAAAACTGCTTGACACCTTTGTATCGTTGTGTTAGTATATTAATACAACGATACAGAAACGGAGGCAAAACACTTGAACTGGAAATTTTATAACGATAGACCAATATGGTCTCAAGTGGCAGATCAGCTAAAATTCGCCATAGCCTCTGGAAGATTGCAAGCGGGAGAGCGCTTGCCGTCCGTCAGAGAACTGGCGGACGAAGCCGGAGTCAATCCAAATACCGTACAAAAAGCATTGTCGCAACTCGAGGCGGAGGGACTCGCAGACGGAAACCGAACCGCTGGGCGAACAGTGACAAAAAACACAGAGCTTATTGGCAAAATTCAAGCCGGACTTGCGAAAAAGCACATAGACGAATATTTGACATCTATGAAACAGCTCGGTTATGAAAAAAACGAAGCAATAGAGATTTTGAGGGAGGACAACACATGAACGAAATCATTAAAAGCGGCGATATCATCACTTGCCGTGGACTTTCAAAAGGATATGGGCGAAAAATCGCTTTAAACCATGTAGATTTAAATGTAAGCCGTGGGCGCATAGTCGGGCTTTTAGGGCCTAACGGCTCAGGTAAAACTACATTTATAAAAATTCTTTGCGGACTTTTGCAGTCATCATCCGGCGAAGTCCTTATAAGCGGAATGCCCCCTTCTACGAAAACAAAAGAAATCGTCAGCTATCTTCCTGATAAAATGTACTATGCCGATTGGATGAAAGCAATTGATTTGGTCGACCTTTTCACAGATTTTTACGCAGATTTCGACAGAAAAAAAGCGGTCGACATGTGTGCCACCCTTGGAATTAACCCAAAAGACCGCATAAAGAGCATGTCTAAGGGCACTAAGGAGAAAATACAACTTGTACTTGTCATGAGCCGTAAATCAGAGCTTTATTTGCTCGACGAGCCTATAGCCGGTGTCGACCCAGCCGCACGTGATTTTATACTCAGCACAATTTTGACAAATTACAACGAAAACGGAACTGTTTTAATCTCAACACACCTTATAACGGACATAGAGCCAATCTTGGATGAGGCAATTTTCCTAAAGAACGGTGATATCATCCGCCACGAATCCGTTGATAGTATTCGAGAAAGCGAAGGAAAAAGTGTTGACGAGCTATTCCGTGAGATTTTCCGAAGCAATCCAAATCAAGGAGGTGGCGCAGCATGGTAGGCAAACTTTTAAAATATGAATTTCGTGCAATGATAAAGCAATTTTCAATCCTTTGGCCTTTAGCGATTGCCATTGCCGTTTTAGGTTCATTTACAAATGAGTATTTTGACGGATTGAGCGAAGTTGCCCTTGGTATCGTTTTTGGTGGAATTATGATGGCAATGATGGCGGTTACAGCCGTTTTCATCATAGGTCGATATCATAACGGACTTCTAAAAGACGAGGGTTATTTGATGTTCACCCTACCTGTCACAACTACTGAGCTTATAATTGCAAAGTTCATTTGTGCAGCGATTACGGCAACCGTCAGCATAACCATTGGTTTTCTCGCTATAATTATTATGACATCCGACACCACACTAAGGTATTTATTCGAACGTGTGCTAAAAGAATTCTTTGAAGAAATGACACACGAAGAGCGAATGTTGTTTTTTAGAGCAGGCGGTATGGCATTTGTAAAGCTAGTTCAATCCATACTACTCGTTTATGCTAGTATAAGCATTGGGCATTTATCACTCAGATATAGGACGATAATTTCAATCGTCGCATTTGTGGTAATACTCAACGTCGAGCAAATTATATTGAGCCTTATAATGGATGCAATGCATCTCTCAGGACTAAACATAGTGTTCTTCAATAACGATGAAATTAGTGCCATGAATGATATTACAACTGTTTCGAGCGTAACTTGGGCGGTTTTAGCTGTAGCATATTTCTTTATTTCAAAAATTATACTCAGCAAAAAACTCAATCTTGAATAAGTAATAATACGGAATAACCTAATTCACCTGATTTCTATTGAAATCAGGTGAATTTTATATTACAATATTTTCATATCGATTATTGGAGGTAATTTCTGTGAATTATAGCGAAGTTATAAAAATGGCTAAAGGTCAAATGGGCGAGCTTTGCAAGGTCTGCCCTATTTGCAACGGTATTGCATGTAAGAACACCATGCCCGGTCCTGGCGCTAAAGGCTTGGGAAGCGGTGCAATTAGAAACTATGCGAAATGGCAAGAAATCTGTGTGAATATGGACACAATTTGTGATAACACCTCTGTAGATACAAAGTTTAAGCTTTTCGGCAAAGAGTTTGACTACCCTTTCTTCGCCGCTCCTGTCGGTGCGATGAAAATGCATTACGGCGAAAAATATGACGATTTGGAATATAACGAAATTTTAGTTGATGCCTGTGCGAGTAATGGAATTGCGGCTTTTACAGGCGATGGAATTAACGAGCAGGTTTTTAAATCCGCTTGCACAGCAATAGGAAAAATCGGCGGAGCGGGAATACCCACCGTAAAACCTTGGGCAAAAGATATGGTCTTTGAGAAAATTGACATTGCAAAAAAAGCTGGTGCAAGCTGTATCGCCATGGATATAGATGCAGCCGGACTTCCCTTTTTGCAAAATCTAACTCCAAAAGCCGGTAGTAAAAATGTGGCTGAACTTCGTGAGATTATAGAGTATGCAAATATGCCGTTTATAGTCAAGGGCATTATGACGGTTAAAGGTGCATTAAAAGCCCTTGATGCAGGCGCACAGGGCATTGTCGTGTCAAACCACGGTGGTAGGGTTTTGGATGCATGTCCCTCAACCGCAGAAGTTCTTCCCGAGATTGCCGAGGCTGTCAGTGGAAAGATGACTATTTTAGTCGATGGCGGAATCAGAACAGGGCTTGATGTCTTCAAAGCTCTCGCTCTTGGAGCTGATGCGGCTTTGATTGCCAGACCATTTGTAACTGCGGTTTATGGTAACGAAGCAGAGGGCGTTAAGGCTTATATAAATGAATTGGGTGCGAATTTACGTGACACTATGGCAATGTGTGGAGTTCATAGCTTGGCTGAAATCGACAAAACATGTATAAGATATTAATTTTTTAGGAACATTTTTTGTTTTACTGCGTCTTAAAAGTATAACAACTTTTTAGGAGGACTAGCAAATGAAAAAGATATTTCTACCTATAGCAATGTTAATCAGCCTTATGCTCTTCTCTGCGTGTTCTAGTGATGCAGTCACCGCCGACTACGCTACAACGGAATCAGCCGAAGCTCCAGCAGCCTATCAATCTGACTACGGATACGGTGGAAGCGTAGACGAAAGCTATGACATGGAAATGGAAATTGCCGTTGAAGAGTCTGCCGCTAGTATTCAATCGGGAAAAAGTAACGCTGATATTTCAAGCACTTCTACAGCCGTTGAACTAAGCGAGAAGATAATTTACTCAGCTGATGCCCATGTCGAAACTTTGGACTATGACAAAACACTGGACGATATAGACACACTTGCCGAAAGTTACGGCGGATTTATTCAAAGCTCGTCAATAGGTGGTCTGGGAATCGAAGGTCATGGCACAAGAGATGCGTCTTTCACTATCAGAATTCCATCATCAAACTTTGACATGGTAACAGCTGGACTTTCCTCACTTGGCAGTGTTTTATATTGTAATACAACTGCTCAAAACGTAACATCTGAATATTTCGATATTCAGTCAAGGCTTGAGTCATACTTAATTCAAGAGGAACGTCTTTTGACTATGCTCGAAAATGCGACAATTCTCGAGGATATGCTCACAATTGAAGGTTATTTATCCGATGTGCGCTATAATATCGAATATTATCAAACAATGATGAATGGATTGGACACAGATGTTAATTACAGCACAATTTCAATCTATATCTCCGAAGTTATAGAGTACACACCCGAAAAACCCGTAACAAGAACCTTTATGGACCGCATGGGTGATGCATTTTCACGAAGCATTGACGGCATTGTTGACTTCTCTCAAAATCTAGTACTATTCATAATTTTGTACTGGCATGTAATTATTGTGTTAATTGTTGTCGTGGTCGTGCTTACAAAATGCTTGATTTCTAAGAAAAAAGCTCTGCAAATAAAAAAAACTCTGCAAATAAAAGTAGACCCACCAGTTCCTGAAAACGAAGAGCAAAAATAGAATAATAATGCAAAACGGTGTTGACTTTATTTGGTCAACACCGTTTTCTTTTTTACTAATGTAATTTTTCCACTATACATATTTATCATAACACCCAATACTATCATAATCGAGCCTATTACCGTCATAATCGTCGGAATTTCTCCAAAAGCAAGATATACCCAAAGAGGCAAGAGGACAAGTTCCAAAGTTCCTATCAACGAGCCAGAAAAAGAACTCGCGGTTTTTATGCCTATGCTGAAAAATAGGTAGGCAAGCCCATGTTGAAAAACTCCCAGTAAAATTATAAATATCCAGTCTGTTTGCTTTATATTCTCGAATTCACCTATAAAGAAAAATGCAAGCAGTGAACAAGCCGAAAAGGCAATAATCGAGCTGTCAACAGGGGATGCGTTCTCAAATCTGTTTACAACAAAAACTCCGGCAAAGGTGACACCAGCCAATAGCGCCAATAAATTTCCTATCATTCCGTCCGCAGATAGTTGTGACGAGAAAATGGCATAAACTCCACCAAATGCCAAAATTACAGAAAAAATCTGTGCAACAGTCGGAAGCTTTTTACCGGAAATGCAAGTATATATAAGCACCATAATAGGGGCTGTGTATTGAATTACAACTGCGTTAGCGGCACTTGTGTACGCCAATGACGCAAAAAAGAAGTTTACAGTAAGTCCACCAAAAAGTGCAGACAGCATTATGGTTTTGTTAAACTTAACTTTCCACTTGTTAAAAGGAAGCAGTATAAAAACAGCAATTACGCACCTGAGCGCATTTGTCAATATTGGGTTTATTGTGAGCGGGGTTGTAAGCACGCCACTCAAGCTCCAACATATAGTTGCAAAAAGCAGAAAAAGTTCACCTTTATATTGTTTCAGCATAATGTATCCCTTTGCAATGTAAAAAACATATTTTTCAGTCAATTTTGTATTATATAGTAGTAAGCTAAAAATGTCTAGCATTTTTTAAACACTTAGCTTAGTTTTATACTTATTATAATTTATTGACATCATTCTACAAAACATGGTATATTTATAGTGACAGAACATCAAAATAATTTTGTACATACAAAGTTTTTTGGCACTCTGGCACGATATATTTATCATAAAATACTAATAGAATGGAGCTAATTACATGGATATTATATCACGCTTGAAATCTCAAAACGAAAAGTACGTAAATGCAGAAGTCGGAAGCGGAAATATCTCAGTTTCAGTCAGGAAAGATACTGCAATTAATGGTCAGAAGCCATATGTTGCAATTCTTACATGTGCTGACAGCAGAGTTATCCCAGAATACATATTCTCAGCTGGTATTGGTGAAATCTTCACCGTAAGAAACGCAGGCAATGTTGTTGACGGTGCGTCATTGGCTTCACTTGAATATGCCGCCGACCATTTGCATGTTGAGGCTATAGTCGTTATGGGCCATGATTACTGCGGAGCAGTTAACGCTGCCGTCGCCGGTGCAACAGGATATATAAGTCCCGTAACAGAGAGAATTGCCGCCGGAACAAAAGGCGAAAGCGATATTGAAAAAGCAACCTCGCTAAATATACAAAATAGTATTGATGAAATTATGAAAAGTGCTGTAATTTCTGAGCTAGTTGCCTCTAAAAAGCTGCAAATCGTGGGCGCGATGTACTCAACAGCAGTGGGAACAGTAGAATTTTTAAAATAATTTAAATTTTTTTTAAAAAAGACTTGCAATTCCATTTTACCTGTGCTATAATTACTATCGTTGGGTTGAGAAACACAGCGAACTGAATAAGCGGATGTGATGGAATTGGCAGACATGCGAGATTTAGGTTCTCGTGTCGCGAGACGTGGGGGTTCAAGTCCCTTCATCCGCACCAAATAAAAAAGTTATCGTTTCGATAGCTTTTTTATTTTTCCCAAAAATTCATAAATACAACCTCCCCTTTGCTTCAACATAATACCAAGGGGAGATTTTTATTTTCTAAGTACAAAATAATTTTTCAAAAAAGTGTTGACAAACACAGCCTCTTTGGAGTATACTACGAGTAGTTTAATAAGTTAAACTGTTGAACAAGAGGAGTAACCGACTAAATAACTGTTCAGAGAGTGACTGTTTGGTGTGAGGTCATCAGGTGTTGGTGGGTGAATGGACTTGTGAGGGCGGAAAGAAAGCCATTTGGTTAGTAATGTCCGACGGGGATGCCATCCGTTATCAGGGGCACATGTATTTAAGTACATGAAATGAGTGGACGATTTTATCGTCAATTTAGGTGGTATCGCAGAGTTTTAGTCTTTGTCCTATAGAGGGCAGGGGCTTTTTTCATTTTTATATTAAAATTATTTTGGAGGAATTATCATGAGCACAATTAAAACTTACAAGGATTTTGACAATTATTTAAAAACATTTCCAACAGAAGACGGTCGCTATGGTGAATACGGCGGACAATATCTCCCCGATTGCCTAATTCCTGCATTTGAGGAAATTACAGAAGCTTACAACAATATTTGCAATCGCAGTGATTTTATAACCGAACTACGCAGAATTCGCAAGGAATTCCAAGGCAGACCAACTCCGATTTATCATTGCCAAAGCCTTTCTGAAAAAATCGGTGGCGCTCAAATCTACCTAAAACGTGAAGACCTAAACCACACAGGCGCACACAAAATAAACCACTGTATGGGTGAGGGTTTGCTCGCAAAATTCATGGGCAAAAAGAAAATTATAGCCGAAACAGGCGCTGGTCAACATGGTGTTGCTCTTGCAACTGCTGCGGCATATTTCGGACTTGAGTGTGACATTTATATGGGTGAAGTTGATATTGCAAAACAACATCCAAATGTCGTCAGAATGAAGCTTCTAGGTGCTAGAGTTATACCTGTAACTCATGGACTAAAAACACTTAAAGAAGCTGTTGATGCCGCATTCGAAGCTTATTTAAAAGAATATAACGATGCAATTTATTGCATAGGTTCAGTCGTTGGCCCTCACCCATTCCCATTGATGGTCAGAGACTTCCAGCATGTCATTGGCTACGAAGCAAGAGCACAATTTAAAGAGCTTTCAGGATTTTTACCTGACGCTGTCTGCGCTTGTGTCGGCGGTGGCTCAAATGCTATGGGCATGTTCGCAGCTTTCCTTGATGCACCTGTCGAAATTTACGGCGTTGAGCCATTGGGAAAAGGCCATAACACAGGTGACCACGCTGCGTCAATAACACATGGTAAAAAAGGTATTTTGCACGGCTTTGAAAGCTATTTGCTACAAAACGTGAAAGAGGGTGAACCCGACCCCGTTTACTCAATCGCAAGCGGACTAGACTATCCCTCAGTCGGACCGGAGCACGCTTATTTGCACGACTGCGGAAGAGTTAAATACGAATACGCTTCTGACGATGAAGCGATGGAAGCATTTTTCCTACTTTGCCGCAACGAGGGAATTATCCCCGCAATCGAAAGTTCACACGCATTAGCTTACGCAATTCGCTACGCAAAAGAGCATACACATGGCACAATTTTAGTCAATCTTTCAGGCAGAGGCGATAAAGATATCGACTATGTTGTTGAAAAATATGGCGATGGTCAAGAATTCTTGGCATCTCGCGGTTTATTATAGTCTAAATTGCAAATTATCGTTGACAAATAAGCCAATGCATGGTATTATATTAACGCCGCTTTGAAAGGGTTTGCAAGTAAAGTTTCGACTTTCACCCCGAGAGCGAGACTCTAATTGAGAGGTAGGTGCAATAGGTTATGAAAACAGCAGTTATTGTTACAGGTGGTAAGCAATATCGCGTTGCAGAAGGCGATGTTATTTATGTTGAAAAAATCGACAAAGAAGTTGGCGAAACAGAAACATTTGAAGTTTTGGCAATTATCGATGGTGACAACATAGCTATCGGTGATGAAGTTAAAAACGCAACTGTCACAGCGGTTATCGATAAAAACGGTAGAGCTAAGAAAATTCGCGTTTACAAAATGAAGCCTAAAAAAGGTTATCGCCGTACACAGGGTCACAGACAACCCTATACAAAAGTAACTATAAACGCAATCAATGCGTAATCAAATTAAAATAACCAACACGGAGGTGTAAAAACATGGCACATAAGAAAGGCGTCGGCTCTACTAAGAACGGTCGTGACAGTGAATCCAAACGCTTAGGACCCAAGAAAGCTGATGGTCAAGCTGTTATCGCTGGTAACATCTTAGTAAGACAACGTGGTACAAAAATACACCCCGGCACAAACGTCGGCCGAGGTAGTGACGATACACTTTTTGCTCTAACTGACGGAGTTGTCAGATTTGAGCGTATGGGTAAAGATCGTAAAAAAGTTTCTGTCTACGAGATAGCTCAGTAATAACGACAGGGTTGTGACACGTTATACGGTGTTACAACCCTAATTTTTTTCCAATAATTTACATTTCCTAAAGGAAACCCTATGAAAACGTACATTGTTATAATCACAACTGTTTTTATATTTGCTTGTTCTGCATGTGGAAGTAGTCGAATGGACCCCATCCCCGTATCAAGCACAACCCCGAATTTGCTTCGTGGTGATATCGTCGACGACATATATGAAAACAGTCATTTGAATTTAATATTTACCCTCCCCGATGAGTGGCGATTTGAAGCTGTTGAAGATTTGATTTATTTCTCGCAAAATCATGAGCTTTCAACAAATCATGGCCTTGCACCCACACCGGGCGCGCATGAGGCGAGTTATTATGAATTCTATGCAAAAGATTATCTTGGTGGCATAGAAAGCATAATTTTTGTCATAGAAAATATGGCAGAATATGATGAAATTTTTTCGGAAGATGATTTCATTGAAATGCTCGTGGAGCAATATGCCACTCTGAAAGATGTTGATTATTCTGTCGGAGAGAGTTATACTATAAATATAGCGGAACATGAAATGACCGCCATACAAGTTTTTGAAGAAAACACGAGGCTTTATCAAAGGCATTTGCTTTGCCAAGAGGATGAAATCATGCTATCCTTCACTGCAACAGCAAAATCCGAGGAAGCGCTCGATGAAATAATAAGCCATTTAGAATTCTAGATAGCAAGTGGCTATCAACTGAGAACGGAGAAAATTATGTCCACATCCTTTGTAGATAAGGCAAGTATTAAAGTCACAGCAGGAAAAGGCGGAAATGGCGCAGTTGCGTTTCACCGTGAGAAGTATATTTCCGCAGGCGGACCAGATGGTGGCGACGGCGGACGGGGCGGAGATATCGTGGTTGTGGTCAATGACCATATGTCAACCTTGATGGATTTCCGTTATAAGAGAAAATACACAGCAGGAACAGGCATGGACGGCTCTGGTAAGCGTTGTTCAGGTAAAGACGGCGAGTCGCTCACCATTCGTGTTCCCCGTGGAACACTTATTCGTGATAAGGAAACAGGACTTATTATAAAGGACATGTCCGATGGCGAAGCCTTTGTTCTATGCAAGGGTGGCCGTGGTGGTTGGGGTAATAAGCATTTTGCGACGCCAACTCGTCAAACTCCACGTTTTGCAAAGCCCGGTCTCCCTGGGCAATCAAGAGAGATTATTTTGGAACTTAAACTGCTTGCCGATGTCGGCTTGGTCGGCTTTCCCAATGTCGGAAAATCAACTTTGCTTTCTGTCGTAAGTAAGGCTCACCCAAAAATTGCAAACTACCATTTCACAACACTATTCCCAAATCTCGGCATGGTTTATGTCGGTGAGGGTTCGTCTTTTGTTATGGCTGATATCCCCGGAATTATCGAGGGTGCTAGTGAGGGCGCTGGTTTGGGGCATGATTTTTTGCGTCATATCGACCGTTGCCGTTTGCTTGTACATGTTGTCGATGCATCTGGTTGTGAGGGACGAAATCCTATCGAAGATTTTGACACAATCTGCAAAGAATTAGTTGATTATAGCCCCGAACTAGCAGAAAGACGTCAAATCGTCGTTGGAAACAAATGTGACTTAATCGGTGACGAGCGAGAAACTTTGGACGAACTACGTGCTTATGTCGAGGCAAAAGGCTATGAATTTTATGAAATGAGCGCTGTTACGCAGTCAGGAACACGCGAACTTGTTCAAAAAATTGCGACACACCTCGAAGCTCTCCCGCCTGTAGTTGTTTACGAGGCGGACTACGTCGCTCCTGAACCAAAACTTGAGGGTGCTGACGAAGTTTCTATCACTGTCGAGGATGGAATTTGGGTCGTCGAAGGCGCTTGGATGGAAAGACTTCTCGATATCGTTAATCTTGGCGAATATGATTCGCTTATGTACTTCGATAGAGTTTTACGTGAGTCCGGAATTTTCGAGCGTATGGAAAAAATGGGTGTTCAAGATGGTGACACCGTTAGTATCTATAACTGGAAATTCGATTATAAAGCCTAATATTATTAAAACAGGAGCATTAATTGTTCCTGTTTTTTGCTTTTCTAAAAAGCAAAGAGGACAGCGAAAGCTGTCCTCTTCTATTATAAAACTTATACTTCGTATAGGTCTTTGAGCTTCATGAGGTGGTCATAACGCTCTTTTGCAAGTTCCTCATTCTTAATGAACAATTCTTTTGCTCTTTCTGGGAACTCACGTGTTAGACGGCTGTAACGAGCTTCATTCATTAGGAACTCTTGGTATCCGCCCTTAGGAGCTTTGCTGTCGATAGTTAGAGGATTTTTGCCCTCTTCTTTTAGTGCTGGGTTAAATCTGAACAAGTTCCAGTAACCGCAGTCAACAGCAGCTTTCATCTCAGCTTGGCAGTTAGCCATACCGCCCTTAATGCTGTGCATTTCGCAAGGCGCGTAGCCGATGATTAATGATGGACCATTGTATGCTTCTGCTTCGTTAATAGCTTTTAGAGTTTGGTTCATATCCGCACCCATAGCAATGTGTGCTACATAAACATAACCATAAGCCATAGCGATTTCAGCAAGGCCTTTTTTCTTAATTGGTTTACCGTTTGCAGCGAACTGAGCAACTTGACCTACGTTTGTAGATTTTGAAGCCTGTCCACCAGTGTTTGAGTAAACTTCTGTATCGAATACGAAGATGTTTACGTTTTCGCCAGTAGCGATAACGTGGTCAAGTCCGCCGTAACCGATATCGTATGCCCAACCGTCACCACCGAAGATCCAAACAGATTTTTGGTTTAGATAGTTTTTGTCAGCAAGAATTTTCTTTGAGAATGGGCAACCGTTTGCAGCAGCACCTTCAAGCATTGGGATAAGCTCTTTAGTTGCTTCTGAGTTTGCACGGCTGTTTCCGTCTGTCTCAAAATATTTTTCGATTAGTGCTTTTGCATCAGCAGGAGTTTTCTCGTGCTTTGACATTTCGCAAAGGTAGCCTTTTAGTCTGTCACGAACAGCGTCTTGACCGACAAGCATACCCAAACCATGCTCAGCATTATCTTCAAATAGTGAGTTTGCCCATGCTGGACCTTTACCCTCTGCAGTTACGCAGTAAGGAGAAGCAGCCGCTGGTCCACCCCAGATTGAAGAACAACCTGTTGCGTTTGAGATATACATTCTGTCACCAAATAGTTGTGTGACAAGTCTTGAGTAAGCTGTTTCAGCACAACCTGCGCAAGCGCCGGAGAACTCAAGTAGTGGCTTGTTAAATTGTGTACCTTTAACAGATGTGAAGTCAGTAACTTCTGGTTTTGCTTCGATATTTTCAACCATGTAAGCAAAGATATCTTGCTCTTTTAGCTGGCTTTCTTGTGATTGCATAACAAGTGCTTTGTTTTTAGATGGGCAAACTTGTGCGCAAACACCGCAACCCATGCAGTCTAGCGGAGAAACAGCAAGAGCGAATTCGTAAACGCCTTTACCCTTACCTGCTTTAAATGCACAGTGTTTTGTTCCCTCAGGAGCATTTTTAGCCTCGTCCTCTGTTAGAGCAAAAGGTCTGATTGTTGCATGTGGGCAAACATATGCGCATTGGTTACATTGGATGCAGTTTTCTGGAATCCACTCCGGAGCCATAGAAGCAACACCACGTTTTTCATAAGCCGCAGCACCGATTTCGAATTGACCATCAGCGTGAGCTAGGAAAGCAGAAACAGGTAGGCTGTCACCTGCGTTTTTCGCAACTGGCTCAAGAATATCTGTAACCATTGTTTGAAGTGTTGAAGCAGTTCCGCATGCTTTATCGCATTTTGAGCAATCGCAAGCAGTTGCGTTGGCCCACTCAGCAGGAACATCAATTTTTACAAAAGATGTAGCGCCGACATCGATAGCCTTGTGGTTCATTTCAACAATTTCTGGGCCTTTTTTGGAGTAAGAAGCTGTTGCAGCATCTTTCATATATTTAAGAGCTTCTTCTTGTGGAATTACGTTTGCTAGTGTGAAGAAAGCACTTTGTAGGATTGTGTTTGTGCGCTTGCCCATGCCAACTTTTGCAGCAAGGTCAATAGCGTTAATTGTGTAAACATTGATGTTGTTTTTTGCAATGTAAGCTTTAGCTTCTGGAGGTAGTTGACGATCTAGCTCTGCAAAATCCCATTGGCAGTTGATTAGGAAAACGCCATTAGGTTTAACGTCACGAACCATTTTGAAGCCCTTTGTGATATAGCTTGGGTTATGGCAAGCAACAAAGTCAGCTTTATTTATATAGTATGGGCTTCTGATTTTCTTATCGCCGAAACGAAGGTGAGAAACAGTTACGCCACCTGTTTTCTTTGAGTCATATTGGAAATATGCTTGAACATATTTATTAGTATGGTCACCGATGATTTTTGTTGAGTTTTTGTTCGCACCAACAGTACCATCACCACCAAGACCCCAGAATTTGCACTCAACTGTGCCTTCAGCAGCAGTGTTTGGTGCTTCTTCTTCAGGAATGCTTAGGTTTGTAACGTCATCGTTGATACCAACTGTGAAGATACGTGCAGGAGCATCTTTTTCAAGTTCTTTGTAAACAGCGAAAACGCTTGATGGAGGTGTGTCTTTTGAGCTTAGACCATAACGACCGCCGACAACTGTGATATCAGTTTTGCCTGCGTTAGCAAGAGCAGCAACAACATCAAGGTATAGAGGCTCGCCGATTGCGCCTGGCTCTTTTGTACGGTCAAGAACCGCAATTTTCTTAACTGACGCTGGGATAGCTTCTATGAAACGGTCAGTTGCGAAAGGACGGTATAGACGAACTTTTAGCAGACCAACTTTTTGGCCGTTAGCATTTAGATAGTCGATAACTTCCTCTGTAACATCGCAGAATGAACCCATAGCGATGATTAGACGGTCAGCATCTGGTGCGCCGTAGTAGTTGAATAGTTTGTAGTCTGTGCCAAGTT
>CAYJLH010000014.1:17912-47667 GCA_964370925.1 uncultured Oscillospiraceae bacterium | reverse complement strand
CATCTTGATGAACTCCGATATCGACAAATGCACCGAAATCTATAACATTTCTGACCGTGCCTGTCAAAACCATTCCGGCTTTTAAGTCCGAAATTTCCATAACATCAGAGCGAAGCATAGGCGTTGAAAGCTCGTCACGAGGGTCACGCCCTGGTTTCAACAATTCCGAAACAAGGTCGAGAAGTGTCGGCGCACCAACTCCACATTTTTCGGCGGCATCGCTAAGTCCTATTTCGTCAATTTTTTCACGCAAATTTAAGCTTGTGCCGTTTGCGAGGTCTTTAACCGAATATCCGCAAATTGTGAGCAAACTCTCTGCTGCAACGTAACTTTCAGGGTGAACCGCTGTATTATCTAAGACACTTTTTCCGCCCGAAACACGCAAAAATCCAGCGCATTGTTCATATGCTTTAGGTCCGAGTTTCGGAACTTTCAGAACCTGTTTTCTGGAAGTAAATTCGCCATTCTCATCGCGATATTTAACCAAATTTTTCGCTGTCGCCGATGTCAAACCGGAAACTCTTTGTAGCAGAGAAACCGAAGCTGTGTTAACGTCAACACCAACAGAGTTAACGCAGTCCTCGACAACTCCGTCGAGGGACTCACCAAGTCTTGCCTGTGGCATATCGTGCTGATATTGTCCGACACCTATGGATTTAGGGTCGATTTTTACAAGCTCGGCAAGAGGGTCTTGTAGTCGTCTTGCAATCGAAACAGCCGAGCGCAATGATACATCATATTCTGGGAATTCATCCGCCGCAAGTTTCGAAGCGGAGTATACAGAAGCACCTGCCTCATTAACCACCATATAGCCGATTTCGGGAAAATCTTTGAGTATATCGGCAACAAATTTTTCAGATTCACGAGAAGCCGTTCCGTTACCGATTGCAATACATGTAATGCCATGTTTTTTTATCATTTTCCTGACAATTTCGGCACTTTTTTCGATTTCACTCCTAGGCGGAGTTGCATAAATAACACCTGTATCAAGCACTTTTCCTGTGCCGTCCACAACTGCAAGCTTACATCCTGTTCTGTATCCTGGGTCAAGTCCTAATGTGACTTTTCCTTTTACGGGAGCTTGCATGAGTAGTGGGCGAAGGTTTAGCGCAAAGTTTTTGATAGCACCTTCCGAAGCCTCTTCTGTCAAAATATTTCTGATTTCACGTTCCATTGACGGCGCAATCAATCTGTCATAAGCGTCCTCGGCGGCGGCACGTACAAATTGAGACGATGGGCGAGAGGGTTTTATGACTGAGCGCACACCGACAGCTGCGGCTGTTTGTCTGTCAGTTTCTATAGAAACCTTTAAAAATCCATCTTTTTCACCACGATTTACCGCCAAAACTTGGTGACCTGAGAGCTTTGGCACAGGCTGAGAAAATTCGTAGTAAAGTCTATAAACACTGTCATCCTCAGTCGCTCCGACCGAAACAAGACTGGACTTTTTCAGCATTAGTTCGCGTAAAACTTTACGCACCGCCGCATCGTCAGAAACCATTTCCGCAATGATATCAGATGCCCCAGCAAGCGCGTCTTCGACAGTGTTGACTTCTTTTTCAGGGTTAATATATTCGGGAGCTAGTTCCTCCGCTTCCCTATCTTGCTCTAAAATTGCAAGCGCAAGTGGTTCTAAGCCTTTTTCTTTTGCAATACTTGCACGAGTTCTGCGTTTTTGCTTGTATGGTCTATATAAATCTTCGGCTTCTGATAGAGTTTTCGTTGCTAAAACTTGCTCTTTAAGCTCGTCAGTTAGCTTTCCCTGTGACTCAATAGAGCTTAAAATTTCCTCCTGTCTTTTTTCAAGACTGCGGAGATATTTAAGACGGTCGTATAGTTCACGTATAGCCGTGTCATCCATGGAGCCGTGCATTTCTTTTCTGTATCTAGCAATAAACGGAACAGTCGCACCCTCATCAAGTAGAGAGATTATATTTTCAACATGTTGCAGACTTTTTCCGAGTTCTGAGGCTATTATATTTGAAATTTCCATATTGTAAGGTTTTCCTCCAAGTTTGTAGGTTTAGTTTTTGCACCATATAAAATTGTAACACAAAATTAGCAAATGTAAAGCTGAATATAGTTGTTTTTAGTCAAGTAAGATGATATAATACTCTGACAAGGAAAAATATTACAGAGGAGGACTCGCTATGAATGATGTCATTATCACTATAAGCCGTGAATATGGCTGTGGCGCAAGAGTTGTCGGCAAGAGACTTGCTGCAAAGTTGGGTGTCGATTATTACGACCGTGAAATAATCGAGCTTGCGGCAAAAAACAGTGGTTTTTCAGAAGAATTTATTGAAGAAGCTGAGCAACGCACTTCAAACGGCATCTTACCTTGGGCAGAGGAAGCAGATTATACGCCAACGACCTTGTCACTATCTAACAGGGTTTATTTAGCGCAGTTTTCCGCCATTCGTGAAATCGCTTCAAAGGGAACTTGTGTTCTCGTTGGACGTTGTTCCGATGCGATACTCAAAACGGGTTATAATAGGTTAAGCGTTTTTCTTCATGCAAAAAAAGAGGATAGAATTAAATACACAATCGAACATTATGGTCTAAATGAGAATAATGCTCAGAAAAAAATTATGCAAATCGATTCTGAACGTGCGGCTCATTATAAATATTACAGCGATAAAGAGTGGGGAGTTTGCAAAAATTACGACCTGTCTATTAATATGAGCAACTTTTCTATCGAGGGTGCAACGCAAATCATCATAAATGCACTTGCCAGCATGTCCTCCAAAGCGTAATAACTGACTTTTATACATATCCATTAATTAATATTGTGTATGTTGATTTTTGTAAATATTAGTGATATAATGGCGAATAATAGAAATTTTTCCGGAGGTATTTACTTATGCGCCGTTTTAAAAAAGCAGGAGCAATTTTACTTGCCACATCAATGGCTTTTTCTGCCTCAGTCAGTGCGCTGGCTTTTGACGATTTAGAGGGTCATTGGGCACAACAATATATGGAAGATTTGAACGACCGTGGGTTTTTAAATGGATATACCGACGGAACAATGCAACCCGAGGGCGAAATTACTTTTGTCGAAACTCTCTCACTTTTGTCTCGTTTTTATCATCTATCAAAAGAAGAAGCAGAGTTTGCGAATGATGATTTTAAGGAAATCGCCGAGGACTATCTCCCCGCTTCAATGGATTGGGCGGAGGACGAAGTTATCTTATGTCTAGCGGCAGAAATTTTGTCCGAGGTTGAATTACTCGCACTAAAACCCGATGAACCTGTGAATAAAGAGACATTGGCAGTTTTGCTCGTCAGAGCATTAAGACTAGAGGAAGAGGCAGCCGAATTTACGGTTGACGATTTAACTTTCTTAGACGCCGACAAAATCACAGAATCATATGTCGGTTATGTTGCTCTTTTAGTTGACCTAAAAATTGTAACAGGCGACGACCAGAATATGTTTAACCCAACCGAGGGACTTAGCCGTGCGACCGCATCGACTTTTGTTTCTCGTGGAATTGAATATATAGAGGACAACGACATTGAGCTTGAAATCGAAAGCTATGATGGAATTACCAAAACTAATGGCATAGTTTATTCCATTGGGTCAAAAACAATTCAACTTCGTGGCTTCCACGGTTTAATCACCGAATATCCCCTCACCGGTGACGAGGAATTTTTAGTCAACGGTGACGAGGAAAGTCCAAATTCTGACTACGAGGGCGAATATGCGGAGATATTATATATCGACGATGAAATTTCAAGAATTGAGATTACTCAAGACGATGATATTGAGTGGTATCAAGGCGAAATCAGAGATTTAGACGACGACAGGAATGGCGAAACTATCGAAATCTATGATTTTTATTCAGACGATACTGAGGAGTTTGACCTAGAATCAGGAACAGACATCACCATAGACGGCGACTCAGAGGACTTTGACGAGCTAAGCAAAGGCATGTTTGTCACATTGCAAATAGACGATAGAGACCTTGAGAGCATAACTGCTATAGACGCCGATTATGATATGGAAGCGACTATAGACTCAATAAAATACGGTACAACTATATATCTAAGAGTCAAAGATGATTCAGGAGTTTTAAACGTATTCCCATTCGAGGCAACAGACATCCCTGACATCACAAGGGGAGACATCGACATAACTATTGACAGACTTGGTGTTGGCGATGAAGTTACACTTGAACTCAATGCGGGACTACTCGACGCCATAGAAGCAAGTGCAAGTAAAAAGGGCGTTGAGGGAGAACTCACAGCCATCACTAGCACAGCAACAGGCACTTCATGGACTATAGAAGATGACGGCGACGCAAACACATATATGCTTGACACTCTCGCTGACGCTTATATAGGCGACAGAAGCATTGATATTGATGATATAAGCATTGGCGATAAAATTTCAGTTTTAATTTACGGCAATGTAATAACAGAAGTTGAAATTTTAAGCGAATACAGTTCAACCGATAAAATTTCGGGTACAATTATCGTTGTTGACCACGGTGACGATGAAATGACACTTTTAAGCAACAGCAGACTTGTCTATGTCGACTTTGCTTCTGCTATAGTTATTTCCGCAGAAACTGGTGCAACTCACACTATTGACGAGCTTGATGAGGAATTAACAGTTACAATTTACGGCGAGTTTACATCTAATTCAAACTTAAAAGCAACTTCTATTATCGTCGAAAGCTAGAGGTGTTTTTCATGAGGTATTTTGAGCGTACAGCAAGCAAGAAATTTTTTGTAATTGCGTGCAATGTAATGATGAGAGAACTTTGTCTTTATGCGTCACAAAGTTCAGCGATTATAGATTTTGCCTTTCTTCCTCAGGGACTTCATAATGACGGAAAAGTCGCTATGAAAACCGCAATCCAAGCAGAAATTGACAAAATCGACAGCAAAGATTACGATGCTATTTTGCTAGGCTATGGACTATGTAGCAACGGTGTTGAGGGACTTAGCGCAAAAATACCCATGGTAATTCCCAGAGCACATGATTGCATAACCTTATTTTTAGGCTCTAAGGAAAAGTATGACGAAGTTTTCAAAAGCAGTCCAGGAACTTATTACTGCTCTTCGGGTTGGCTAGAGCGAGCGCAAAGTGATGACTCCGAAACTAGTGTAATTTCAAAAATGGGTCTTGGAAAATCCAAGGACGAATATGCCGAGGAATATGGCGAAGAGCTTGCAGAACTGCTAGGCGGTATGCTTGATGGTTGGACAGATTCTTATACAGATGTTCATTTTATCAACACAGGCACGGGAGACGTCGAGGCAATTCGTGAACTTGCGATGAAAAACGCAAGCGATAGGGAACTAAAATACTCCGAGTCTGAGGGCGATACCATACTTATCAAGAAACTTTTGAGCGGAGAATGGGACGAAGAGAGCTTCCAATTAATTTTACCCGAAAATACAATTTCCGCCTCTTGGGACAGATTTGTCGTCAAATCAATTCCTAAATGTTAAAAATTTATCAGCTTGTCAAATTTCGGCTCGACAAGCTGATATTTTTTGTTGACTTTTTTAGTCAACTTTCGAAAAAAAGCCTGTTCAAATAAGGTTTTTTTGTGTATACTATAGTTATAACATTTCCAAGGAGGACATTATGAATATTACCGAAACAGTCCGTTATATCGGTGTCAACGATATGAAAATCAAGTTTTTCGAGGGACAATTCCCTGTCGACAACGGTATGGCATATAATTCCTATTTATTTTTAGATGAAAAAATTGCGATATTAGATACAGTGGATGCGGAATTCGGCGATTGCTGGATTAAGGCGATTGAGAGAGAAATTGGCGATAGACAGCCTGACTATTTAATAGTTCAGCATATGGAGCCTGACCACTCTTCGAACATTCAAAAATTTGTTGAAAAATTTCCGCAAGCAACTGTTGTCTCGAATAAAAAAGCGTTTGATATGATGTTCTGCTTTTTCAGAGAGCTTGATTTAACTGGCAAAATGTTAGTGGTCGGCGAGGGCGACACCCTAAATCTGGGAAGTCATGAACTCACATTTGCGCTTGCACCCATGGTTCATTGGCCTGAAGTTATGGTCACATATGACAAAAAAGATAAGATTTTATTTTCCGCTGACGGCTTCGGAAAATTCGGTGCAATAGGCACAGAAGAGGACTGGGCGAGTGAGGCAAGGCGATATTATTATGGTATTGTCGGAAAATTCGGCGCACAAGTGCAGTCGCTTTTGAAGAAACTATCTGCATTTGAAGTTGAGAAAATTTGCCCATTACACGGCCCTGTTTTGACCGAAAACTTAGCATATTATTTAAATCTATACGATATTTGGTCGTCATATAAAGCTGAGGACAAGGGTGTTTTCATCGCCTATACTTCTGTCTACGGCAACACAAAAAAAGCTGTTGATTTACTTGCAGAAAAATTGTCCGCAAAAGGTTGCGAAAATGTCGTCGTGTGTGATTTAGCCAACACACATGTGTCGTATGCTATCGCAAATGCTTATAAATTCGATAAAATTGTTTTGGCGACAACGACATATAACGGCGAAGTTTTCCCACCGATGAAGCAATTTTTAGGCTCACTTACTGATAGAAATTTCCAAAACAGAACTTTGGCTTTAATCGAAAATGGTGCTTGGGCACCAAATGTAATTAAATATATCACAAAAACACTCGAAAATAGCAAAAACTTGAACTTTCTTGATACAAATGTCCGCATAAAAGCTTCTGTCTCTCATGAAAATATTATCGAAATTGAAAACATGGCAGAAGCACTGTGCGCAAAATAAAATCTAATATAAATAAAAATACCAATAAATCTATTGGTATTTTTTGTATTTTGTAATATAATGGATATATTGAGTTAGAAAGCGAGGGAATAATATGAAATATACATGTTCAGTTTGCGGACATATTTTTGACGAAGAAAAAGAGGGCAAAAGCTTCTCTGAGCTTTCGCGTTGCCCTGTATGCGGTCAGCCTAAATCAAATTTTGTTGAGACAGACAAAAACTCTGCGACCGATAAAATTGATTTAAGTGAACGCTTTATGAAAGAAATTCACGAGATTGCAAAGACGGGGCACTCTCTCCACGCTGCTATGAGCACGAAAATGAAGTTTCCTAATTGGGACGATATTTTGTTTCTTGGAGCGCAGTTAAATCCCCCACCTTTGGGAGATTTCGACCCTGTCAACACCCAAACTATAATTGGAAAAAATGCAAAAAAACCGATGATTTTGGAAAGTCCGATTTACATATCTCACATGTCTTTCGGCGCATTATCACGCGAGGCAAAAGTCGCCCTCGCTTGCGGTGCGGCTAAGGCGCAAGTCGCTATGTGTAGCGGTGAGGGTGGCATTTTACCAGATGAAAAAATCGCCTCTTATAAATATATTTTCGAGTATATTCCTAACAAATATAGTGCAAATAAGGAAAATTTCCAAACTTCTGACGCTATTGAAATCAAGATTGGTCAAGGCACAAAACCCGGAATGGGTGGGCATTTACCTGGGGAAAAAGTCACACCTGAGATTTCCGAAATCCGTGGAAAACCCATGGGTCAGGATGTTCAAAGCCCCTCAAAATTTCCAGAAATCAACTCCAAAGAGGACTTGAAAAACATGGTTTCATACTTGCGCGAAGAGTCTGACGGTCGCCCAATCGGAATTAAAATCGCTGCCGGAAGAATTGAAAAAGATTTGGAATTTTGCGTATTCGCCGAGCCTGATTTTGTCACCATAGATGGACGAGGAGGCGCAACCGGTTCAAGTCCTTTGTTTTTGAGAGAGTCGAGCACCGTGCCCACTGTTTTTGCTCTGCATAGGGCGAGAAAATATTTGGATTCTATTGGCTCGAAAATCGAGCTTGTAATTACAGGCGGACTTCGTGTTTCATCTGATTTTGCCAAAGCTCTTGCCATGGGTGCGGATGCAGTTGCAATTTCAAGCGCGGCTCTTATCTCACTCGGATGTCAGCAGCATCGCATTTGTGGTTCTGGAAATTGCCCTGTCGGCATCGCCACACAAGACCCAAAACTTCGCGAAAATTTGAATATACTTGAGGGTCTGGAGCGTGTTTACAACTTCTTGCATGTCTCTAACGAGGAGATTAAAACTTTTGCGCGGATTACCGGACATGATGATGTGCATAAAATTTCAGTTGAGGATATGTGTACTATAAGTAGTGAGATTTCCAATTATACTGATATAGCACATGTTTGAATTGAATTTTTAATAAGCCGAAGCAGTCTCCGACGGGTAACTTTTTTCTATGAGGAAAAAAGTCACCAAAAAACTCATCGGGGTTTTCGTCCCCGAACGACGAGGATGCGAAAAAGGGTGCTAAATAAGCCGCAAAAAAAGTTTGCAAGCCCATATGCAGTTGCAAACGCACGAAAATATTCATTATCCACGGCTACCGCCGACTCAGCCCGTGTCTACTCATTTGCAAAACATAATAAGAGCAGCGTTTCTTTTAACAAGTTAAACACCCAATCTTTGCAAAACTTGCGACTTGTCGCAAATGCGGGGGTATTCCAAAAGGGGGGCTATGCGCTCCCCTTTTGGTCGTTGGGGTGAGGATTTTTAAGGAGAGGGGAATCACGAAATTCCCTCTCCTTAAATGTGTTTTTGCCTACTTTTTTCACATAAAAAAAGTAGGTCATCGAAGATTATCCCCCGAAACTTTTTGTATACTTTTTGGTTTCAAAAAGTATACCGTCGGAGACAACACATCAAGCTCATTTCATGACATAATTCGCCAGTGACCTAATATCAAAAACAGGCACACCCGTCGCCAATCTAACCGCCTCAGCATATGGCGGCATATTCGTACATTCCATTACAATTGCCCCGATTTCAGGACATGTCGCCATCATTTTTTTAGCCACATCCACCATATCTTGCTCCGCTTTTTTTCTGTCGAGTTTTGCATCATCTTTTACAAAAACATCGTGAAAAAAGGTATTTTCCATGCCAAATACAACTTTTTTTACATGAGAAATGCAAACTCCATCAAAGTGTCTTTGCCCAAGTTTTGAGCTGTCAGCTGTCATAATTCCAACAATTTTTCCCTCTGGGAGCATTGCAGAAACCGCCGAAACTTGTAGCAGCGACGAAGCAAAAACAGGAACTTTAACCGCCCTTGCAAGCTCCTTTTGAAACATCGCCAGAAAACCACAACTAGTTGTAATTGCCGAAACTCCAGCGTGTTCAAGCTCTCTCGCAGCTTGCAAAAATGGCTCTAGTAGCGACAAATCCCCCTCTGTCACCACTCGCCTTGTATTTGCTCCGATTACTACCTTTTTGAGTATCGGAAAATCAAAACTCTCAGGGTTTCCGATGTCCCCCACTATGCGCTCGAACTTTGTGTCAAGCATTAAAATTCCCAGTGTTTTTTCCATAATTTATAAGTATAGGAATACCACACCGATTGCCGTGAAAGCAATGCACATCGGCAGTGAGTAAATCATTGAGCGAACTGGGTCAACTTTTTTTCCAAACTGTGACGCAACTATACCGGCAACGACAAAAGTCGTAAGGTCAGCCGGTGGCATGCCTTGTCCGCCTGAGGCGATATGTGCTCCGGCGACAGCGGCATAAACTGGGTTTACACCAATTTCCACAAGAGCTGGTCCAAAGAAAGAGAACACGACATTTTGCGTGGTCGACTGCGAGCCAGTGAGCATACCAATCATCAGCATTGCGACAACTCCGCCGATTTTAAGCACATTTCCGTCAAGACTTTGTGCAAATTCCAAAACCATATCTATAGAGCCAGCTGTGTAAAAACTTCCCAACATAAACGCACAGCAAACCTGTAACATAACTGTGGTTTTTACTTTTGAAAAACTCTGTTTTACAATATCAGCACCGTTTTTATTGATGACAGGGAAGAGGAAAGAAACAGCAATCGCACATAGCATAGATAGCACAACGCCGTTTGTAATTCCGTTCAAAATTGTGACACTTTTTAGCCAATTAAGCAAGCTTAAAGTCGTTTCATCTTGATATTTGAACACTGTAATGCTATCCAGAATTGCCGGCCCGAGGTCGACAGAAACATATGGAATATCTAGAGTTCTGAGTAAAACGATGATTATTAGAACAAAAAGCGGAATTAATGATTTCCAGTTTTTCTTTAAAATCTCTCTGGCAGTTTTTCCTGAAAATTTAATTTCAACTTCTGGGTTAGCCCCTGGGAAGTTTTCTTTTTTAACTAGGAAAAAGCTACAATATGACGCAATAATTATGAATACAAGCGCAACCGTAACATAGCCAATTCTTAAAACTGCGTCAGGGTCTGCGCCAACCAAAGTCGAGGACATCGCAAGCGCCTGAGTTACAGGTGGCATGATAGAGCCAATGCAAGCACCCATGACGATGATGGCGCAAATTTTCTCGTATTTCATGTTCATAGAAACCAAAATTCCTATTGTCATCATACCTATAACTGTCGCCGCCGCAATCGCATCACCCAAAAGCGAGCCTGCAATTGTCAAGGTAAAAAGTATGCAAACTATCAAAATTCTGGGATGTTTTCCAAATTTAGCAGTTAGCGCACCAACGATAGTATCAACCGTTCCAAGTCGTGTGGAAATCTCGGCAAAAAGACTTCCGAAAATTGACAAGCAGATAATCCATGCCAATCGATTTAAGCCGTCCACCCATGCAATCACCCAATCGCCAAGGTTGAATTTTCCTGCAATCAAAAGTGTCAAGACACCTGTGATAACAAGTCCTGCGTTGATTTTCCCACCAAGCACAGGTAGTTTTTTCCAAAGGACAATTGTTAGCAGTACCGCCATTGGAATTAAAACTTGTACCATTTCTCCCTCTCCTTTTCAGTTTTAAATTATATTAATTTTACAAACTCAGAAATCTATTTGGGCTAAATGCCTCTATGTCCATAGAGCTTTTTCCGTCACAAATCAATTCGGACGCGAGCTTGCCTGTTATGGGCGATAGTGCAATTCCGTCACCCTCATGACCAGCCGCCATAAAAAATCCTTTAAGTCCGCTCACCTCTCCTATAAGTGGCATACCGTCAGGGGTATATGGCCTAAATCCCGAAAAAAATCTGATGACACTGACTTCACGCAAAGCAGGGAAAAATCTTGCCGCACGCTTCATCATTGCGTCTATAGCCTCAAATGTATTTTCGTCCTCAAATCCCTCAAATTCACGAGTTCCGCCGATAATAACACCACCGTCTTCGGTCTGCTCTATGCTTAGAGAAGCTCCGAGCTTTAGCACATTTTGGTCGGTGATAGTTTCTGGTCGGAATTTAATGACATTATATCTAGCGCATTGAAGCGTAGCTTTCATAAATTCGCCCACGGGTTCGGTTACAGCAAGCTGTCCTTTTCGGGGTTTTATCGGTAAGTCAAGACCAGCAAGTTTCGCAAGCTCTCCCGCTCTTGCGCCCGAAGCATTGACGACAACATCTGCATGAAATTCACCCAAATTTGTCGAAACACCGCGAATTTCTCCGTTTTCTATTAAAATCCCATCGACATTAACACCTGTGCGAATTTCAGCCCCCAGACTTTTTGCCGCTTTCGCATAAGCCATTGTGAGATTTAAGGGATTGACTTTTCCGCCTGTGGGGGAGTATAGCGCCCCGTAAATATCGGGTGACAAAAACGGCTCGATTTTAAGCGCCTCTTCCGCTTTTACCATTCGAATATCAACACCGCTTTTCTTTTGCTCCTCGGCAATTTCGGATAAAATATTCCACTCTAATTCGTTTTCAACAGGTTGCATACCGCCGGCTTCAAGACCGTATTCAATGTCAAAATCAAGCTCTTCATGTAGATTTTTGAACATAGAAACCGATGCAACCGCCAAATCCATTTGCTTGCCGGGTTTTTTTGTGTGATACCCGACAACGCCGTCCGTTGCCCCAGCCGATCCACTGGCTATATCCGAGCGTTCAAGCACCAAAACTTTTTTATTTCTCTTCGCCAAATGCCACGCAACCGAAAGTCCGATTACGCCACCACCGACAATTATTACATCAGCTTTATTCATCACAACTGCCTCCGAAAGAACCAATTTTTATGGGTCTGACCGGCATACGGCTTTTTTGTGGCTTGATTTCAGATGGATGTATGCCCGTCTCAGAGGCGATTAGCGCCTGTATAAGTCTTCCGCACGTTTTGCCCTGACATAGACCCATACACGCCCTTGTGCGTCGTTTTACGCCGTCCACAGTGGTCGCTCCATCGGCTATCGCATCTAAAACTTCACGCTTTGTAATTTCCTGACATCGACAAATTATCAAATCATCACTCATTTTTATGATTCTCTCTTTTCTGTTAGCCTTTTTATTCCACGCACTTCGTCAACAAATTCAAGCGGAACACTGATTCGCAAAACTGTCGTGCCGTCATATATTTTCGCCTTTTTTATTTCCAGTATTTTTCCTCTGCAAACCACCTCACCCGAGCGATTTACTGCATGTGCCATTTCGCCAATTTCGGGCAATGGGTAATACTCATGAGGGAAGTCGACTGTTCCATGTGTTTTGGAATATGACTTGTCTACCAAAAATACGGATAAGCCCGGACATTGCGCCACGCACAATCCGCAACCGTTGCATTTTTCCTCGTAGAGTTTTGGTAAGCTCGTAATCTCCGCACCAACTTCAATCGCCTTTTGCGGACATGCACCCTCACATGGATTACATGGTATTTCTTGCACACATTCGACACACGCCACTCTTCCGCTGTACATACGCTCAGAACTTGGCATTCCTGAGCAGTTTTCAAGCTCCGTTTTCGATGGAACTCCTGTGAATAAAACTCCCTCGTTCATATTGCAAGCCCCCTATCAAGCGTAAAGTTTTGCATGGTGTTTAGTTGCTCACGCTTTGAAACTCTACGTTTTTCTCCAAAAATTCCCGAACGCAAAACATCTAGCCTGTCGTTAATTTCCTGTTTTTTCTCTTTTGCCTGTTCAGCGCTTAAATATCCAAGAGCCTCCGCCGCAGAAACCCCTGCGAGTTTTCCCTCTTCCATAGCCGAGGAAGCTTCCTCAACTCCTGTGACGTCTCCTCCGACATATAAGCCCTTGACAGTCGTTTCCATGTTCTCGTCATGCATGGGGACATGTCCGCCGAAAGATGGTATATGAGTGAATTCACAGCCTGTCATGAACAGCAGTTCTGTCATTGGATTTAGACCAACAGCAAGACAAACCGCATCGACTTCAAAGCTTTTCTCAGTTCCCTCTATGCAGTTATATTTTTCGTCAACCGCCGAGACTACAGCCTTTTGGACTTTTCCATCTCCCGAAACGGATTTGACAGTATGTCCTAGCAAAATAGGAACTCCCGCACGGCGAATTTTCCCTGCGTGAACTCCATAGCCACCAATCCTCGGCGAGCCCTCGACAAGTGCGACAACTTCCGCACCAGCTTGCAGTAGTTGATAGGAAACTATCAAACCGACATTTCCGCTTCCTATCATCAAAACTCTTTTTCCGGGGAGAACTCTGTTTACGTTTATCATCGTTTGAGCCGCACCGGCACCCATAACACCGGGGAGAGTGCTTCCCTCAAACGCCATGTAGTTTTCTTTTGCACCTGTTGCAATTATGACTTTTTTCGCTTTTACAACTATGTGTTCACCATTTTTGATAACACCCAACGAGCGGTCTTTTTGCATACCATAAACCGTGGTGTTTAGCCAAACTTCCGCTCCGCAATTCTGAACTCTTTCGAGTAAACTTTTTCCTATGTCATAACCTCGGACTCCAGCAAGATGTTCACGAGAGCCAAAGAATTTATGTATTTGCTTAAAAAGCTGTCCACCGGGGAGGGCGTTTTCGTCTATGACTATAACTTTTGCTCCAGCCTCTGCCGCCGCACAAGCCGCCGAAAGTCCAGCTGGCCCAGCTCCGACTATGGCTATATCTGTTTCAGTAAATCTCACTTTGATTCCACCGCTCTTTCCATGTTTCCAACTCCGATTTGGGTTTTAACTTGCATACCCTCTTTGACTTCGGTTACACATGTTCTGGTATTCGGAACGCCGTCCACTGTCATCATGCAATCTGTACATCGTCCGATTGCACAAAAAATCCCTCGTGGTTCATGTCGCTTAGCGGTTTTCCTAAAAGCTACCACTCCTGCACTCATAAGCGCCGACGCTATCGGCTCTCCCTCAAGTGCCTCCAAAGGCTTGCCGTCAAAATAGATGGTGACTTTTTTCGACGTGTCAAGTTCTCCGAGTATCGGATGGTTTTTGATTCTCATTTTCTTACTCCCCTTGTGTGACTTAATATTCAAAATATTATGAAAATTTTGCATTTAATGAACAGTATTTTAACACATTTAACCCTAATTGTACAGCAAAAAATCGCTTCTTTTCTTATATTTATAATAATTCCGACTTGTTTTTCGCTGTTTCTCGTGACTTTTCTTGCAAAACGCTGTATAATCTATGCAAAGGAAGTGATTTAGTGCCGTTTTATATATCCGACCTCGATGGTCGCAATATTCTCAAGGGTGCAAAGCTCGTGGCTGGGCGTGGGGGAGCATCTAACGAAATCCGCTGGATTAATCTTATGGAAATACCCGATACACCCAATTCTGTTCAACCTTTCGAGCTTCTCGTGACCACAGGATTTGGTCTGCAAGACGAGGAAAAGAACATAGACTTAATTCCAACACTCAGCAAAAGAGGTGTTTCCGGAATTGCAATTCAGCCGTATTACATAGACGAAATTCCCGATTATATAAAGCGAATTGCAAACGAATATAATTTCCCTGTAATCTTTCTGCCGAAAGAGCTCACTTTTTCGGAAATCTTGCACGCAATTTTAGGGCGAGTGTCCCAAACCCAAGCTTCACCAAACACAGCCTGTGCAAATGCAGTTACTTTTTTAAAACGAGCTGTGTCTGAGCAAGGGAAAGAACTCTTTGAGTCAAAACTTTGCCCATGCGTGATGGCGGTTTCTCCTGTGGTTTCGGGTGACTCATTTTTGGAGAGCGTTTACACAGTGCGCTCGTTTTTGCTCGCCGAAACTAAAGTTTGTACTTTTGCAAATTTGGCAGACGGCGGAGCGGTTTTCTTTGTGGTCTTTCCGAGTAACGAAGAACGACTTGACGCCATGTACAGGTTGGGTGTTATTTTGACACATTTGTCCGAGCGGACGGGCAGAGGCTGTTACATTGGGACGGAAAATCTAAAATCAGAAAAAGAGATTTCAAAATGCTATTCAAGGGCGACTGAAGCGGTTTCGGTTTTGCAAATGATTAAGGCTAGACGTGGAATTTGTGCTTATGACAATATCGCATTTTTGAAAATGTTTAAGAAATTACATCGTGACGATTCGTCAATAGTTCTCGACAACCGAGAATTACAAGAACTGATGAATTACGACAGGGAACACGGCACAAGCCTTGTCCACACCTTGCGTATTTATTTGGCTTGCAATTGTAGCATTGCTCAAACTTCGAGAGCATTGTATGTTCATCGGCACACACTGATGAAGAGGGTGAAGCGACTGAGTGCTGTTTCGGGCTTGAATTTAGACGATTACCACGCAAGAGTTTACATGTCAATTTCGCTCATCTTTCATGACTACTTTGCTTACTAGGGTAGTAAATTACAGAAATTCGACAGCGTAGCTGACAATGGATTGCGGTGAATTATGGGATTATCAGGTGTACAAAATGTATACCTATTTAAATATGTTTCGACAAAGTGTATACATATAAATATATAGCTTTGACATTTTAAGGATGATTTGATATTGTCTTTTAGTCAGATATATTTAGGGGGAATTTTAGATGAAACAGCTATCTATTATTGTGCGTAACGAGAAACTTGACGATGTTAAGAAAATACTTTCAGAATATAACTCGGGTGGAATGACTGTTTCTTGTGTTAAGGGATGCGGTCATGCTCGTGGTAAGCGTGACGCTGAGGGTCTTTCTTTTTCCACTAATATGACCACTGAAATCAATCTTGTTGCTAAGGCTAAAGTTGATTCTATCGTCCACGACTGTGATGTTGAAGCTATTATCGACCGTGTTTGCGATGTCGCTCGCACGGGTGAACATGGTGACGGAAAAATTTTCGTTTATCCTGTTGAAGAAGTAATCCGAATTCGCACAGGCGAGAGAAATGCGGACGCAATTTAATATACTATATAATATATAGTAAAACCGTAGCAAATGAGTTTTCATTTGCTACGGTTTTTTTAGTTTGCTTTTAAAGTTTTGTTAAAGTCCTTTTTGCATATTGCGGACAAAAGACCCAGAAGAATAAAGAACGCAAAAAGCACCCTTGGATAATACCAAACATATTCAACTGCGAAAAGCGCCAAAAGACCAATCAAAGACGTTGCAGCAGCGCCTGCAACTATTCCGTTTAGCTTGTTGCTGTTTTTGTAGAACTCCATAATTCCAACTTTGATATTTCGCATCAAAAGCCAGAAAAAAGCTATGAACCCAATCAGCCCCATTTCCATAATCATCTCAAGGTATTGCATCTGAGAGTGATAAACGCCGTCAGTCGCCCATTTTCTGGCGTATGTGGGGTAGACTTCGTTGAATGTTTCAGGCCCAATTCCTATTCCTGTTAGCCAGTGGAAATTATCTGCTAGTAGAAGCAGAATTCCGTCCCAGACATAAAATCTGTGTGCCGCCGAGGTATCATTACCGCTGAAAATTGACATCACGCGAGTTACGACGCTTTCGGGTAAAAACGGAACAGCAAGTATTCCAAGAATTACAAAAATCGGGATTAGCTTTCTATTTAAAAAGTAAATGAAAACCACTGCCGAAATAAGTAGTGAAATCCAGCCCGAGCGTGAGTATGTCATTACCATGGCAACCGCCGGAAATACTAGCGCACAGCAGAGCAAAAATCTCATTGTGGGGTTTTTGATGTTCATTGCATATGCAACACAGACAGGAACAAAAATGACCAAAAATTCTGCGTAGTTATTTGGATTATCAAGTGTTGAGTAAACACGACCGGGAACGCCGTGGTTATTGGCGATGTCGGTTAAAAGCATGTCGACCTCAACACCAATGAAGCGCTGTGCTATTGCATACAGAGATGTTAAAATAACCGCTCCGTATATAAATGTCATGAACTCAAATAGTTTTCTCTCGTCTGTGATTATCGCACTTATTATATAGAATAGCATGAATGATGATATGAAAAACATCAAAACTCTTATGCTATCGTTTAAGTCACGTGTGAACATAAGGCTTGCAAAACAAGCTATCACAAAGAGTAAAAATGGAAAACCCAGTTCATGAACGGACAAGAGTTTTCTTTTGCCTATAGCCACAGAGCAGAGATATAGGAGTAAAATTCCGCCCGAACCAAGAAGTGCATATCCGTTCGACCAAACTTGGTGTGGACTTACGAACATTACAAAAATAAAAGCCGATAGCATAAATTCAAGTCTTAAGAAAAATGAACCACTACAAAGTTTTACAATTGCACTGCTGTCAAATGCGGGCTTGAATTTCCTATAAACTGCCCGAGGTATCGCCGTTACTATCAAAAGAAGTATTTCGAAAAATTTTGCAGTTTTGCTCTCTGCATATGCAACTTCGAGTCGACTATCACGGAAAAATGTTCCCATAAAACAGCTCGACCTAAACGCACGCAAGAACGGCAAAAATATCGCATATACCACGGCAAAAACTCTGCTGTTTACCCATGAAACATAGAGAGAACCGAGTATGCTGTTATTTAACATTAAACTTTCACCTCAATTCGAGTATTCAAATTTTTAAGCTGCCTCGATTGAGCTTACTTTAATGTATAGTTTAGCTTCACCTGCATACATGGTCACAGTATGTCCAACACCGTAGAGAACTCCGCCGATGCGAACACCATGTTCTTCGATAACGCCCTGTGCCGAAACATTGAGAGATAAAGCGTTGTATCCTGTTTTTGGTGTTTCGAATGAAGCTGTTTGAGTGTCATTGACTACATATGATATGGAATCGCTAACAGACCAGCTGTCGACAGTTCCGATTGTAACATTGTCGCTCAAATCCCAAACTTTGCTACCCTCTTCTAAAGCCGCGACAACGTAGTCGGGAATCTCTTCGGTGTAAAATGTCACAGTGACATCTTCGCTGGATGCTATGGTGCTCTCTGGGCCTAAAAATGTAATCGCAAGATATGCGACGGCGGCAAGGATAACAACAACTATAATTAAGTCAACTATATTTACCTTACCAAAAAGTCTACCTTTTTCATCAATCATTTTCAAAATTTCCTTTCAAACATTATTTATACGACTCAAGTATATCCATTGCAAGTTTATCAAGATCAAATTCAGTACTTAATTTTTCAAAAGCTGCGTTTGAATATTCTTTTCTCAATTTTTCGTCATTGAGCAACAGCAACATACCCTGAGCAAAAGCCTCCACGTCACCATAGTCACAAACTATGCCGGAAGTTTGACCACTTTCGGCTAAGTCACGATTTCCGCCAATATCCGTCACCACGCATGGAAGTCCGGCGCTCATAGATTCTAAAATTGCAAAGCTCATTGCCTCATTGCAAGAACTTGAGTTCAAATAAATATCAGAAGCGGCTAAAATTTTCGCCGTATCCGTTCTATAGCCTGTCAATACGACACAGTCGTCAAGTTTCATTTCCGACACCATCGCCTTTACCTCGGCAAACAAGCTTCCGTCACCACAAATCACGCACTTAAAAGGCTTGTCCGTAAGTTGCTTCAAACGGTTAACCGCATCGAGCAAATAGGGAAGCCCCTTTTCAGGCTCAAAGCGCGCCAGAATATTCATGACAAAAGTATTGTCGTCTATTCCAAATTCAGATAGGGCAGAGCGGTCACGCACGGGTTTCTCACTGCGTTTCACTCCGTTGTATATAACCTGAATTTTTTCAGAGCATACTCCATTCCTCTCCATAATTGTCTTGCCAGCTCGGCAAACGGCAATTATGCGATGGTTTTTTGGCGTAAAGTACTTGTTTAAAATTTTCCAAGTCGTACCTGTCACATTCGTAAAGTGGTTTGTATAAACGACTTTTGGTGTTTTATAGTATTTAGTAGATAAAATCGCAACAATATTCTCACGAGGGCATTGAGGATGTATGACATCAATTTTGTTCCTACGGCAATAGGTAGCAAGCTCTTTAGCCGCTTGACGAATTTTTGTCTTTTCCATATTGATTTTCAAAATAGGAATATTTCGCTTTTCCATCTTCTTGGAAAGCTCACCGGCTATGTTATACGCAAAATGGCAACTCTCTCCGTGGTTTGTGAAAATGTCAACTAAATTTTCAACATACTTTTCTATGCCGGCTTTACCAGCGTAGTTTATCAGAAACAGGATGTTCATAAAATATCCTCCATTGCATAATTATATATGTATCACACTAAAATTATTCGTGCAAAAAAGTCCATAAAAATAGCAAAAGGGGGTTCGGAATTAACCGTACCCCCTTACAACACACAGGATTACTGCATTGCGTTGACTTTAATAGCCATCTTAGACTTTTTGTGTGCACCATTGTTTTTGTGGATAAGACCCTTACCAACTGCACGGTCAACAGTTCTCACAGCAACTTTATAGGTAGTTGCGGCGGACTCCTTATCGCCCGTTGCCACTGCTGCCTCAAATTTCTTGAGAGTGGTTTTTAGTGCTGTCTTTTCTGCCTTGTTCTTGGCATATTTAGCTTTAGCCAGCTGGTTTCTTTTCTCTGCGGATTTAATATTGGGCATCTTGTGTTTGCCACCTCCTCCTATAATTTCGTAGATTACATAAGGACCTACGGATTGATATTATACCACTTATTTTTTAGAAATGCAAGAGGTTTTTATAAAAAAATTTCAGTTTTTGAATAAATAGCACATTTAGGTATAAACTATCAAAAAATGTGCGGAGGGATACTATATATGGATATATTTAAGAACATCAGAACAGATATCGCAGCAGAAGCCCATAAAATATGGAAAAATTCGACTGAGGACACTACAGAATTAAAGGGTGTCGTCGCTGTAGACGAAAATATCAAGGGTTTTACAGTTACAACTGTTAATATAACCGATGAAATCGGTTCACAGACATTATGTAAACCAATAGGAAATTACATTACAATTGAATTAGATAAATTGATTAATAGGGAAGAGTGCTCGTTCGAAGATTGCACAGACGTTATATCAGAAATAATTAGTAAGCTTGCAGGAGAAATCCCGAAAAATAAACCTATTTTAGTAGTCGGACTGGGAAACGAGGACATTACGCCAGACGCCGTCGGACCTTGGGCAATAGATAATGTATTGGTCACGCATCATCTAAAAACACTAGCTCCGCAAGATTTCGAGGCATTTGGTTCTGTTGTCGCTATTCGCCCTGGAGTGTTGGGTACTACTGGAATTGAGTCTGGAAAATATATTTCTCTAATTGCTAAGGAGTTAAAACCGGCTCTTATTATAGTAATAGATGCCCTCGCATCAAGTGAAATGGAGCGACTTTGCAGAACGGTTCAAATAACTGATACAGGCATCACTCCCGGTTCTGGCGTTGGCAATGCAAGAGAAAAGTTGAACAAATTTACTCTCGGCGCTCCTGTCATAGCAATCGGCGTTCCAACTGTTGTTGATGCCGGAACTTTGGTTTATTCTTTCGCTGATAAATTTGGAATTGACGTTCCTGATGATTTACCTAGACAAAGCGGTGGCTTAATTGTAACACCAAAAGATATTGACAAGACCGCAAAAGACACTGCCAAATTGGTTGGATATGCCATCAATCTCGCTATGCACAAAGGTTTAACTGTAGAAGAGGTGGATATGTTTTTATCTTAATATTATGTTCCACGTAGAACATCTTTTTCAACATTGTTCTACGTGGAACAAAAAAAGATTGAAAATTAGAAAATTTCGTGTTACAATGAAAGAAAAAACGAGAGGTAAACGATGGGAAAAATTATAGCAGTTGCCAACCAGAAGGGGGGCGTCGGAAAAACCACAACTTGCACAAACCTTTGTAGTGCATTAAAAAGTCGTGGAAAAGAAGTTTTACTATGCGATTGTGACCCTCAAGGGAACAGCAGTTCAGGCATGGGCGTTGATAAATATAGAATTCCCAATGTATACGACCTTTTTATTGGCAGAGCAAGTGCAGAAGAATGCACAGAGAAAACAAAATATGGTGATGTAATTGTTGCGAACAAAGAATTATCGGGCGCAACAATTGAACTTGTTATGGCAAAAAAACGTGAGTATATATTAAAGAAAGCACTTGAAAAAGTTAAGGATAACTACGACTATATATTGATAGATTGCCCCCCCTCATTAGAGCTTTTAACTCTAAACGCATTAGTCGCAGCAGATACGGTTTTAGTCCCAGTGCAATGTGAGTATTACGCACTTGAGGGAATAACTGACCTTATGAACACAATAAAATTGACAAACAGGAAGCTAAACGAAAACCTCACAATAGAGGGGATACTCCTAACAATGTATGACAGCAGAACAAAATTTTCTGACCAAGTTGCAAATGAAATTCGAAAGCACTTTGGAAAAAAAGTCTACAAAACAGAGATACCTAGAAATGTGAGAATTGCAGAAGCACCAAGCCACGGCAGACCTGTCATCGCATACGATAAAGGCTCAAAAGGCAGTCGTACATATTTGAAATTCGCTAGCGAGTTTCTAAAAAAGCAAAAAAAAGAAAACCAAAATAAAAGCGAAAGGAGTTAGCAATGGGAGATAAAAGGCTAAAAAAAGGTCTTGGAGCTGGTCTTGATGCACTGTTCGGTGGGGACGAAGAAGAAATCGTGCGCCGTGATGATTCAGACATCTTAGAGCTTCCAATTTCTAAAATTGAACCAAGGGAAGCGCAACCAAGATATTCCTTTGATGAAGTCGCACTAAATGAATTATCAGAGTCGTTAAAGATATATGGAATGATTCAACCAATTACAGTCCGTTCGATAGGCGAGGGATATTATCAAATCATCGCAGGCGAAAGACGTTGGAGAGCTGCCAGACAAGCTGGATTTGAACAAGTACCTGTGAGAGTTTTAGAAGCTGACGAGAGGCGAGTTAGCGAAATTGCACTAGTTGAAAACTTGCAAAGAGAAGACCTCAACCCAATTGAAGAGGCCAGAGGATTAAATCGCCTGATGGAGGAATACGGACTAACTCAGGAAGAGGCATCAAAAAGTATAGGTAAATCGAGGTCAACAATAGCAAACTCACTCAGGCTGCTAAATCTCGAACCATTTGTAATGGAGCTTTTAGAGGACGGCATGATATCGACAGGACACGCAAAATGTTTACTCGGATTGCAGGACGGACAACTACAGGAAACAGCCGCGAATGTAATTGTGGCTCAGGGTTTATCTGTTCGACAAACCGAAAAACTCTGCACAAAACTCCTTAAAGATAAAGAATCTAGCAAAAACGTGCAATCGAGCACCGAAATAATAGTAAATTATACTAAAGAAATCGAAAAAGAGCTTGAACACGTACTCGGACGTAAAGTCAAAATGTCAGAGGGTAAGAAAAAAGGTAAAATCGAAATTGAATTCTATGACGCTGACGACAGAGAATCACTGATAGAAAATTTAAGAAAACTAGGAAAACTATAATATAAAGTAGGAGAAAAACAATGTTAGACATCAAACTTATCAGAGAAAATCCAAGCGAAATAATCGAAAGGCTTGCCGCAAAAGGCGCTGACTGCAAAGCAGAAGTTGAAAAAATTATCGAAGTAGACGGCAAGCGCAGAGAGTTAATCTACAAAGCTGAGGGCGCAAAAAACGAGCAAAACACAGCCACAAAACAAATCCCTGCAATGAAAAAAGCAGGTGAAGATACAACAGAAATCTTCAAAAAAATGAATGAGCTTAAAGAACAAATTAAAGGATTTGACGCTGAGCTTCGTTCGCTTGATGAAGAATTTGAATACCTAATGCTTTCACTGCCAAACCTACCCGACAAGGATTTAAAATCAGGCGGTAAAGAAAACAATGAAGCAGTTAGATATTTTGGTGAAGCTAAAACATTTGATTTTGAGCCAAAACATCATGTCGACCTATGCACAGATTTAGGCCTAATCGACTACGAAAGAGGCACAAAACTTGCCGGAAGTGGTTTCTGGATTTACCGTGGTTTGGGTTCAAGACTTGAATGGGCACTACTTAATTACTTCATAGACACACACATCGCTGATGGTTACGAGCTAATGCTCGTGCCTCACATGCTTGAATATGAGTGCGGTGTTACAGCTGGACAATTCCCAAAATTTGCTGACGAAGTATATAAAATTGAAAATCCAACTGACGATAGAATTCACTACATGCTACCAACAGCAGAAGCGGCTTTGGCTTCATTGCACAGAAAAGAAATTCTGACCGAAGACAGCCTACCAAGAAAATACATCAGCTATACACCTTGCTTCAGAAGAGAAGCCGGTTCATATCGTTCAGACGAGCGCGGAATGGTTAGAGGACATCAATTTAATAAAGTAGAAATGTTCCAATTCACAACACCAGAAGGTTCAGCGCAAGCATTTGACGAGCTAGTTGGAAAAGCTGAAAAACTTGTCGCAGAACTTGGTTTCCATTTCAGAACTGTTAAACTCGCAGCTGGAGACTGCTCTGCTTCAATGGCTCGCACATATGACATTGAAATCCAAATTCCATCAATGGATGGTTATAAAGAAGTTTCAAGCGTATCAAATGCAGCGGACTATCAAGCTCGCCGTGGTAACATCAAATTCCGCCGTGAAAGCACAGGTAAAACTGAATTTGTGCACACACTGAACGGTTCAGGACTAGCAACGAGCCGTATTCTACCAGCACTAGTTGAACAAAACCAACTAAAAGACGGCAGCATAGTTATTCCAGAAGTACTAAGAAAATACATGGGCGGGATGGAAATTATCCCAGCAAAATAACTAAAAAAGCAAAAAAATACCGTAGAATTTAAATTCTACGGTATTTTTTATTATCTAATTCCAAGTCTTTTTTCAATCGCTTTACGAAACTCTTTTATGACTCTCAGCCTTGCAAACTTCTTATCATTGCCCTCGACAATAATCCAAGGCGCAAGTTCAGTGGATGTTTTTGCAATCATTTCATCGACAGCTTCCTCGTAAAGTTCCCACTTAGCCCTGTTGCGCCAGTCCTCATCAGTGATTTTATAGCGCTTTTCAGGGTCTTCCTGTCTAGCCATAAACCTGTCAAGTTGGGTTTGTTTATCAACCTGTATCCAGAACTTCAAAACAATTGCGCCCCAATCGGTAAGCTCTTTTTCAAACTCGTTTATCTCGTCGAATGCCTGTGACCAACGCTCTTCTGGCGTATATCCCTCAATCCTCTCGACCATGACACGTCCATACCACGAGCGGTCGAACACAGAAATATGCCCATTTTTCGGTAGCTTATTCCAAAATCTCCACAAATAGTGATGAGCAAGTTCGTCAGCAGTCGGGCCAGCAATTGATGAAACCGCAAAACCTCTAGGGTCAAGCGACCAAGAAAGTCTGCGAATTGCTCCACCCTTTCCGGATGCGTCCCAGCCCTCAAAGGCAGCGACGATAGGCAATTTTTCTCTGTACAAAAGACTGTGAAGTTCCTGTAGTTTTTTCTTTTCAGATTTTAAACGTTCATCATATTCTTCATTTTTAACCGCATGTTCAAGGTCAACCTCAGAAAGTTTTGGCATCTTTAGCAAATTGACATCAGGCGGAAATCTCATAAGATAAGTATCGGGTTTTTCACCATCAACTGCCTTTTGGAGTTTCTTGCAAAGCAACTTCAGCATTTTTAAAATACCGCAGTTTTTTTCCTCGTTCCAAATTATATCCCATGGGGCATAATCATTCGAAGTCAAATTCAAAAGCTCATTCTTAGCGTTAAACCAAGTTGAGTAACGGCGATTTTGCTCCCAGTCACGGTCGTTAACGCGCCAAGAAGTTGCACTGCTTTTTTCCAGTTCGTCCATGCGTTTAAACTGCTCTTCCTGTCCGATATGTAGGAAAAACTTGCAAATAATATAGCCATCGTCGGCGAGCTGACGCTCAAAACGGCAGATCGAATCAGTAAAACTGTTATTAATATCATCATCAACAACATAGGAAAGCGCATCTAAATACCAACCTCTGTCGTAAATAGCGACACTTCCCCTCGCCGGCGTATCACGCCAAAAGCGACTTAACCAAGGTTTTCGTGCGTCATCACCCTCGGGAAGTTTAGTTGCAAAAACCTTGTAGGAACGCGGTTCCATTTGAGAAGTTATGCTACTAATCGCCCTACCTTTTCCAGATGCGCTCCAACCATCGACAATAATGATGACAGGAATATTTAAGTCCTTGACTTTTTGTTGCAATACTGCTAATTTTTTTTGCAGTACCTTAATCTCTTTTGCGGCTTCTTTACTATCACTTTTTTCAGGTATTTTGAAATTGCTCAGCATCCAATTATCCCCCTAATTCATATAGTAATCTGCATAGTCTCGACTGACAAGTATGGCATCGCAAAGCCCCAAGTCCAACGCTTCAAAAGCCTCAGATTCGCTTGAAACTATTAAAAACTCGCCAACTCGCTCAATCAACTCTACATCCTCTTCAAGAGCTTTTCCCATAACGGAATTTCCTACGGTTGAGAGGGTTTTTCCTTTCAACTCCCCAACTCTGTCAATTCCTGAATCTAGCTTTGTGACAAACTGAAAATCATTTCCACTTATGTAGACAGGTGATGTTGTCATCCCCGTAATAACTTCACTTTCCATAAAACCGCCAGCGACACAGTCAACATTTCCTGAGTCAAGCTCCACAGCTGCGTCACCACGCTCTATAGCTTGAAAACGAATTCCCCAACCCAAGCGTGAGCATATCTCAGTCAACATTTCAGCGTCAAATCCCATGACAGTTCCATCTTGCTCATAGCAGAAAGGCGCACCGTCTTTGTAATATCCTACAATGAAAATACGTTCACCTTGATTGATAAGCCAGTCGGCAGCATTTTCATCAGTTCCAAGTAAAACACGGTCTTCACCAAACCACTTTTCTGACAATGTATCCAAAACACCATCCTCAGATAAAACCATCATGCCTGCGGTGAAAATATCTCTCAGCGTATCACCCTCACGAAAAGCGACTTGATACGACTGTCCCTCAATGTTTCCAAAAACCTTGTAACCGGATTCGCCAGTGTTACCATTGCAGGCTGAAAGCACAATAACCAGAGATAAAACAAGTACTATTAGCCTGTACCTCATGTATCAACCTCCCTCAATTATAAATTAATGACAAAATTTGCATTTATACTATGATTATAGCATGAAATATGATAAACTAAAAGAGAAAAGTTTTCAAGAGGAAAAATTAAACTAATTGTGAATAAAATCGGGTCATATTGTCATTAGCATATTCATTTTACAGTTTGTTCACCCTTTAAAACGGGTAAAGTTTATAATAAAAAACATTAATATGAATGGAGTGGAAATAAAATGGCACTAAAAAGAAAAGCATTAGTCGTCGAAGACGATATTAACATAGCAGAATTATTGAGATTATATCTCGAAAAAGAAAACTTTGATGTAACCATTGCAAATGATGGAGATGATGGGCTGGAATTTGCTTTAACAATAAATCCAGACTTAATCCTACTCGATGTCATGCTACCCGGAAAAACGGGTTGGCAAATTTGCCGTGAGGTTAGAAAAACATCAAAAGTCCCCATAATCATGCTCACCGCAAAAGGCGAAACTTTTGACAAGGTCTCCGGCCTTGAAATGGGCGCTGACGACTATATGACAAAACCTTTTGAAGTCAAAGAACTTATAGCGAGAATTAATGCCGTTCTACGTAGAACAGAACCGGATACACCACAAGGTGAAAAGCAACTCACTTTTGATAATCTTACAATAGACCTAGACGCATATGAGCTTATTGTCAGCGGTAAAAAAATAGATACACCGCCGAAAGAAATGGAGCTTTTATATCATCTCGCATGCTCGCCAAACCGTGTGTTTACCAGAAACCAACTTCTCGATGAAGTTTGGGGATTTGACTATTTCGGTGACTCACGAACTGTTGACGTTCACATAAAGAGGTTGCGCGAAAAACTTGAGGGCGCAAGTGAAAAATGGAGCTTAAAAACTGTTTGGGGTGTTGGATATAAATTCGATATCACAGAGGGGTAAAATAAAAATATATATATAATCATTGGAGCATTTTATGCAAAGTATGTATATGAAAAACTTCATGGTAAATGCCATTTTGATAGTCACAAGCTTTCTGATTTTTGGCATAACTGTTTCCATGCTGTTGAAATATTATATAACTAACGTGTGGGACGAATCCATGGAACTAAGTGCAATTGAAGCCTCACAATCGGCAGCAGCTTTTGCCGAGGAAGGCAACTTTAGAATTTGGGAACTTAAGGTTCTTCTCACTACAATAGAAAACACTACAGGTAATGAAATTTTAATCTCTAACACAAAAGGCATCATAATCGCAGACTCCTCAGACGGGGTTTTCAGCGAGGACATCGGACTTAGGCTAAGTGATGACCTGATGAACGAACTGAGAAGCGAGGGCGGAATTGAGGGCGTCACAACGCTTGGTGGTATCTATGACACAAGTAGATTGGTTGTTACCGAGGAAATCATAACAACAAACGGTTCAATCGGTTATGTCATTGTCAGTAATAATGTTAGCAGATTATCAGGGATTGAAGATACTTTTTCGGCTTTTGTGGTTTTAATAACCTTAGTCGTTTTAAGTTTCACTGTCATCATAACTTTTATAAATACCAAAAAGCAAACAAATCCTATAAACGAAATGGCATCTGCTGCGATGAAATTTTCTCATGGTGACTTCTCTGTTCGTATCGAGGACACAGGAAGAAATGATGAGCTTGGAGCTTTGACAGCTTCGTTTAATTTGATGGCAAATTCGCTAGAGAGTTCAGAGCAAAAAAGACGTGAATTTGTTGCAAACGTGTCCCATGAACTTAAAACACCTATGACAACAATTTCAGGTTTTGCAGATGGAATATTGGACGGAACTATACCGACCGAAAGGCAAAACCAATATCTGAGCACAATTTCTTCCGAAACAAAAAGGCTAAACAGACTTGTAAAACGTATGTTGGAATTATCAAGAATTCAAGCTGAGGACACGGACGAAATTTTAAGAAAGAACTTCGATATTTGTGATGTTTTGCTTTGTACGCTTTTAAGTTTAGAGGGCAGAATTAACGAAAAGAAATTAGATGTCGAAGTCAGCATACCCGAAGAGCGATGCTTAGTCAGAGGCGATGCCGATGCAATAAATCAAGTTGCGTATAACCTTTTAGAAAATGCCATAAAATTTTCTAAAGAGGGTGGCATTTTAAGCCTTAGCTTGTGGAAGCAAGCAGACAAAGCATATGTATCTATAAAAAATAGAGGTGAAACCATACCACCCGAACAATTGCAACTAATTTTTGATAGATTTCATAAAACTGATGCATCAAGAAGCCAAGACAGAGACGGTGTTGGACTTGGCTTGTATATAGTTAAAACCATATTGGGTAACCACCGTGAAGATATTTCTGTCACCAGTGTTAATGGTGTTACAGAATTTGTATTCACATTGACACCGAAAAAATGATAAATAATCTGCGCATTTAGGAGGATAGTACATGGCATTTAGAAACCGCGATGGCATGAGAAACGACGACCCGTGGAACAAGCCACAGTTGAAAAGAGATGAAGCAAAAAAAAGCAAACCCATTGACCACGTCACACAATCAACTTATACAGAACCAGAGGAATTCGAAAGTGCGCCGGTTAATAAAACCAGCAAGCCAAAAAATATTAGCAAAAAAAGATCCGTTGGATGCCTATCGACACTTATAGTTATAGGATTTTTTATATTTATAGCTTTCGTGGTTTCATCTTTTTCAATTTCCGACTTTTTCTTTGCCGAAGAAGAAAACGTGCCTTTTGAAAACCCAGCAGAGGAAGATACCATACCTTTTGAAATACCAGCCGAGGGAGGCACCATTCCGGGAATGGAAAATATAATGCCAACAGTCGAGGGCACTAATGAAATAGAAAGAGCAGAACCAAATCCGAACTTTGATTTGAGTTTACTTTCTACCGAAGCTACAGAACTAAGTCCACAAGATATATACGAAAAATGTTCTGTTTCAATTGTTGGAATTACTGCAACATTAAACGACATAGACTATAGTTGGGGCAGTGGAATTATCATGTCTGAGGACGGATATATAGTCACAAACAGCCACGTTTTAGATGGTGCTGACGGCGTTAGAATATCCCTCCACGATGGCACAGAATACTCAGCGACACTCGTAGGGCATGATGCTATGACTGACCTTGCTGTTCTTAAAGCCGAGGGTACAGGTATGATAGCAGCTGAGTTTGCGGACTCTGAACTGCTTGAAGTCGGTGACGATGTTGTTGCAATAGGCAATCCATTAGGAGAAGAACTTGCAGGCACAATGACCGATGGAATTGTTTCTGCTATAAACCGTGATATATTGCTAGACGGCAATTATATGACCCTAATACAAACAAATGCAGCGATAAACAAAGGTAATTCCGGTGGCGCACTTATTGATAGTAGCGGTAGAGTTATCGGTGTTACAAACATGAAAATGACTTCATTTTACGACAGCATTGAGGGTATTGGTTTTGCAATTCCCTCTAGTGTAGTTAAAAATATAGTGGACGAAATCATGGAAGATGGATATGTGCCGGGGCGTCCCGGAATCGGAGTTACAGTTGGCGCTGTTACAGTAGATGTA
>CAYJLH010000014.1:0-17902 GCA_964370925.1 uncultured Oscillospiraceae bacterium | reverse complement strand
CAGAAGTCACACCAAACTCAGGTGCAGACTTAGCCGGAATTCTTATCGGAGATATAATTATTGCAGCCGGGGGCGAAACAGTTTATACGACAGATGACCTCAATGGCGCAAAAGGCGATAAGCAAGTCGGTGAAATTCTAAATGTCACAGTTTGGCGAGAAGGCGAAATTTTTGATGTTGAAATCGAGCTTATGGATATGAATAATTTGTTTGGATAAATCTAATAGTGAGAAGGAGTTGAAACATGAATTCAACTCCTTCTTATAATTTTATGGTATTATTTAGAAATAACTTCTTAAACTCCCACAAATCGCATATAAATGGTAGCGGTAAAAAAATGTGGGAGTGGTGTTTTTGAAAACTAACATCGAAGAGCGAGCTTGTGAGCTTGCAGAATACATTATAGAAAATGGGGCAACTGTCAGAACAGCAGCAAAAAAGTTTGGTGTAAGTAAAAGTACTGTACATAAAGACTTGACCGAACGACTGCGCATGGTCGACAGAAGCCTCTACCAAAGAGTTAAGCAAGTACTGGAACAAAACAAAGCGGAGCGCCACATTCGTGGTGGAATGGCTACCAGACGAAAATATAAAGGTGACTGATGATTAAAAAGAGTGTGTTCGGGTTTCATGCCTGAGTACACTCTTAAATTTTTCTATTTAGGCTTTACGCTATAAAAATTGTTTGATATAATATTTCACAAGAAATATTTAGATGATTTCAACTTAATAATGGGTGTAAGCGAATAATTTGAAATGGGGCAGTCGCAAATGGCATAAAACCATTAGTGACTGCCCCAAATTTTTTATACCACAGTTGCTGTAGCAAGCAGGCATCTATTATCCTTATAAATTTTATCAAACTGCTCAATCGGTAGCGGATTTCGTCCCAAACCAGCCTCTATTGTATACCCTGGTCTGTCATAATCTTGTATAAACCAATCCTTAAAACCAGCAAAGCTCGACCCATATGGCGTTTCTTCAATGGCATATCCACTAGTTTTAGAAAAAATTTCAGCTATAGCTCGAGAGCCAAGAGGTTCATAATCTAAATACTTCCAAAAAATCACCTCTCCTTGTGTATGATAAGCAAGTATTAAGCGTGGGTCAATTTGTTTTGTGAACTCAAAAACTGCGCGACTTTCCTTTGTCGACAGTGGTGCTGTACCCACATAATCACGAGGCGCTGGGGAAACATAACCTTGCGAAAATTTGATTGCTCTTGCTCGCTCCCATTCGGCTGGAAATTGTAAGTTCAAATCAATGCCCGAGATATTGGCTTTCCAACCCTCGGGAAAAGGAATGTTTGGATAGTTTTCAGATATAGCCTCTGCATTTTCATAAAAGTTACCGGAGTTTAACGCACCTGTCACCAAATCAATTCCATCAGGATTTATTGCAGGCGCTATGTAAATTGTACTTCTCGCAAACATTTGCCTAACATTTATATTACACATTGTTTCGCCTAGCATGTAGGCTTGAGACAGTTCTTCGGTGAATTTAAGCAAAACAGGAGTTGTTATCCACTCATTAGCATGATAACTCCCTCCAAAAAACACCCTATTGTCACCATTACCCATGGCAAAATAATATAGCGGTTTCCCCATGACAGATTTACCCATTTCATTGAGTTTTAAAAATGGATAACGCGCCGAAAGACCTCTCACGCAGAAGCTTATAAGCGTGGATGTATACTCTATATCTGTTGGGATAAGATCATACCCGAATGGAATTACAAGCGTTGTTCCTATGGTTAAATTAAGCGGTGATACTTCTGGATTTGCCGTTTCTATAGCTTGAATTGTCGTCCCATACTGTGAAGCAAGTTTATAAAAAGTATCTCCTTTTTTTAGTGTGTGATTTGCATAACCCAAATAATATGGCATTAATTGCCTGTGTAATTTTGCACCGGCTAAACCGTCCGCTCGAACTCCTTTAGATTTTTGAAAATTCTTAATAGCGAGCTCGGTTTCTCTGTCAAAATTTTTGCTTAAATCACCCTCGAAAAAACCCGCTCTTCTTAACGCTAGTTTTAAAAGCATAACATTGGGATTTATGTCACCTTTTTGCAATAAGGTCATAATAATCAACCTTTCCGCCAAAATTATCGGCACTTTTAAATTTACATAGTATATTCTATGCACAAAAATGCAAAAAGGTAATCGAGAGATAAATTGTTATCATTATTTTTTGTATTATAGAACATACTGAACTTATCGAAATAAAAAAATTCGAAAGCGATGTAAAATTTGAGAGGGGCAATTTAATGAAAAAATCTAAAATTATCGGATATATAATGGTTGTTTTGCTGTGTTTTTCAGCACTTCAAACAGCCGCAGCAGCAACAGAAAAACTAGTTCCCGGAGGTATGACCGTTGGACTTGAGCTAAGCACCCCCGGTGTTGTTATTTCCCAAGTAACTGATGTCGAAACAGAAACAGGAAAAATCAGTCCGGCGAGAGATGCAGGGCTTCAAGCTGGCGACTGCATAATTAAAATCGGTTCAACCGATATAGAAACAGGCTCAGAATTTATCGACACTGTTGCGCATTTGGATGAAAACGAAATTTCTATCACCTTTTATAGAGGCGAAAAACTAATGCAGAAAACCATAACACCTGTCAAATCCAAAGACGGAATTTTTCAGATAGGACTTTGGCTTAGAGATGGCGCTTCTGGTGTAGGAACTTTGACATATTATGAACCTGATACAGGTAAATACGGGGCACTGGGACATGGAATAAGCGATGCTGACAACGGACTTTTACTTCCCCTAGACGGCGGCACATTATGCCCGTCAAAGGTTGTAGATGTGATTATAGGAAAGTCGGGAGAGCCTGGTGAACTTTGCGGTTTATTCGACCCCGAGGCAACAATTGGCGTTATAGACTTTAACACACATTATGGAATTTTTGGTGTGCTGCAAGAAATCCCTGACGGCGGTGAAGCAATTGAAGTCGCAAATACAGGCGAAATCTCAGTAGGATCGGCAACAATTTTATCGAACGTAAAAGATGATGTTGTGGACGAGTATGATATCGAAATAGTAAAAGTCGATGCCGCTAACCAAAGCGGAAAAAATATGGTTATTAAAATAACCGACGAGGAATTAATTTCACTTACAGGTGGAATTGTTCAGGGTATGTCAGGAAGCCCAATTTTGCAAAATGGGAAACTTATCGGGGCGGTGACGCATGTTTCTGTTGCCTAATGATACCTACAAGTTTTTTATTTCCTCTACATATTTTCTGATTAAAATTGAAGATTTTTCTACTAAAAGCATTGAAAAGCAAACTTTTCAATGCTTTTTGTATACTTACCTCAACAACATGAGTATTAAGAAATTAGAAGCAGCCTCCTATCATAAATGCAGAATAAGGAGCTCTGGAATGTCGTTGTTTCTTTTGAAAGTTTGGTTTCATGGTACACATCCATCCATCATATCTAGGGTCAGAATACAAACTTTCTCGTAATATATCAGTGCATTCTTTACTACATGTTTTAGGATTTATCCAACCATTTTTTAATTGCTCTCGTCTTTTCTCTTTGAAAAAGTCAAATTCAGTGCCGCATACCTCACATTTCAGTTTAATCATTTCTCCCTCTAGTTTGTTCTGCGCATCCTCTAGTAACTTGGTATTTGTAATTAGCATTAATTTTTTCTCCTTTTTAATTTCTCTGCTTTAATTTAGCTTTTCTAGTATTCGTAAAGGGGTTTAGACATCCCTTGCAAACACAAAGAGCATTTTAAAATTTATTCTTACAATATATGCGCAAAAGGGGGGGTAGAAATTTATGGCTCAAAAACCATCTATGAAGAACCCTTGTTCAAGGCGTCGCATATCTGATCCCTTCGACGATTCCGTAATTGAGCGTCAAAAACGAATGGGTCTTTTATTTGAAAATGGTGAAGTAAACAATACAGCAATCACGATTATCAGCAGAGTTCAAAGTGGATTATTCTGGGATAATCTCAGCGACAATTTCACTGAAATATGCAAAGTAAAATCCGCTTGCGACTCAATTATCCAAACCGCAAAAAACTTTGACACACGCAGAACTTTGCTTGAACTCTGCTCATGGTATGACACAATTCGCAGACCATTACCCGAAACCATTTGGTGGATAGTCGGAAACGACGATTTATTAGCACCATTCATAGAGGGTTTTGTTATATGCCTCAGCGAAATATTGGAAAGATTGGAGGTAGAAAAAATTTAGAAATTCATGGTCAATTAAAATACGGAGGAAGGAGAAAAAATCATGGCAAAAATTATTTCAGTAGCAGTTTCAATCGTAATCGCAACAGTTTTAATCATTCACCAAAGCCGAAAAAACAAGAAGTGAAACGGAGGATTTTATGAAATTACAAATAATTTTACTAAAAATTTGCCCAAAACTTGGGAGATATTATTTGACCACTATGCTCGCAATAATTTTTATAATATCGCAGTCGATCGTCGCACTTGCGGCGGAGGATATGTGGGCAGCGGCGGACAGAATTATTGTCGATGTTTATGGGCAAATCGCAGGAATTAGCACAGTGCTCGCAGGGCTGATGTCGGCTGTCGCCGTTGTCGGTGCAAAGCTGTCAAATAACCAACATAAGGTTGATCAATCGCGGGATTGGTTGAAAAGAATTTGGATAGCATGGATTATCATCAACGGCATCGGCGCCTTTATCGCATATATCGTGCCACTATTTAGCGACTTAGCAACTTTATCACCAGCCTAAACGGCTAGTGATGAAAAACAACTCTATATATTGCATGACTGGGGGTGAACAATTTTGCTAGAGTTAATTTTCCAAGGGTTTGTAGAGTGGACATATGGTTTAGTATTAGAAACATGGGAATATTTTTCATCTGTGCTTCTAGATATTATTAGCATGGATTTTACATTTTTCAGAGAAAACATACCCATAATCGACACATTTATGCAAATCATGCTTTCCGTTGGTTGGGCATTATTAATCGGAAATCTAGTGTTTCAAGCTGTGAAAAGCATGTCAACAGGCTTGGGTTTTGAGGGGGAAGACCCAAAACTGCTATTTTTGCGAACTTTTGTATTCTCATTCTTACTTTTGGTAAGTCCTCAGATTTGTGAAATCGGACTGGACATAACATCTACGATAATTGAGATGTTTGAAATACCCGAAGCTGTGGAAATCACATTACCTGAAGACGCTACTTTCTCAGGTCTTTCAGCTGCATGGATTTTAGTAGTAATAACAGGAGTTATTATAATGTTTAAAGTTCTTGGTCTACTTTTTGAAATAGCAGAGAGGCATATAGTGTTGGCGATATTAACCATTTGTGCACCACTCGCTTTCGGCGTCGGGGGAAGCCGAAGCACTTCTGATATATTTACTGGCTGGTGCAGAATGTTCGCCTCCATGTGCTTTGTAATGGTGTCACACATCATATTTTTCAAACTATTGCTATCTGTACTATCATTTATGCCAAGTGGCGTTGAAGTATTTCCGTGGATGTTTTTAGTTTTCGGAATAGTAAAAGTTGCAAGAAAAATTGACGGTATCATTACCAGAATAGGGCTAAACCCTGCAATGACAGGTGACCCTTTGGGGCGGAGCTTACCTGGAATGCTTACATATGCGATTGTTCGTTCCATGGGGCAAAATGTTGGCAAAAATATTACAAAATCTGTAAAAACTAGCCCAAATAAAAGACCACCATATACTCCGCCCAACACAAATACTAACAGTGCTAAGAACTCTTATTCCGCTGCATATAGCAATTCTTCAAGCAAAAATAACAGCTCCAGCACTTCAAATAATAATACACAAAATTCAAACAACACACGCACTAGAAGTCAAGAAAATTTGCAAAACTATAATGCTAGTAATCCTCAAAACATGGGCACGCAGAGAGCACAAAGCTCTCACGCAAATAATTCAAGCGTCGGCAGTCATCAGCATTCCAAGAATTTCAACTCTAGCTCAAATGCAACGGCACAGCAAATGGACAGTAATTCTAATACTCAGAATGGAGGTTTTCGTTCCACAGCTGTTCCATTTGGCATGTTCAGGGCAAATTCACATTTGCAAAATCATAATTCAGTAAATGAAAAAGGGGTTGCAAATGGTGTAAATTCAAATTTGACTAAATCCGACACGCATGGCTTTAGAAACTCTAAGCAAACATCCGATACAAGCGAAGGAAAGTTTTCTAGTGTTACATCTGCAAATGCTCGCAGCACTCAAAGCAGTGAAAACACTTCCTCTGTGCGAAACAGCACGGCAGGAACACGTTTTACTTCTATTCAAAACGAGCGTGTGTCAAATCAAAATATAAGAACTCGCAATAGTAGCACTACAAGATACAGTAGTATTTCGACTGGAAATGATGTTTCCAAACCGAGCACCGAGACATCTAAGAACTCTACACATTCTCAGCAATTTCAAAACCTCAGTAGGTTTACCGAAAGAAATTCTGATAACATCGCTTCAAAAACAAGTAGACAAACGGCACAGCAGGAACAACAAATGTTTTCGAGCACAACTAATTTTAACAATACCACAGATACTCGAAGAGTTCATCATCGCTCCGAAACTGCAAGAAATTCCGAGAAAAGTTCTGAAAGAAATATCGAAAGAAGTAAGCTAAGCGAAGCAAGCAGAGCTGATGTTAAAGGAAATTCGAATATCAAAAACCCAAATTTCAAAACAATAGCAAGGCAGGAAAACCTAGGTTTTGAAACTCGCAAAACTGAGCAAAAATTGAACAGAGGTGATGTGGGTGCACGACAAAGACAAAAGCGGAAATAGTGCAAATTTTGCAAAAAGTGCCACACGAATTACAAAGGCTATATTGTTTTCGGGGCTGAAAGGAGGCGCACTTGTCGCTATAAAGGAAACAGCACCCCTTGCCATTAAAATACTGGCTTGGGTGCTGTTTTTCATATTCATATTTCCGCTTATTGCTATAAGTTCTTTGCCAAATATTTTCTTCGGGTTTGACTCTGCCGAAAGTAAAAACATCAAAGAAATGACAGGTCAGGCACAACTTCTCGGCTCTACCTATATGAATTTGGATGAGTTTCAGAGAGCACAAATGGATATTATTGTCACTAGGTTAGTTAGCGAATATGAGGCTGAGGGCATAGAAATTGATGAAATAGAGATAACAAGCGAGTTTGACGAGGAGGATTTGTACTGGCTGATTGCCATAAATTCAGTAAACAATCAGCAAGATTTGTCAGTGATGACAACGGTACAAATTCAGGATTTGAGCATCGCTTCACTCGCATATGAAAGCTCAATTTTCGGTGACGAAACTGTCACTTTGAAAGTCAATTTCGACGCACTTGACCCTCAAATTTTAATGAACAACTTAGATTTTAACGATGAGAAGAAAAATTGGTCGGAGAATTTACAAAATACACTTTTCAAAAGTGATGCACTCTCTGAATATGGAGATTATTTTGATATTTCCCCACCTGATTACGGTGGCGATACTAGCTATGACGGAGATATTTTATATGGCGGCAATGGCGATAATACCATAGATATTTCAGGATTCATCAACCCCGAAACTAAGAACAATCTTGACCTTGCTACATATGCAAAAGAGGCTTACGAAAACGGTTGGGGCTATGTTTGGGGGACTTTCGGTAGCGTCTTAACCGATGCACTTTTTGATTACAAATTGGCACAATATCCCAGTGGAGTTGGAAATTATTCAAGCTTCATTCGTGAAAATTGGCTAGGTCGAAGAACTACTGATTGCGTTGGTTTAATCAAGGGTTACGGTTGGTTGAACCCTGAAAATTTGGCTATTGAATATGGCACAAACGGTATGCCGGATTTCAGTGCTGATCAGATGTACAACGGTGCAAGTGTGCGTGGAACAATGGCGACAATGCCAGACACTCCAGGGCTTGCAGTCTGGAAAAAAGACCACATCGGGGTTTATATTGGTGACGGAATGGTGGTCGAGGCTATGGGCACAAAGTACGGAGTTGTTATGACAGAGCTTGACAGTCGAGGTTGGCAAGGTTGGTGTGAAATCGAATATATTGACTATCATTGACAGGAGATTTTATCATGAAAGTTAGAAAAATGAGGTTATTAAGATTAAAATACAAAATTTCATGCCCTGAATTGGGCAAAACCATAGGCTTATCTCCACAGCGAATAAGTGAAATTGAACTCAGTTCAACAGGCATAGAAAAAGCTACACAAATGAAAATTCACTCAGCCTTTTTGAAAGTTATAGAAAATAGGAGGGCAGAATTATTTAATCTGACCGAGGACTTTTTGTCGCACGAGGGTAGCTTAACTGCCATGGTCGAGGAGCATAGTTATGAGTTATGACAGCTATCATATTCCGACAAATTTCACTGATGCAGGCAGGCTTTTTGGTGTATTCGAAATACGAAACACCATAGAAACCGTGATACTTACAGCACCAATAATCTACCTGAGTTTTCTGTTTGTTCCATTTGAATTGAGCAAAAAAGTAATTTTTATACTGGTAATTATAGTCCCCGTTGGCGGCTTTGGTTTGATAGGAATTAGCGATGACAGTTTGTCACGTTGGGCGCAGATGTGGTGGCGTTGGAGGAAAAATCGTAGGCAAATTCATTACAGAGGTGAGGTGAAACAATGAACCTAAAGCAAGCTATTTTCGGCGGTAAAATTCAGCACATAAATGAAAATAATTCTTATCGTGACAGCATTCAAGCGTGGCTTCCCATTAAGAATATAATCGGCGGTACTCTCATTACAAAAGACAACAGATTTGTAAAAATTATTGAAATTTTGCCTGTAAACTTCTATCTAAAATCTCCTAATGACAGGCAAAATATAGTATCAGCATTCGCTTCATACCTCAAAATCGCTCCCAATACTTTACAAATTATTGTGTTCACTCAAAAGGCGGATATGGCAGATTATGTATCGAGAATGAGGGAATGCGCCGAGGTCGAAAGCGACGAATTATGCAGAAGCATGATAGAGGATAACGTGGAAGAAATTTCACGTTTCGGCTCAGACGGGGCGATAACGCACAGATTTTTCATGGTTTTTGAGTACGAACCGCAGATGAAAGCCAAACGAAACACAGTGAAATTAATCGCCCAAAGGTTGATGGAGGAAGCCGACACAGCCAGACGATATTTGGATTTGTGCGGTCTGGAAGTGCTAGAACCAAGATTTTCTGACAACGCTGTTTTAGAACTTTTGTACGAGATTATAAACAAAAACACCGCACGGAGAGTTAAACTTCCAAGCGGTGTGTTCGATATGGTTTCTGCTGTGCATGGGATTTATGAGGAAAACTCAAATTAACTGTTCTTCGCAAAATTGTCTAAGCACTGGAACATCCACAGTCGCAGTTTCCCAGATTATACTTCTGCTCATACTTCCGTAGCTATGTGCAACCATGTTGCGCATACCTTTTATCGGTCCCCATTGAATTCTGTTTGCAGTAGTTTCTCTATATGTTTGAGAAAGTCCACCAGAAAGTTCGCCTATTTGCAAAATGCTAAATGAAATCGAACGTTGGTAATCAGCATCAGTATCAAAAATATCAAAATCATTACCATATCTGTCGATGGTTTTGCGGATTTCTTCGCAATAGTCACGAATTCGCGCAATTCTCTGTAAATCAGGCGACAGCATAAATTTCAGTCCTTTCCTCCTCCAACCTACGTCTAAATTCCAAATCACTTTCAAATCTATGCTCCTGTTCAAGTGAGTTGAGGGTTAAGAGGTCAATATTTTTACCTAAAGCATTTTCAAGGTCGCAGTACAAAGCACCCAAAGTAAAAAGGCTGGTTAAATTTGTACCATTTGTATCAACTAAAATGTCGACATCACTTTCGGAGTGCGCAGTTCCCGTGGCATACGAGCCGAACACATAAACCGCCCGGAGTCCGTATTGGATTGCGATTGGAGAAATTATATTTTTAAGTTCATCTATAGTGTATACCATTCTCGCACCTCCCTTTTCTATATTATATACAAAATTTTAAAAAAATTCAAGCATAGGAGTGAAACACATGAAGAAAAAAATTAAAGACCCTCCAGAGTTAGCTCAAAACGAAGACGAAGAAATCATCCCAAAACAATCCTTCCTGAAAAAACTAATTTTCGGCGAGGAAAAGCCAGATTTAAGTGAACTCGAAGCTGGTTCAACCACAATTTTAGACATTTTATCCCCGACCACAATCGACACAAAAAGCCGTGACTACATCATAGTTGACGGCATTTTTCATGCCTATCTTTATGTCACGGGCTATGGTTACACCACCACTGTGAACTCGGGTTGGTTGTCGCCTTTGGTTGAAGCTGGTGAAGGTGTCAGCTTACATTTTACGGTAAAACGGCAAGCAAAAGACAAAACTTTATCCAAAATCGCCCAGACAACTATGGTAAATCGCTCACGCATGAAGGACATCGGCGACACCCGTCAGGACTACGAAGAACTGGATAGTGCCATCGCCTCGGGTCTTTATTTGAAAGAAGTTATGAACCGTGAGGGTGAGGATTTTTACTACATGCACACCGTGATTGAGGTCACGGCAGACAACGCCGAAACTCTTGAACAGCGTGTCGGTGCAGTCGAAACACTTTGCACCTCGATTGACATGATTGCACGACGTTGCGACTATAAAAATGAGCAAGCTTTTTTGTCATCCTTGCCCGTAGTTTCTCTGGATGTGGACATAGAGCGTAAGAGTAAACGAAATGCTCTCACGAGCGGAGTTGCAGCTGCTTTTCCATTTGCTTCGTATGAATTAAGCGACAAAAATGGCATATTTTTAGGGCTGAACATGTATAACAAATCGCCTGCATTTCTGGATTTTTACGACGACTATAAATACACCAACGGCAACCTTTGGGTCGGCGGTTCGTCGGGCGCTGGTAAGACTTTCACCTTGCAATGTATAGGCGGTAGACTACGCCAACAAGGTCGGCAAGTAATCTATATAGTACCCAAAAAAGGACACGAATTTCGACCTCTTTGTGAGCAAATCGGAGGTCAATTTATTAAGCTTTCGCCCTCGTCAAAAGACTGCATAAATATCATGGACATTCGTCGAACAAGTCTGGATAATTATTCAGATTTAAAGAATTTGAGCGTGCGAGAAGATTCGGTACTTGCAGACAAAATTTCACGTCTAATCATATTCTATTCACTACTAAAGAAGGAGTTGACAGACGAGGATAAAAACTACTTAGACGCTTCTCTGGTCGAATGTTATGGAAATTTTGGCATAACTTTTGACAACGCCTCTCTCTTTGATAAAAATGGAAATTCAAAGGAAGTTCCTACCATTCCTGATTGGTTTGAAGTACTATCAGCAAGGCAGGAAACACGACATTTATCAGTGGTTTTGACAAGATTTGTCACAGGTTCAGCCTCATCTATGGGTGGAAAAACCAACATTGACACAGGCAATAAGTATATTGTTTTGGACACCTCGGGTATGCCTGACGACTTAATTTTACCTGGAATTTTCATGGCAACGGACTTTGCAAATGACGTAATAATGAACACAGGCACAGGTCTTTCAGCTCTGATGGCGGACGAATTGTGGGCACTTGCGGGCGCTGGGTCAAATCCTTTGGTCGCAAATTTCATAATGGAAATGGTAAAAACAATTCGTGGTTTGGGTGGAATTGCCATCACTTCAACCCAAGGTATGCAGGATTTATTCGGACTTGAGGGCGGAAAATACGGCAAAGGAATTTTGGACAGTTCACGCATAAAGCTTGTCATGCAAATGGAAGAACAAGAGGCAAGATTAATTCAAAATGTGTTAAATTTATCCGAAGATGAGGTCAGGCAAATTACCAGATTTAGACGTGGCGAAGGGCTACTCTGCATAGGGTATAACCACGTACCAATTGCGTTCCACGCAACACAAAGAGAGTATCAGGCGATTACAACATCGCCAACAGACTTGAGAAATTATGGAAAGGAGAGTGAGAAAAAATGAATAATTTCAAAAATGATATGTCCAAAATTCAGACTTTAGTTGGAAATTCTTTTACCTCAACAGGCAGTCTTGTCGCCTTGGCAAACGGCGCAAGCAGTTCGCCCGAAAAACTTCAGAAAACACTGGAGCAAACCATGGCGAGTTTTGAAAAAGCAGTTTTGGAGCTTAGAAATTTATGTGAAAAACACAGCACAGGAGTGGGACAATATGGAAGTAAAAGTAATTTAAAGACAGAAACTACGACAGGATATGTTGAAGTTTTTGGAAATAGTTGGATACACATTCGCATTAATTCGCTACTCCCCCATTGTAGATTTCAGTCGCCATTTTGGCTGACGGATACACTCAAACGTAAGCTTGATGACTACGAATTTGATGGCAAACAACTTCCATACTACGGCAAAAATGCACTCATGATTATAGACGAACACAGCAATATTGAGGGGCGGAAAGTGTTCGACCAAGACAACAAAGGCTGGAAATCTGTGAGCAATGCACTCAAAGGAAAAGTCGTCCCAGACGACGACCAATACAGCCTTGGCGTTGTGTTAATTTCAACCCAGAGTAATGAAAATGTGACACATATTACCGTGCTAGACATGGCGGATGCGTCAGATTTTTTTGCCTTACATTCGGGAGATTATGCAGTCAAAAATTTTTATGCTAGATTTTGAGCATGGAAGAAAATTAAAAAAATGACGTTTGAGTTTGGATTTTTGAAATGGAAAAAATCTTGTGCGCTTTTCTAGGAAAAACCCTTGTAATTACTGCATTACCGTTTCTATGCAGTTGCCAAAAAGCTTCCTTCTATGGGGGGTTAGAAGATTTTCGAGAAAAAACTATCCCAAAACACCGAAATCGTACTTGCGCCGTCAGCGGTGCAAGTAGGGTTTCGGTGTCGCAGGAACGATGGGAGGTGCGAGCTTGCTTTTCAGTGCTCACGATGTTGATTTGCTCCGAATGTTGCGTTGGTGTCAGTACATGCACCCTAGTGATGAGTCCGAATTTTCGAATTTGTTAACGATGAAATTCATCAAGGTTCACGCCACCAGTGGTGCATTTATCTTGACGTCAAAAGGACATGATTTTCTGGAAAAAGTCTATGGTGACAAGCTTCCAATCGCCTACCAAACTTACCGACCTGATGCGATTGTGAGGAAGCTTTCGCTGTCCAAGATTATGAATTTATTTTACAGTTCTGGCTCATCTGTTTTCAACTTGAGCATTAATGAACTCACCAAAACTCCGAGCATATTTCTTCCAGCTGTCACCCGAGGTCGTGTGCAAAATCCATGGTCAAATACACGCATTGCAGCTGTCGCAAATTTTCCCGATATGCTCTGTAATGTCCATTTTGTACGTCCGGAAATAGGTAAAATCTTACTCTATGACGAGCTGTCAACTTTTTCAAATAACACTTCTACTTTAAATAAAAAAGCACATTCCATGATTTTTGTGGGTGAAACTTTATCCACGATTTTGAATGAGCTTGAAAGTGAAATTCCCGAAACGAATGACCGCCTAATTTCTTATGGTGAAGCGTACCGAAAGTGTCCCATTCCTGTTCACCTCTGTTCCTGTGATGTGACTGGTGTGACCCAATTACGCATTATGTCACAGGAAAATTACCGTGAAAAATTGACAAAATTCATTTTAAAAAGTCGTTACAGACCTCCACCCAAAGCAGCAACTTTTGATGCAATTTTTGACGAAAGGCCATTTGCTTTAGCTGTGGATATGGACTTGCATAGAATTGACAAACTGTGCAAGTCGGAGCAAAATTTATCTATAGCAGCCTTAGATGGGCAAGTTCGGGAGGTTTTAAATTTGCGATACAATAACAAATGTAGAATTTTCACTTTGACACAAGAAAGCATAGACGAGTTTTTGGGTGAGTATAAAAACCCGAGAAATGAAGTGTTTATTTCACCGAAAGGAGATGTAATCCATGCCCAAATTATCCCAAATAATAGAAAAAATTGAAAGTCGACTGGAAATAAAAACTGGAAAATGGCTCTCACGAAACAAAGGCAAATTACCATTTTACATACCCTTGGCATTGCTTGCGTGGTATGTTTACGGTATGTTTTTAAACTCACTCAGACTTGGAATAAATTCCACTTTCAACACCACCGGCGAAGTAATAGATAGCATTTGGATTTGGAATCCGTTTCTGAATTGGTTCGTAATTTTCACGCCGTTTGGACTCGGAACAACAGCTGTCATAGCGCTTTTAATTTGCCTAATTACTAAAAAAGGTTACAGCTTTTTCTCTGGCTACAAATTTACAAAAGACAAGCGTGGCTTTGATATTTTGCCTGATGGAACACACGGAACTAGCGGTTTTATGGACAAAAAGCTATGTCCAAAATTTTAGACACAGGCTCTGTTGAAAATCTTTCGGGTACAATTTTGGGTAAAATCAAGACAAACGAGGACGATAATGACAAATTTTCCGAATATATAACACTCAAGAAAAACTGTGGTCTGACCGAACACACCATGATTTATGGTGCAACAGGCTCGGGCAAAAGCCGTGGTTTTGTGAAGCCGTTTATCCTACAATGTGCAGCCAAAAGAAATGAACGTGAGAGCTTGGTTTTGGTCGACCCAAAGGGCGAAATGTACGAAACCATGTCCTCATATCTTCGTGAACAGGGCTTTGAAGTTCGACTTTTCAACCTTTTGGATATGGAAAATTCCGATGCTTGGAACTGCCTTTCAGCAGTTGATGACGACCCAAATCTGGTGCAATCAATCGCCGAAGTAGTGATTAATAACACCTCAAATTCTGAGGATAGGCAGGACTTCTGGAGCAAGGCAGAGCTAAATTTACTGGTAGCACTTTTGCATTACGTCAACACTTTGAAGGACGCAAATGGAAATCCTTTGCCGATGGAACAGCGCAGTTTGGGTGCAGTTTACAAAATTTTGTCAAGTGAAAGCTTCCAGGGGCTGGAGGGGATTATGAATTCTTTGCCAAAAAGTCACCCAGCGAAAGCACCTTACGGACTTTTCAAACTCGCTAATCGCCAAATTTGGGGAAATATCGCCATAGGTTTGGGCAATCGGCTTTCTGTTTTTCAAAACCCTTTGGTAGACAAAATCACTGCGTATAACGAGATTGATTTGACCCTTCCGGGACGAAAACCTTGTGCATATTTTTGTGCTATTTCTGACCAAGATAGCAGCTTGGAGTTTTTGAGTTCGCTGTTTTTCTCGCAACTGTTTTCGCAACTTATGACCTACGCTCGCCGTGAGGGGGTCAACGGTAGGCTGCCTATGACTGTCAATGTTTGCTTGGAAGAATTTTGTAATATTGGTAAACTGGTGGACTTTAAGAAAGTACTGTCAGTCTGTCGTAGCCGTGGTATAAATTGCCAAATCATTGTGCAATCCATCTCTCAACTTTCCGACCGATACGAGAAAAAGGAGTGGGAGGAGTTAATAGGCAACTGCGACCTCCAAATTTGCCTAGGGTGCAATGACCAAATGACAGCAAAATACATTTCGGACAAGTGCGGATATGTCACAATCGGTGTCAAAAATAACCAATTTCCACTTATGCCCCTGTTCTCGCCTGTTTACTCAAGCACTCGACCATATTCGCAGACCAGAAGCAACACACAACGCGCGCTCATGCTCCCTGACGAAGTACTTCGCATGGACAACAAACAGTGCCTGCTTTTGCTACGTGGGCAAAGTCCGATGCTGCTTTATAAAATAATTCCTGACGAATTCGAAGCATTTAATAAGTTGAAACACTCTCCTGTCAGGGACTACGTTCCTAAGTGGAGAATGGAAAAAACAGTCGAAAACACAGTGCTTGAAACCACAAATCATGTGGAGGAAATTGAAGATTTAGGTGCAGAAAACTATGAAATCGGCATGGTGGAAACTTCAGTGAGTTCGCTGATGGAAAATGATTAACCCCCAACTTGGAAGTTGAGGGTTAATGTATATAATTATATTAGTTTTGATAAATGATATCTAATTCCAAACGCATAGCCTCAATTGAAATAGCACCCGAACCGACCGTGCATTCATGCTTGGAAGCGATTAATATTTCGAGAAGTTTTGCCTCAGCTAGTTCTTTCTCAATAGTGCTATCTGACACCCAAATCACTCCTTAAATAAATTTATTCTACATTTATTATACACTTATTTCTTTATATTAGCAACAAAATTTTAGGAGGAAATTTTATGAAAGCCGCCAAATTAACCAACCGCCCTGAATTTACCCTAATGAAGCAAAGCGACATACAAAATATCTACCACATGCAGATGCCACGCTGGCTATTTTCCGACCCACGATACTGCGACATGAGCCTCGAAGCGAAGGTCACATACACATTTCTGCTTAACCGTTTTCAGCTCTCACGTAGAAACGCTTGGGTCAACGAACATGGTGAAGTCTTTGTCATTTTCCCTCGAAAATCCTTGGCAAAAGAGCTTAGAATTTGCGAGCAACGAGTGACATCAGCCTTTAAAACTTTGGTTAAACTTTCCCTGATTTGGGAGAAGCGTTGCGGTCGTGGTGAAGCTAATCAAATCTACCTTGCGACTGTAAATTCCACCGAAAGTTCAGACTATGAATGTACGCCGTTTGTTGCCCCAGACAGTGAAGAAAACAGCATAAGAAACTCAGATTTTGAGCTTCTTGATGAGTCAAAACCTCAGTTTTCTGGTGTTAAGAACGGCGAAATAAAAGATTTTACAACCACAAAATCTGATGTTCAAGAACCGCAAAATCTGCGGTCAAGTTATAAAGAAATAAATAAAACTAAAGGGAGTTATACTGAAGTCAGTCATTCGTCACTGAGAGAAGTGGATGAGGAAAAAGAGCTTTTAGAAGTTTTAGAGAGATGTGAGTTACAGAGTTTTGCACATGAAACTGCTGTTGTTTTTGAGAACGCAATTGAGCGAATTTTTTACTCTGAAAGCGTCAGGCTCGGCAGTGCAAACTTGCCAAAAAGTCGGCTTAGGCGAAAATTAAAACTGCTTGATGAGATGATTTTGCGTGAAGCAGAGCGTAAACTTGCCAATAATTTCGAGCAAAACATTAGAAATTCCACCGCCTACACGATGGTCACAATTCTCAATTGTATTGCAGAAAGCGAGAGTGATTTGATGGTTGACCCATACCTCAACGCTCTGCGAGCGCCACCATCGGGAGGGTGAAATTATGCTATTGACAAAGCAACAGCGTTATGTTTTGGAAGTTTTGGACAGGCTTCCTTGCATTAAAATCTCTCAACTTACGGTGCTTATAAATTCTAAATTTCATGCAAATTTCACTGATGATTTTACACAGAAAATACTCAGGCAAATGCAGTATTTGAACTGCAAACTTACAGTCATAGATGATGTGGTTTTAAGGGTGAATTCAAATACCGAACCACTTGTTTTGGAAGCGGTAGATGTGATGTTGGAGCTGTCTAAAGGTGAGGTTTTGGATTTTAAGTCACAAGTCGAACAAGGAATTTTACTTAAATTTTCAACCGTAAACAGTGGAAAAAAAGCATTTTTTACTGTTATTTCTGAAAAACACTTAAATAACACTTCTCTAAAGTTTTCTGAATTTGAGAAAGTCATAATTTTAAGTTCGGGAGGTGAAACAGTCAAAAACTGCATAATTCCAAGTAAAACTTTCCTTGCAGTGAGGCAAGAAAACGATACACACAAGTATTTTGAACTGACAAAAAATTAAAATTGGGAGGAAAAATTATGTCAAAGAAAAATGAAGTTATTGAATTAAACGAGGAGTTTAACGAAGATCTAGTTTCGGAAGTTTTAACCGAAAAAAAGAACTTTTATGGGCTTAATTTCAACGAGCTAGACCGAAATTTAACACCCGAGGAACAGCAAGAGTGGAACTCAATTTACGCATCATTTCGTGGTCGAAGTGTCATCACGGGCACAGTCATCGGAGTTG
>CAYJLH010000013.1:33019-49120 GCA_964370925.1 uncultured Oscillospiraceae bacterium | reverse complement strand
GATGAGGCAATTTGGAGAGCTAGGAATATAGCTGCTCCGACAAATGCGAAGCGCTTAGGATACAAAACTCCATGTGCAATTAAAGGAGATAGGTGCTACGATTGCAAAAGCGAAATGAGAATTTGCAATGCGATGACCATTTATTTTGCAAAAATGCACGACATGGAAATGGAAATTATCATCATAAACGAAGATTTAGGATTTTAACACACCGAGCGAATTGGTGTGTTATTTGCTGCGAAAAAAATTCTTAAAAGTCCCGAAGTATCAACAAAAATTTCAGATTCAACCTCGTAAACTTCTCTAATAAGTGAAGTTGTCAAGACCTTTCTTGTTTCGCCGGCATCAAAAACTTTTCCATCTTTCAAGACGTAGATATAGTCGCAGTACATGGCAGCAATGTTAAGGTCGTGAATTGCTGCTATTACAGTTTTATCCAAGCCTTTGACTAAATTCATAAGGTCAAGTTGATGCTTGATATCAAGGTGGTTTGTGGGCTCGTCGAGGACTAGGCAGTCAGTTTCTTGAGCGAGAGCACGAGCTAAAATAACTCTCTGTTGCTCTCCACCGGAAAGCGTTGAAAAACTGCGCTCTGAAAAATCACTCATGCCGACTACTTCAAGACAGTTTGAAACGATGTCATAGTCTTTAGAGGAGTCGCGCTCTAGCACTTTTTTGTGTGGTGAGCGACCCATGAGGACAATGTCCTGAACAGAAAAATCAAAATTATAATAATTGTGCTGTGCAACAACGCTCATTTTTTTTGCGGAATCCTTAATTGACCACTGGTTCAAGGGCTTTCCATCGAGCAAAACTGCACCGCCAGATGGTTTCAGCGCCCTGTAGACAGCTTTCAACAGGGTGCTTTTTCCGCTTCCATTAGGGCCAAGAAGCCCGACAAATTGACCTCTACCAGCGCTTATATCAACCTGTTTTAGTATGGAAACACTGTCAAAGCTAACTTCGATATCCTTTGTTTGAATGTCCATTAATCTCGTCCTCCGAAACCATATTTTTTGCGTACCATCAAATAGATGAACACGGGAGCGCCAACCATTGACGTTAAAATTCCAACGGGAATTTCATTTCCGGGTAGCACTCTTCGGCACAGTATATCCGCCCAGAGCAGAAAAATCGAACCGAAGAGTGCAGAAAGGGGTAAAAGTTTCCTGTGGTCAGTTCCAAAAACCATCCTGACCATGTGGGGTATTACAAGGCCAACAAAGCCAATCATACCTGCTTTATAAACTGAAAAACCAACCATTAAAGAGGCTATTATAAGATATAAAATCCTCCATCTGTGCACATCTGTGCCGAGTGTGACTGCTGAATCGTCACCGAGTAGCATTAGATTTAAAACTCTCGATTGAGTTAAGAAAAATACTGTTCCCAGAACAATAACCGTTAAAATTACGGGATTACTTTCCCAATCAGCTCCACCAAGTCCACCCATAGACCATTGGACAACGGCGGAAGTATCGGAATCGTTTAACATTATTATGATAAAGTTTGAAAATGCAGAGCAAATAGCACTTATGGCTGTGCCGGCTAAAATTAGCTTTATTGAGTTTGATTTACCGCCAAGATTAGCAAGGCTCATAACCAAAAATGATGCAATCAATGCACCTATGCAACCGAAAACACCCATGGAGTTTGCCCCAAACCAAACAGAAAAACCTGAAACCATTGATAGTGTTGCACCCAGATATGCTCCTGAGGAAACACCCAAAACAAAAGGGTCTGCAAGTGGATTTTTGACTATAGCTTGCATGACAACTCCGCAAACTGAAAGCCCCATTCCAACGGCAACTGCAAGAATAATTCTCGGTAGTCTGATAAGCCAGACAACATCGTGAACGCTACCTGTTCCCCATAGCTCGTATGAGCCAATTCCGAATATTTTATACATTAAAACGCTATAAACTTCATTGATTGGTATAGAAATTGTACCAAATCCAACGCCTATAAGTATGGAAAAAATCAATAGTACCACAGCGGATACTATGGCGAGAAGGAAAAACGAGGTGCTCGATTTTCCTTTATTGTTTGAAAGGTTCATTACTCTCCTACCTGATACATTCCCTCGGATAAAGTTTTAATTCCGTTTATCGCTCTTGGGCCACACGCAAAAACGTCGACCAAAGTTACAGGAATAATCTTATCGTTTTGTTTTGCAATTAATGAGTCAAAAGCTGAGTCATCATAGAAATAGCTGAGTTGTTCTGCCATAATAGAGTCGGGATGTCCGCCAACATATGGCAGATAAATTACAAATATGACATCAGGGTCTGCTGCTATAACGTCTTCCTTGCCAAGTGTTCCATCTTCTGGTAGGACAAGTTCGCCGCCTAGCTCTAATACCATGTCGCCCGGTAGGCTGTTTGCACCGTAGTTTGTGATTGCGCCCTCATAAGGTTCTAAAATCGCAACTCTTACAGTTTCACCCTCGGGGACATTTGCCAGCACAGTTTCGATTTCCGCCTTAACTTCATCAACTATTGCCTGTGCTTCTGCTTCCTTATTAAAAATAGTACCTATATTCATAATGTCTTGATATTCATTTTCGAGTGTTCTTGCGTGTCCACCACGTCTTGTGTTTGTTGTGATGTATGTTGCGACACCATTTTCGTTCCATGGCTGGACATCACCGATTCTATTATCGCCAAAAAATGAACTCCAAGAGATTACCATATCTGGTTCAAGTAAAGTTACTGTTTCTTTATCTGGCATGAAAACTGAATCATCATAGTTCATATTTTCAAAACCCTCTGCGTACTGAGGAGAAATTGCCTCGTCAAGCCCGTATGAAGCGACTACATGTTCTTCAAGTCCCAGTGCGATTAAAGTTTCAATTCCTGTTTGGTAAACGGCGACAACCTTTTCCGGTGCTTTTTCAAAAGTTATCTCAACTTCTTCACCGGCGTAATTGTAGTTAGTTATTGTAACAGGATAATGTGAGTCTTCGACTGATTCCGTAACTACAGGTGTTGCTTCCACAGGCAGTGCCTCGGTTGGAGTGGTTGTTTCTGCTACATCTCCCCCACCACAAGCTGTTAAACCTAGTGTACAAGTTAATGATAATGTTGCAAGTAATTTTTTCATTTTTTCACCCTCCATCGTTCTTCTTTAACATTTTATCTCATTAAAATGCAGTTCGCAAGCCCCCTAGGGGGTTATTTTTTTAACAAAGGATGAAAAAATTTTATTTAATTATAAATATTACAACTAGTTACCGTACATCCCCTCGGAAATTGTCTTAATTCCATCCATGGTGCGAGGGCCACTTGCGTACATATCACCGAGCATTATTGGAAATATTTTTCCGCTTTCTGATACGCTTAGAGAAGCAAGTGCTGGGTCATTTTTAATTGTATCTAGTTGAGTTTGCATAACTTCCTCAGGGCTTTCGCCAGAATATGCCATGTAAACCACAAAGATTACGTCAGGGTCAGCGGCAATCAAGTCCTCTTTGCCAAAGTCCTCACTGCTTGGGATTGCAAGTTCACCGCCAAGAGCAAGAACCATGTCACCTGCAAGGCTTGCTTCGCCATAGTTTGTGATAGTGCCTGATGAAGTTGGTTCGATGATTGCAACGCTTATGGTTTCGCCCTCGGGGACATTTGCAAGAGTTTCTTCAATTTCGTTTTTCATCTCGTCGACTAAAGCTTGAGCTTCAGATTCGACATTAAAGATAGTTCCTAAATTTAAAATATCGTTATATTCGTTTTCAAGTGTCCTTGCGTGTCCACCACGTCTTGTGTTTGAGGAAATAAATGTGGCAACTCCGCCCTCGTTCCAACCCTCGGTTGCACCTGAGCGGTCGTCAGCAAAAAGTGAACTCCATGAGAAAATCATATCCGCCTCAAACATTGTCATAGTTTCCTTGTCAGGATAGCGTAATTCTGCTTGGTAGTTAACTTGGTTAAATCCCTCTTCCCATTCGGCTTTCACGGGGTTATCCAGTCCGAATGAAGCGACAACTTTATCTGAAAGTCCTAGTGCAATCATGGTTTCTATAGTTCCTTGATAGCCGGCAACGACTTTTTCTGGTGCTTTTTCGTAAGTAAATTCGACTTCTTCACCTTCGTAATTGTAGTTAACGATAGTTACAGGATAATGCGAATCTTCGGAAGCTTCCGGACCAGTACTTTCAACAGCAACACTTTCAATTGGTGTACTTTCTTCTGGCGGTGCAGCTGTTGGAGTTGGGCTTTCAACGCTGGGAGAGCCTCCACAGGCTGTCATTGTTAGGGCTAGTCCCAGTGACATTGTTGCAAGTAGTTTTTTCATTTTGTTTCTCTCCTAATAATTTTTTTAGCTAATATGGTGAGAAAAACAAAAACGCTACCCATGTGGGTAGCGTTTAAATACAAATAGACTAATTCTCCCCACCGAAATTAATCACTTTAATCTCGGCAGGTCTCCTGACTTTTGATCATCCGATTTTATCCCTTCCCGAATTTAAAAATTCAGTGGGCAATATAAAACCGTCACAATTACAGTAGAGCGGGCTGTGACAGACTTTCACTGTCTTCCCTATTAATGCGCAAGCAACCGACTTAAACAATATTAGCTTATAAGGATAATACCATTTTAAGGCTAAAATGTCAAGTCAAAAATTGGCCTACTCAAATTTTGCAATTCGTTTCATTAGCTCCTCGCGACCAGTTCCCTTTTCGGCGGAAAATGGAATTATCTCTGTTTCTTCCCAAATTCCCAGAGTTTCACGAATTACTGCAATATTTGGCTCAATTTGATTTTTCTTAAGTTTGTCGACTTTATTTGCAACAATTACCAAAGGGCAACCTGTGTGCATAAACCACTGTGCCATAGTCACGTCATCCACAGTTGGTTTGTGACGTGAATCGACTATCATAACTCCAAGAGAAATCAAGCCATCTTCGGCGAAAAATTCTTCCATTAGTCTTCCCCAACGCTCACGCTCTGTCTTTGCGACTCGTGCATAACCATAACCGGGTAAATCGACAAAATATAGGGTTTTATCTATATCAAAATAGTTGATATGGATGGTTTTGCCCGGTTGAGCACTAACTCTTGCAAAGCTTTTGCGATTTAAAAGCTTGTTTATAACTGAGGATTTACCAACATTTGACTTTCCTGAAAAAACAATTGTTGGTTTTCCGTCACGGAAAAAATCTTTCTTGTTTACTACTGATTGTATAAAATTTACATTATGGATATTCATTATTCTTCCTCATTAATGACTGATTGTTACTGCACTGTTTGCCTCAACATTATTGGGCATCAACTCAGAAACAAATGTGGGTTGTTCGTCAATAAATTGATTCAGAGCAACGTCGAGCACCTTGTCCATGTGGTCGGTTGTGACAAATTTTAAGGCAGATGCTACAGCAGGGTCAATCTCTTCTATGTCTTTTTCGTTTGCTGCCGGAATTATGACGGTTTCTATGCCGGCACGTAGGGCAGCCATGGTTTTTTCACGCAGTCCACCTATGGGTAAAACACGACCGCGTAGAGTTATTTCGCCTGTCATCGCAACAGAGCGACGAACGGGAATTGAAGTCAGTGCAGAAATTAGTCCGACACACATTGTGATACCAGCCGACGGGCCGTCTTTTGGAACAGCACCCTCGGGGAAATGTATGTGAATGTCTTTGTTTTTATGGAAATCAGGGTCAATTCCCAAAATAGCTGCGCGACTTCTTATATAAGTGACCGCCGCTTTTGCAGACTCTTTCATGACATTGCCGAGATTACCTGTGAGCTCAAGTTTACCTGTTCCGTCAACTACGCTGACTTCGAGTTCTAAAACTTCGCCGCCAACAGCAGTCCACGCCAGTCCTTGAACAAGTCCGACTTCATCGTGTCGCATCAGATGGGTGTCTTTATATCGTGGAGCACCCAAAAGTGGCTCAACTTCCCCTGCACGAATTGTGATTGAGGCAAATTTACCCTCGACAATTCCTGTTGCAACCTTTCTGCAAATTGCCGCAATTTCACGCTCTAAACGTCTAACACCAGACTCTCTTGTGTAGAGGCTGATAACTTCTCGAATCGCACCATCAGAAAGTCGAATTTTGTTGCCGTTTAAGCCGTGTTTTTTTCTTTGCTTGGGGAGTAGATGCTTTTTGACAATTTGTAATTTTTCTTCATCGGTATAGCTTGGCAACTCGATTAATTCCATTCTATCCAAAAGCGGACGTGGAATTGTGTCAGTTGTATTCGCAGTAGCGATGAAAAATACTGAGCTTAAATCAAAAGGAAGTTCCAAAAAGTGGTCTCTAAAAGCGTGGTTTTGCTCAGAATCTAAAGCTTCCAGCAAAGCCGCTGATGGGTCTCCCCTATGGTCTCTTCCCATTTTGTCAATTTCGTCCAGAACCAACACGGGATTGTTGCTTCCGGCTTGTTGCATACCGCTGATAATTCGACCTGGCATAGAGCCGACATATGTCTTTCTATGTCCACGGATATCGGCTTCATCATGAACACCACCAAGGGAAATTCTGGCAAGTTTTCTGCTTGTTGCATGTGAAATACTCTGTGCAATACTGGTCTTTCCTGTTCCGGGAGGACCAACAAGGCACAAAATATCACCTTTTATATCGGGTGCAAGTTTTTTGACTGCCAAAAATTCAATGATACGATTTTTAACTTTAGTAAGCCCAAAATGTTCATCATCCAGAACTTTTCTTGAGCGGTCAATATCATAAACTTCCTTAGTTCTTTTGTTCCAAGGTAACTCGATAGAAATATCGAGATAGTTTCGAATAACTGCGGCTTCGCTTCCAGTTGGAGGCTGTTTAGAAAGTCGATTTAGCTCTTTTAAAAGTTTGTCCTCGACTTCTTTTGGCGCACCAAGGCTTTGAATTTTTACTGCATACTCCTCAAATTCTTCGAGTGTATCATCGCTGTCGCCAAGTTCGGATTGTATTGCTTTTAGTTGCTCTCGCAGATAATAATCTTTTTGATTTTTGCTCATCTGCTCCAAAGCGCTCTCTTGGATTGATTGCTCAATATTTAAAACATCAAGTTCCTTAGCAAGCAATTTGTTAAGAGTTGCAAGTCTCTTGACTTGGTTGAGTTCCTCTAAAATTATTTGCTTTTGATTATATTTCAAATAGATATTTTGTGCAACATAATCGGCGACATATCCAGGATTTTCGTGCGACATTACATTAACGATGAGTTCAGGAGTACCGACAGAAGAAAGTTGCATATATTCTTCCAAAAGTCCACAGCATTGACGAATCATAGCTTCGGTTTTTGGTGTGCTACCGCCCTCTTTTTTCTCGTCGATAATGTCAATTTTTGCATACATGCAAGGTGTTTTTGCGGTGTATTCAATAATTTTTCCACGAGATTCGCCCTGAATCATAACTCTAACTGAGCTTGTTCCGGGAATTCTCAGAATTTGTTTAATTTTGCTAATTGTTCCGATTGTATATAAGTCTTCATCGTGAGGCATACCCATAGACATGTCTTTCTGAGCTACCAAAAATATTTTTTGGTCAGAGGACATTGCAGCATTTAGCGCTGCGAGAGAAATTGGGCGCTCCACATCGAAGTTTATCAACATTCCGGGGAAAACCGATATGCCACGCAAAGGCAAAACGGGATATAAGTTTGTTGCAATTTCGCCGTTTTCGGTTGTAATTTTGTTTTCTGTCATAGCTGTTCCTTTCGCATAAACCGACAAAGAACGAGCCTTTTTCGGTTATAACTTTAGCAGTTTTGTACAAACCTAATTGTAATAATTACAAGTTATAGGATTGCCAAAACGAGCCGCAGGAATTTGTGCGACTCGTTCAGTACTGTTATTATGATGCGCTTTTTGTTCCGTCCGCTTTTCTGTAAATCAATGGTTCTGTGCCAAATTTTACAGCATCTTCGGTTATTACAATTTTTTCAATCGTGTCGTCAGAGGGGACGTTAAACATTAATTCTGTCATGACTGACTCCATAATGCTGCGCAATCCACGAGCGCCAATGCCCATAACAATTGCTTTTTCGGCAATCGCTGTGAGAGCGCCTTCTTCAAACTCGAGTTCAACTTTGTCATATTTGAACAAAGCAGTATATTGCTTTGTCATAGAGTTTTTAGGCTCTCTCAAAATTCTGACAAAATCTTCACTGGTTAATGAGCTTAGTGGTGTGATGACTGGAAGTCTACCCACCAATTCTGGAATAATTCCAAATTTTAAGATATCATGAGATTGTACATCTTGGAGAATTTCTCCGATGTTTCTCTCCTTGATGCTCTTAATTTCCGCACCAAAACCAATGCCCTTATTTGTGACACGTTTTTCGATAATTTTATCAACTCCGTCGAACGCACCGCCACATATGAAGAGAATGTTTTTTGTATCAACTTTTAAAAACTCTTGATGTGGATGTTTGCGTCCACCTTGAGGTGGGACGTTTGCAATTGTGCCTTCTAAAATCTTTAGAAGTGCTTGTTGAACACCTTCACCCGAAACATCACGAGTTATGGAAGTATTTTCACTTTTTCTTGAGATTTTGTCCATCTCATCAATGTAAATAATTCCGTGCTCAGCACGCTCAACATCAAAGTCAGCAGCTTGAACTAGTCGTAACAAAATGTTTTCAACATCTTCGCCAACATATCCAGCTTCAGTCAAAGTTGTTGCGTCTGCAATTGCAAATGGTACATCAAGTATTTTTGCAAGCGTTTGAGCAATAAGCGTTTTTCCGCTACCTGTTGGACCAATCATCAAAATGTTGCTCTTTTGAACTTCAATTTCATCATCGTTTCCAAACATTATTCTCTTATAATGGTTATAAACCGCAACGGAAAGTGCAATTTTTGCCCTATCTTGACCAATAATGTATTCGTCAAGGTAAGCTTTTATCTCAGCAGGTTTCGGAATTCCCTCTAAGCCTTTAGTGGCTAGTGAGAACTTTTCACCCTCTTGCATCTCATTGTCTAGGACAATATCCATGCATAGTCTAACGCAATCGAAGCAAATATATGCTCCGTTTCCTGCGATAAGTGTAGTCATATCTGACTGCACTTTACCGCAGAAGCTACATCTTATAATTTTTTTGCTTTCATCATTTCTGGCCATAATCCTCCTGCGCCGTTATTAGCGCTTGTCTATTACCTTATCTACTAAACCGTATTCGCAAGCTTGCTGTGCAGTCATGAAATAATCACGTTCACAGTCGTTTGCAAGTGTGTCGTAGGGCTTACCGCAGTTATCTGCCATAATTTGTGTCAAATTCTTCTTAATCAGAGCCATTCGTTCAGCATGAATCTGTATGTCTGTTGTTTGTCCACGGAAGCCGCCCAGAGGCTGATGAATCATTATTTCAGCATTCGGAAGCGCCATGCGCTTGCCTTTGGCACCAGAAGAGAGCAAAAATGCACCCATACTCGCCGCCATTCCTATACAAATTGTTGCAACGTCACATTTTACGTATTGCATTGTGTCGTAAATCGCCATTCCCGCAGTTACAGAACCGCCGGGGCTGTTGATATAAAACTGAATATCTTTATCTGGATCTTGTGATTCGAGATATAGTAGTTGTGCAACAATAAGACTTGCCGTTGTGTCATTAACTTCTTCGGAAAGCATTATAATGCGATCGTTTAAAAGTCGGGAAAAAATATCGTAGGATCTCTCTCCCCTCGATGTTTGCTCTACTACATATGGTACTAAGCTCATAAGAATTCTCCTTTTCATTTTAACTATTCATGAGAGCATATCCAATTGAGCAGTAGCTTATTCTTAATTAAAAATTACTCAGCAAGAGCAACGCCGGTTGTGTAAACAGCATCTGCTGCTTTTAGGTAACCGAGGTCCTTCTTGATTCCATCTTCAGGAATGAGCTCCTTAACCTTGTCAAGCTCCATGCCGTATTGCTCAGAAAGTTTTTTGTATTCCTCATCCACAGCTTCATCGCTAACTTCGATGTTTTCTTTTTCATATATTGCTCTAAATAGCATATTTGTCTTTACACGATGTGTCGCAACTGGAACCATTGTTCCACGTAGTCCTTGGACGTCCATGCCCATCATACCTGCATATTGTTCTAGTGTCATGCCGTATTGAGCCATATTTCTTGTGTACTCTTGCATCATACCGTCGATTGTTTCTTCGAGCATTGCTGCGGGTACTTCAACTGTCATATTATCGATTGCTTGTTTTAGTAGTGCTTCACGGAACATGTTTTCCGCTGCACCCTCTCTGCCTTTTTCAAGGCGAGCCTTAACGTCTGCTTTTAGCTCCGCAAGTGTTTCAAATTCTGAAACGTCTTTTGCTAATTCATCGTCTAGTTCAGGAAGTTGTTTTTCTTTAATTTCGTTGACTTTAACTTTGAATAGTACGGGTTTGCCTGCAAGATTTTCAGCGTGATATGACTCAGGGAATGTGAGGTCAATATCTCTTTCCTCACCTGTTGTCATGCCGATTAGCTTTTCTTCAAAACCTGGGATAAATTGACCGGATCCGATTGTCAATTCGTGGTTTTCTGCTTTTCCGCCATCAAATGCTACGTTTTCTAGGAAACCCTCGAAATCTATAACTGCAATGTCGCCATCTTGGATTGGGCGCTCTACAGTTTCGATTCTAGCACCCTTTTCACGCATACGGTCGATATCTGCAATGATATCTTCTTCAGTGACTGCACCGACAGTTTTTGCCGCTTCAAGTCCGCTGTATTGACCTAGTGTTACTTCGGGGTAGATTGCTGTTTCAAATGTGATGCTTGCTGTTTTGTCCTCAGCGACATTAAGGTCTGCAATTGAAGGACGGCCGACAGGCTCGAAGCTGTCGTCAGCTGTGCCTAGGTCATATGCTGCAGGATATAGTTCTTCAAATGCATCTTCATGGAAGACGTTTGCGCCATAATATCCTTCAACAACCAAACGTGGTGCTTTACCTTTTCTAAATCCAGGCACGTAAATTTTCTTTTTATTTTTCAAATACGCCTTATTGATGGCAGCTTCAAATTCGTTTGCGTCGATTTCGATTGTAAAACTTACAATGCTATTTTCTTTCTTTTCCGTATTCTTGAGTATCATTTAGATTGCTTCCTCCTAAATATTAAATCGGCATGCCGATTATCTGTATAATATATTCCTTTTAAATTATATCAGAAGATTGCGATTAATGCAAACATTTCCGCTATTTTTATTTAATTTTTTTTGGTAAAAATCCCAAATGGTCACCTGAAACGGCAATAAAATCCGTTTCCTTCCATTTTCCTTCAAATCTTTGCCTTAAACCATGTCCATGTAGGTGTCCATAGCAGCAAGTTTTTACATTATATTCCTCAAACAGTGCTGTAATTTCATGACATTCATATTTAGCGTATTTGGGAGGATAATGGAGAAAAACGTATTTTTCATGTTCTCCCGCGGATTTTAATGAGGCCTCTAATCGCATAATTTCACGATTTAAAATTTTCTTGTCATGCTCGCTTCCGGAGTCGATTTCATAGAACCAACCGCGAGTTCCACAGATTGCAATTTTATCATCGTAAAAAAACGAGTTATTGTGTAATATTACAATAGAGTCAATTTCCCACTCTGCAAGTGCCCTTTGAGTTTTCGATGCCGTTGTAAACCAGTAATCATGATTTCCCTTGAGGATAATCTTTTTCCCCGGCAAACGGTGAATGAATAAAAAGTCATCTTTTGCAGTATCAAGATTCATTGCCCAGCTGATATCACCGCAAATTACAGTGGTGTCGTCTTCGCTAATATCCTTAAAACCCTCGATAATTTGCTCTTCGTGCTTATGCCATTTTGCGCCAAAAATATTCATCGGTTTATCACAACCGAAAGACAAATGAAAATCACCTATCGCATAAAGTGCCATAAAAATTACATTCCTTTGGAAAAATTTTCAATCAATTATTTAGACCTATCCACACAAAATACTAATACCGCCTGTTTTCCTTGGCGGAATTCTTTAGGGAGGTCATATTATGACTGACAATAAAAATTCAAAAGTTACAGCAGTTGGCTGCTGTGTTTCAAATTGCGCTTATCATACAGATAATAATCGATGTTGTGCAAATGAGATTAATGTGAAAAATGAAACTGCGATGAAACAAGCGGAAACATTTTGCTCAACTTTCACACAAAAATAGCTTTTAAATGTAAAGTGGCTGCAACAAAAAAATGTTGCAGTCATTTTACCATACATCCCATGCACCCAAAACTAAAGTTTTTGTCCACTTTTTTCAAAAAGTGGTGGGTTTTTAGGGCGAAGCCATGAATCGTGGTTCGCAAACCACGAAAATCCTTGTGCTTTAGCACACAAAATAATCATTTCGTAAATTGATTTTATTAAGGTATGACTAACTAATTTTAAACCTAAATCAAAAAGTTAAAATTAAACAAAACTTTTATTTTGTGTAATTTTAGCCGAGAAAATTCTTAACAGCGCCCTTCATATCTTCTTTGGCTATACAGCCAGTGAAGCGCACTTCCCTACCGCCCAAGTCGCTGAGTGGCGCTGGTGGAGTTGTTTTACTCTTATGAGCAAGCCTCTCAATAAGCTCCACTCCGGAAGCGTCTGAATTTTCGCCCAGTGCAGATAAAACGCTGTCGCAAAATTTGTATGGGCTTGCAGTTGAAACAACCACACAAGCGGTTGTGTCGCCACTTTGGGCTCTGTACTCACGTAATACTTTATATGCTACAGCTGTATGAGTATCCATTAAATATCCATTAGTAAATACATTGCTGATTTCGGCTTTCGTGGCATCATCGTCACAATAGCCAGCCTCAAAAACGGACTTGATATCAGCCAAAATTTCGGCTTTAACTTCGTACCTACCATCCCTGTTTAGTGAAGTCATATAAGAGCTTACTTTTTCATCACTATCCGTTACAGAGAATAATAATCTCTCTAAATTACTAGAAACCAGTATATCCATTGAGGGACTTACTGTACAATAAAACGGTCTATTTCTGTCGTAAACACCTGTTTTTAGAAAATCTGTTAGCACATTATTGCTATTTGATGCACAAATAAATTTCTTTACAGGCAGACCCATTTTTTTTGCATAATATCCTGCTAGGATATTTCCGAAATTTCCTGTAGGTACGCAGAAATTAATCTCATCGCCATTTTTAATCTTTCCACCACTGACCATGTCACAGTAGGCAGAAATGTAGTAAACAACCTGTGGAAGTAGCCTCCCCCAGTTTATTGAATTAGCGGACGAAAGCAAAATATTACTTTTATCCAGCTCTTTTGCAAAGTCTTTGTCGTTAAAGATAATTTTAACACCTGTCTGTGCATCATCGAAATTTCCCTCAACTGCGCTGACGAGTACGTTCTCACCCTTTTGAGTGACCATTTGTAGACGCTGAACATCGGAAACTCCATCACGTGGATAAAAAACAATGATGCAAGTTCCGTCGACGTCGGCAAAACCATCAAGTGCCGCCTTGCCTGTGTCGCCCGATGTAGCAACAAGTATGCAAACCTTGCGAGTTTCACCACATTTTTTTAACGAAGCTGTCAATAAATGTGGCAGCATTTGGAGTGCCATATCTTTAAAAGCGGAAGTTGGCCCGTGGAAAAGCTCTAAAATAGCAGTGCCGTCTTCCATAAAATGGACTGGTGCAATTGCATCAGTGTCATAATTTTTGCCGTATGCTTTTTCAGCAAAACTCATAAGCTCGGTTTCGGAAAACTCTTCCAAATACATGCCCATGACATATGCCGCTCTCTCTTGGTAGTTCAGCTTAATTAGTTTTTCGATATCGTCGCTTTTAAGTTTTGGGATTTCACACGGAACATACAAGCCACCATCTGGTGCAAGTCCGGAAACAATAGCCTCGGCAGCTGAAATTTTCACTGCCTTATTTCTTGTGCTGTAATATTTCATATGTATCATACCTCACTAAATGCATTTTCTATATGGTTTATTTTAAATATAGTCTCTTCTGCTCGAGAATATATTTCAATTACATCAAATCTGGGTTGAAGTTCGCTAGGGTTTTTGAGTAGCCAATATTTTGCCGCATGTATGATTTTTCGCTGTTTTGAGTAAGTTACATACTCTTTCGCCTCGGCAAAGTTAGCGTTTTTTCTCATCTTGACTTCAATAAAAACCAGAAATTTCTTGTCACGAGCGATTATGTCAATTTCTCCGCCTCTGACTTTGAAATTGATTGTGATTATTTTATATCCTTGCTTTTTAAGATAATTTACTGCAACTTCTTCGCCAATTGCACCACGTAGTTTACTTGTTACGCCCATAAATTTTCCTCAAAAAAGTTTGTCTATGTTCAGGACATTCACCATGCTCCAAAATCGCCTCAATATGCGCCTTAGTGCCATAACCTTTGTGCTTTGCAAAGCCAAAATCAGGATAGCTTTCATGCAAATTTTTCATGTATCTGTCACGTTCGACTTTAGCTAAAATCGAAGCAGCGGCAATATTTGCGCTCTTCCCGTCTCCGCCAATAACCATCATGCACTCCATCTCAAATCCTCTGTCACAATTTCCGTCAATGAGGACAAAATCGGGAGTTTGTGAAAGTTTTAACACAGCGTTATTCATCGCTTTCATTCTGGCGTTTAAGATGTTGATTTCGTCAATTTCAGACGCTGAAATGCTGACAGTTGCATAACAAATTGCGTGTTTCTTAATCTCGTCATAGAGTAAGTCACGCTTTTTTTCGCTAATTTTTTTGGAGTCATTAAGCCCTGTGATTTCAATACCTTTAGGCAAAATCACCGCTGCGCCATAGACAGGTCCAGCCAAAGGACCAGCTCCCGCTTCGTCGCAACCGCAAATTAAATTATACTCAAGTGCATTTTCAATCTGCCAAAGGTTCATCTATGTCATCCTCAATTTGTGGAAATTCAAGAGTAATTCTTCCGAGTTTTCCATCACGGAATTCATCGAGCAAAACTGCTGCCATGCGCTCTAGGTCAAATTCTCCGCGTGAGAGCAGGAAACCACGCTTTTTCGCTGCGGTTTCAAGGAGTTCATAGCCGTTCATCTCGAGGTCAGGTACAAATTTATACCTTGCCTCAACCGCTTTTGGACACATGCGTGCAAGCCTTAAAAGTAGGTTTGCGGAGAGGGTTTCTCTGTCGGTGATTTCATCTCTGACAGCTCCCGTCCATGCAAGACATTGTCCGACATCTTGGCTGTCAAATTTTGGCCATAGTATGCCGGGAGTGTCTAAAAGTTCAAGCCCTTTGTCAATATTTATCCATTGTTTACCACGGGTAACGCCCGGCTTGTTTGAGGCTTTTGCCGCTTTTCTTCCTGCGACTTTATTTATAAAAGTTGATTTACCGACATTGGGAATGCCCAAAACCATGCAACGGAGTGGTTTTCCAATCTGGCCTTTAGCTTCATTTTGCGCAATTTTTTCCTTCAAAACTGAGCGAACAGCGGCTGAAAAATTATTAACGCCTTTACCGCTTTTGCAGTCGGTTTCTAAAACCTTTGCACCTTCGGCTTTGAAAAATTCTCGCCATTTTGCGGTCATTTCTGGGTCTGCTTGGTCTATTCTGTTCATGATTACAAGGCGAGGCTTGTGCCCCGCAAGCCTTGCAATATCAGGGTTTCTACTTGAATATGGAATTCGTGCGTCGATTATTTCGCAAACCGCATCGACGAGCTTCATATTCTCAGAAATCATACGCTCTGCCTTGGTCATATGCCCCGGAAACCACTGTATAGTTATTTTTTCATCTAAAATATTATCATTCATTATTCCACCGGTCCAAAACTTTCAAATGGGAAAATCCTAATGATTTCCCTGCCTATAATGTATCTTTCATCGACCATTCCGATTGAAGAATCACGACTGTCAGAGGAGGCATTTCTATTGTCTCCCATGACAAAAACGCAATTTTCGGGAACAATCATTGGGTCGTCAAAGTCTAATTCTCTTGTTGTGGGTTCGTTGATATATGGCTCGTCCAGCTCAACGCCGTCGACATAAACTTTGCCTAAGTCAAAATCAATGTCAATTTCTTGTCCCTCAGTTGCGATTACACGCTTTACAATTGGGTCACTGCTAAAACTATCTTTCCTAAGTACGACGATGTCACCATATTCGGGTGTGTAGAATAAATCGGTTACTATCAATTTATCATTGCCCCAAAGTGTTGG
>CAYJLH010000013.1:0-33009 GCA_964370925.1 uncultured Oscillospiraceae bacterium | reverse complement strand
ACAACGTCTATAGTTCTGAAAACGAACACAAAAATCAAAACACAGGTTATAAGTGCATAAACAATGCTCTGTATCCAATCATAAATTTCAAGCCTAAAAGTTCTTTTCTTGGTTTCTTCCGTGTTGTTTTGCGGTTTATTTGCTATTAAAGGTTCGAAATTAAAGTCGTTTGTAAAGTCTTCATCATATTCAGGGATTGAGGAATCTATTTCCTCTTCCTGAAATTCATTCTCGTTCATATAATATCTCCGTTCGAATTGTACAAAAAGCTTATCCTGTTATTATACACCATGTTCATATGTTTTAGCAATAAAAAAAAGAGGCAAAAGCCTCTTTTTTTAAAAACTTATATACGCTCTTTAACTTTTGCTTTCTTACCGACGCGGTCACGTAGGTAGTATAGCTTAGCACGGCGAACTTTACCACGTCTGATTGTTTCAACAGACACGATTGTTGGGCTGTGTACAGGGAAAACTTTTTCACAACCGATACCGTTAGAGATACGGCGGACTGTGATTGTTTGGTTAATTCCACCATGCTTTTTAGCGATAAGAGTACCTTCAAAAGCCTGATTTCTAACACGGTTTCCTTCTTGAACACGAACTAGGATACGGATAGTATCACCAACATTAAGTGTTGGAAGTTCGGGTTTCATGTACTGGCTTGTAAGTGTTTTAATTAGATCCATGACATTTTCCTCCTCTCAGGACAGACGTTCGTGATTGAATTAGACAATCAGAGGACCGCCCTCATTACAGTTGGGAATACAAATAATATTCCCACAACGCATAGTAGTATAACACATATATTTCTATTATGCAAGTGTTTTATCTAAAAATTTTCATATTTTCGTCAAAAACTTCAATTCTTTCAAATTTTGCAAAATCTGGTGCGAAATCTGGTAATTTTTGTCTAACAGCATCGGCAATTAGCATAGGACTTACAGTTGGATTTTGCGCTGAAACTGTCGCTTTTACACAAATGAGGTTTTCTTTGGCTACAAAATTAATTTCTTTGATGCCCTCGCTTAAATTAAAATCACCGATTCCACGCTTAGTTTTCTTTGTGATTACGATTTCTGAGCTGAATAACTTTGTAAGCTCCTCAGCCACTTTTTGTGTGTCGGCGGTGTCATATTCCAAAATTCCCTCGGTGTTTAGCCATTTTAGCTCTTTACCTTTGCGCTCGTATTCATAAGCCTCGACGGCGACTATGCCCTCGGGGAAGGCTTTGTTTAGTCTTTCGGGTATGGTTTTTAGGTCGACATCTTCACGTAACTTAAATTCCATTAATTCACATCTGCTTGACATTCCGACAGACAATGGCAAAATTATCGCAAGTTGTGCATGTGGATTAAAGCCCTCACTGTAACTGAGAGGAAGCTCCGCTCTTTGGAAAACCCTCTGCATTGTTCTTATCAAGTCGAGGTGGGAAATATAAATCGCCCTACCCTTTTTTTCAAAAAGTAATCTTAATTTATCCATCACATTTTCCCCCATCTATAAGTTCGTTTGCCCCACAATTAAAACACTTATGACGGCAATCGGGGGTGATTTCCGCTTTTTTACTCTGTTCATATTGATATAGTAAATGCTCTTTTGAAACACCCATATCTATATGATCCCATGGCAAAACTTCATCCTCGGCTCTTTGGCGGTTAGCATAAAAACTTGGATCAATTCCACATTTTTCAAATGCATTATTCCAGTAAGCAAGCTTAAAACATTCGCCCCAGGATTGTCTCACTGCGCCTTGCCTCCAAACTTCTTCTAAAACTGCACCGATTTTTCTATCGCCTCGTGAAAGAACAGCTTCGACTATGCTTGTGTCTGGGTCGTGCCAATTATAGGTTATTGCCTTTGCTGTCATAGTTTCACGCAAAAGCTTGACTCTGCGCATGTATTCTTCCATAGTGACCTGTGCTTCCCATTGAAATGGGCTGTGTGGTTTTGGTACGAAACATGCGGTGGAAACAGTTAGGCGCACTCCCCTATTCTTTTTAGTGGCATATTTTTTCCAAGTGTTTAAGACTTTAATTGCAAGGTCGGCAATGGCAACGACGTCCTCATCTGTTTCAGTTGGCAGACCAAGCATGAAATATAACTTAACTCCGTTCCAACCACCCTCAAATGCAACCTGACATGATTTTAACAAGTCCTCTTCTTTGACATTCTTGTTAATAGCATCACGTAGCCTTTGAGAACCCGCCTCGGGTGCAAAAGTAAGTCCGCTTTTACGCACTTTTTGAACTCTATGCATTATATCCATAGAGAAATTATCCGCTCGCAAAGATGGCAGTGAAAGGCTTACAAATTTACCCTCACACCAATCTAAAAGTCCGTCACATAGCTCTGGCAATTGTTTATAGTCGCTTGAGCTCAGTGAAGCCATACCAATTTCTTGATAGCCAGTGTTTTTTAGTGATTCTATTCCCTGTTCTATGAGTTTCTCGGCACTTCTCGCCCTCACAGGTCTGTAGACATATCCGGCTTGGCAAAATCTACAACCACGTATGCAACCTCTGAAAAGTTCGATGACAACCCTGTCATGGACAATTTCGGTTGATGGGACAATTGGTTTTGTAGGAAAATAGCTGTTTTCAAAATCAGTTACAATTCGCTTTGTGATACGCTCGGGAGCGCCATCCTTTGCGATTACTGATTTTACAGTATTATCCTCGTTATAGCTCACATCGTATAGAGAGGGAACATAAACACCGTCAATTTGTGAGGCTTTTTTTAAAAACTCTGCCTTAGATATACCCTCATTTTTAGCCTCTGAATATAGCTTTAAAACTTCGGAGTTAATTTCCTCGCCCTCGCCCAATACAAAAAGGTCGATGAAATCACTCATCGGCTCGGGATTACATCCACTTGTTCCACCAGCCATAACAAGTGGCGTGAGTTCGGTTCTGTCGGCACTTTTGAGTGGAATTCCGCTTAAATCAAGCATATTCAAAACATCGGGATAGGCAATTTCGTAACCGATTGAAAAGGCTATAACATCAAATTGGTCGAGGCTGTCACCGCTTTCAAGTGCCCAAAGTTTGATATTTTCACGGCGCATTTCCTCTTCCATGTCCATCCAAGGCGAGAAAACTCGTTCGCACCAAAAGTCTGGGATTTCGTTAATAACACCGTATAAAATTTTCATTCCGAGATTTGACATGCCTATTTCGTACATGTCGGGAAAACATAGTGCGACACGTAAATTCACATCGTCTTTGTTTTTGATAATCTCATTAAACTCTCCGCCTGTGTATCTGGCAGGTTTTTGTACACGTGGCAGAATTCTTTCCAGTTTTTTGTCCATATAGCACATCCATAAATTTTTTATTTGTGCTATTATTCTATACTATTTAATTGTTTTTTACAAGTGTATAAATTATTAAAAATGCTGAAGCGGTTAAAAGAGAAAGACCGTAACCACAAATTGCCAGTACAGTCCCCAAAACAGCCAAAAATATGCATACAAATTTATCCACTGATTTTGTGTACATATGTATAAACTTCTTGTTGACTTTGAGTCGAAAAAAACCATTTAAAACCCTGCCTCCGTCCAAAATGGAAATCGGAAGCAGGTTAAATATACTCAAAGCCAAACTAAGCCACGCGGTTAGTTCTAAACCGAGATGCCTCGCAAGGATAAACCACAAAATGCCAAACATGGGGCCTGAAATTGCCGAGATAATTTCTTCATAAGCGGATAGACTTTTGCTATAGTCTATTTGAAAACCACTTAAGCTAATCGAAATCATATCAACTTTTGAACCCATGGCATTAAGCGCCACGACATGTCCGAATTCATGAACGCAGACCGCCGAAACAAGGCTTATGAACACATTGCTTTCCATAAAAAAGAAAAGTAATGTCCATAGTAATAAACCCCATGGACTTAGATAAACTTTTAACATAAAAATTCAGCTGGGTCTATTCTCTCCCCGTTTTCAATTAGCTCAAAATGCAAATGAGGGCCTGTCGATATGCCCGTTGAACCAACACTTGCAATAATTTCGCCCATGCTTACGGTTTGTCCCACGACTGCAAAAAGTTCACTGCAATGGGCATATAGTGTTGAGTAGCTCTCGTTATGCTCCACCACTATATAATAACCATAACTATCTGAATATTGAGAAATTGTGACAATACCATCCGAAAAAGCCTCTATAGGTGCGCCACTAAGAGCGCTGATATCTATGCCGTAGTGAAATCTTTCATCTCCGTATACTGGGTGAATTCTGTTTCCGAATGGTGAACTAACCTCAATAGCAAGTGGCTCGATATATTCAAAAGGCAAATCATCAGCGCTACTTTCGGATATGACTTCTGGTGTTACTTCTGGTTTAGGCTCTGGTAGCTCGACAGTGGTGATAGATGGAATAGGGCTTACTATTATTGTCGGAAATGGCTCAGAATCAAAAACAGTAAGCTCGGGTGTGCTGACATAACTTGTGGATTGGGACGAAGTTTCAGAGCTTGAAAGACTCCACAAAAAGGAGTATTCATCTGCAACGGATTGCAGTGTTGACATGGCTTCGGCATAGTCGATGCTCTCGTCAATTTTTTCGTCAACTTCAATTTTTACATCTGATATGAACTCAGGTGCTAGGATTTTTGCAACCGTTATCGCTAAAAAAATAGCAGCGGCGGCATAGAGTTTCGTTTCGTTCATTGCATATACCTCCACAGGAATTATATGCAAGTGAGGTTTTAATTATTCGGAGTTTAAAAAATCTTGGACAAAATTGGATAAGGGTAGATTTTAATTATGTCAAAAATCTACCCTTATATATAAATTATAATTATGTCAAAAATCTACCCTTATATATAAATTATAATGTATTAATCCTCTAAACTTGGAATAGCCGCAGTTTTACCTGCCATATCCAAGACTTTTATAAAACCATCTCTGTCTGAGAGTTTTCCGCCCATAGAGGTTGGAACTGCGATAATACGCTCGCGTCCGACTTCCTCGACAAAAGTTCTGACAGCTGGAGGAAAAGAACTCGCCCATATAGGGAATACAAGTGCAATTTGTTCGCAATCTTCGGGAGCGACATAATCAACAGGAAGAGATTTTTTGGTTGAGGACATATATCCGCCTTTAATGAAATTAGCCTTGCCTTGCCAGTCGGTGTGGTCATTTATTTGCCTTGCTTGAGTCCCGTGAGTTTTAGCGAGGGTTTCGGCAACAGAGCGACTTTTGCCCGTTCTCGTGAAGTAATAAATAAGCATTTCATAACCTCCAAAATAATTCAAATAAAAATTATTATAACACACAGAAAATGTCAATTACAAGCATAGTCTGTTAAAAAGCACCGTGACAACTAAAAATACAGCAGAAACATGACAATTAGTCTGCGAGTTGATTGACTTTTCGGCAAGATGTTTAAATTTTGACTTGAAAAATTGTTAACTTTTTGTTAAAATATTATTCAATAAAAAAAGTGAGGTATGAAATTGGAAAACAACACAAAATATGCCGACTCATACAGTCGACAGTTAACCGCGAGGGCAATTTTAATTGGAGCTATCGGCTCTGTAATCATAACATGCTCATCAATGTTTGTAGCTCTTAGAATATCGTCTTTGCCATGGCCTATTATGTTTGTGGCGCTTGCCTCTATGTTTTCGCTAAAGGCACTGGGAAATACTAACTACAACGAGATAAACGTCGCCCACACCGCAATGTCAGCCGGTGCTATGGTTGCCGGTGGATTGGCATTTACAATTCCCGGAATTTGGATGCTAAATCCCAATGCAGAAATCGGTTACACAGAGCTACTTATAATAACACTTGGCGGTGTTATTCTTGGGCTTATTTTCACTGCAACTTTAAGAAAGCATTTTATAGAAAATGCAAAACTATCCTACCCCATGGGACAGGCGGCGGCAGAGGTTGTCGTAGTCGGAGACATGGGCGGAAAAAAAGCAGTATTACTATTTGCATCCATGGGACTAACTGCGGCATTTACATGGCTACGTGATAGATTATTGCTTATTCCGGCTGTTAAATTCTTTCAAGGCATGACAAACTATGGCTCTTTGGGTGGAATTTGGTTTTCGCCTATGTTAATTTCAATTGGATATATCATTGGGCCTGTTTTTGTTGGAGTTTGGTTTTTAGGTGCGATTATCGGAGATGTTGGCATTTTAATAGGCGGTCAAGCTCTTGGATTTTTTGATGCCCAAACGGCAGCGGATATTAAAAGTTCACTGGGAATTGGACTTATGGTTGGTACAGGACTTGGAATTTTAATAAAAGAGATTTTTCCCAGAATTAAAGTCATATTTGCATCTATGTTCTCAAGAGGTGCTAAGGGTGAATCAATAGTTTCTATGCGATTTGCGCCATTAATTCTTTCACTTTTGATTGTGATTTTTAGTATGTATTTGGATTTACCCATAGTAGCTTCTCTCATAACTGTGTTCGGTGCATGGCTGGCTGTTACTATGTCTTGTCAATGCGTTGGACAGTCAGGCATTAACCCTATGGAAATTTTCGGCATAATAATCCTTATGCTTGCACAAATTGTGACCGAAGTAAGCGGAACGCCTGCATTTTTCATCGCCGCTATTGTAGCAGTTGCCTCAGGTCTTACAGGTGATGTTATGAACGACTTTAAATCAGGGCATATTTTGAAAACTGACCCAAAAGCTCAATGGATAGCCGAGGTTATCGGAGCATTAATCGGTGCGGTTGTTTCGGTTTTTGTACTATTTATTATTGTCAGTGCATATGGTGGAGATTCATTCGGAACATCCGAATTCCCAGCGGCACAAGCGGCAACAGTTGCGGCTATGGTTGGCGGTGTTTCCCACATGACTTCTTTTGCAATCGGACTTGCAATTGCAACAATACTCTATGTTCTGGGTCTACCTGCGATGACTTTGGGGCTTGGTGTATATCTGCCATTTTACCTTTCAGCGACTGCGTTTATCGGCTGTGTAATTCGTTTTATTTTGGACAGAGTTGCACCGAATTTCGAGAAAAACGGAACAGGCTCAGTCATAGCATCAGGTGCATTGGGTGGAGAGGCAATAATTGGAGTTGTGATTGCACTAATTACTGCTATCAGCGTTCTGTAGGAGGGTTTTTATTATGAAACAAATCAAAATAACTGATATTTCGGGCGTGAAAATCGGACACGCTCAAGATGAAGAGGCTGCAACGGGTTGCACTGCTGTAATATTTGAAAACGGCGCAGTCGCCGGAGTTGACGTCAGAGGTGCTGCACCAGCAACAAGAGAAACTGATCTTTTGCGCTCGGTTAATATGGTAGAGAAAATAAATGCAGTCATGCTATCGGGCGGAAGTGCATATGGGCTATCGGCGGCTGATGGAGCTATGAAATTTTTAGAAGAGCGTAAAATGGGTTTTAATGTTGGCGTTGGAGTAGTTCCTATAGTTTGCGGAGCATCACTTTTTGACTTAGTTCTTGGAAAAGCGGATGTTAGACCAGACTCAAAAATGGGTTATGAAGCCTGTGAAAATGCCTTTAAATCAGAACCTTTGTCTGGAAATGTTGGAGCGGGAACAGGTGCTACTATAGGAAAATGTGCAGGAGTTACCCGCATGATGAAAGGTGGAATAGGAACTTATGCCCTTGAAGTTGGAGATGTAAAAGTAGGTGCAATTGTTGCACTTAATGCTCTGGGCGATATTTTCGATTATGACACAAATGAGCAGATTGGCGGACTTTTAAGTTCAGATAGAAAGAGCTTTTCATCGACGGCTGAGCTTATGTATTCATCTCTGACGGCAGAGAGCAAGGCGTTTACGGGAAATACAACTATAACTTGTCTTATAACAAACGCAAAACTCGACAAAACACAGTGCAACAAACTTGCCTCTATTGCCCACAACGGCTACGCATTGGCGATAAGACCTGTACACACTTCAGCGGACGGAGATGCGATTTTTGCCGTTTCTGTTGGTGAGGTGGAAGCGAATCCGGATGCTATAGGAAGCCTCGCTGTGGAGGTAATAGCAAGGGCGATAAATAACGCTGTTCGCTCTGCTGAGTCGGCTTATGGATTGCCTTGTAGTAATGAAATTTTGAAAGGAATTTGAGTGATGGCGAATAAACTTATATTAGCTGTTATATCCGAAGATGATTATGAAGCGGTAATTGCAAAACTTCAAGAAGAGGGGTTTATTGCGACAAAATTGAGCAGTAGCGGTGGCTTTTTGCGAAAAAAGAATTACACTGTGATGATAGGTGTGGATGAGGAAAACCGACCCAAAGTCATAGAAATTTTGAAGGAAAATTCAAGCCGTCGCAAACAGAAAATAAGACGTATGCCAATGCCGATTGCAGGTGTTAGAAGTATGGATTCTGGTGCTTCTGTGGAGATGGAAATTGACGTCGGAGGCGTGACGGTGTTCACTCTTCCACTGGATAGTATAGAAAAATATTAATCCAATATACGTAAAAAATTTGAATAAAACGGAGAATTTATGTTAAATTCATTATATAAAGATTTTGATAATATTATAATTTTTGACGTGGAGACCACTGGTATTGACTGCAAAAGAGATGAAATTATCGAGTTTGGAGCAATTCGCCTACAAAATAAAGACGGAAAAATTATAAGGGATGATGGGCTTAATGTCTTGATAAAGCTATCTGAGGGGCGACGCTTGCCACCCAAAATAACGGAGATTACTGGAATTACCGAAACTGATTTAGAAAATGATGGAATTTCAAAAAGTGATGCAGTCGAACAAATTTGCAGAATTTTTGATTGTTCAAGACCTTTGGTCGTCTGCTACAATGCGCAATTTGACCTCTGTTTTTTGTTTTATATTTTAGCAAAATTTGGGAAAGCTGAACTGCTGAAAAATATTAAAATGCTAGACGCTCTGACGGTTTATAAAGACAGGCGACCATATCCGCATAAGCTTGATAATGCGGTTGCTGAGTATAAAGTTGAGACACAAAATACTCACAGAGCTATTGACGATGCTGGCGCAACGCTTGAAGTTTTGCTTGGAATGGAACAAGAGGAAAACGACTTACATGAGTACATAAATTTGTTTGGATTTAATCCAAAATTTGGTGTTTCAGGGCCTAGAATTTCATCAATTAAGTATGTAGAACAGCCTTATAATTCGAAAAGAAAGCTATATTTGTGCTAAATACTTAGTGTATAATTAACTTGATTATTTTCCAAAATATGTTATAATGTGTGTATTACATATTGGAGGTATATTATGGAATATCGTGTACTTGGTGACTCTTTACCTGTTTTGATTTGTAAATTAAATCCAGGTGAAACCATGATTAATGAAAGTGGCTCTATGAGCTGGATGACACCAAATATGAAAATGGAGACTGTCGGCGGTGGCGCTAAGAAAATGCTTGGTCGTATGTTTTCGGGTGAAAATCTCTTCCAAAATCGCTATACAGCCGAGGGTTCACAAGGTGAAATTGCATTCGCGTCTTCTTTCCCCGGCTCTATTGTGCCGGTGCAAGTTACTCCTGATAAACCTATAGTATTGCAGAAATCTGCTTTTCTTGCGGCGACTGAGGGCGTTGAACTTTCAGTTTTCTTCAATAAAAAAATTGGTTCAGGACTTTTTGGCGGTGAAGGGTTTATCATGCAAAAAGTTTCCGGAACTGGTCTTGTTTTTATAGAAGTTGACGGAGCTGCTGTTGAATATGAACTCGACGCTGGGCAATCTATGATAGTCGATACCGGAAATCTTGTTATGATGGATAGCACTTGTTCTATGGATATAAAAACTGTTCCAGGACTTAAGAATAAATTATTTGGCGGTGAGGGAATTTTCAACACAGTCGTGACAGGACCTGGGAAAGTTACGTTCCAGAGTATGCCACTTTACAATGTTGCTATGGTGCTTCGCCCCTATTTCCCTAGTTCAAATAACGATTAATTGAAAATTATTTATAGGCTGTAGAAAAAACTTTTTTCGACAAGTTGAGACTGAGGAGGGCATTGCCCTCCTCAGTTAGGCTGTAGACAAAAGTAAATTTTCCGATTTTCGGAAGGAGTGGGAGTGTGAGGGCGAACCATTAGGGTTTGCCTTCACGTTGAAATAACCTGCGTCCGCAGACGCATATTTTGTGAATTTCATACAAAATTCTATGATAAAATAAAAAATTCAGAAAATGCCATCGCAAGGCGATGGAGCGAAGCTTGGGGAACAAAAAGGCTCGCAAGTCTTTTTGTCTTCAAGCTGACTGAGGAGGGCATTGCCCTCCTCAGTCATTTTATTTAAGAGTACTTTTTATTTTAAATAAATTTTTATGAAATTTATTTAAATGAGAGTTTCGACCTAGCGAGGTCGACCAACTTACTCAGTTGGATTGAGCCAGATTTTAAAAATCTGGACAAATATTTTGGATGACTACATGCTAGCTGTATATTTTTGCTTTGCTTGTTCAATCTTTTGCTGTTCAGCGGGCTCTGTTTGATACCAACCGTTAGATTGCATACAATTAAAAATTTCAGCCTGAATTTTATGCTCATCGTCCAAGATGTTTAGAAAAGCCGAGCGTAGCTGGCTGTTTGCACATTCGCCTGCGAAAGCGTTATATGATGTTGTAATGTGCTTTTGATTTATTAAAGAGTCTTGTAAGATTTCTTTTTCGCTCAAAATTTGTGCGCATTGATTAGGATTTTTCATTTGTGTTCCCTACCTTTCCGCTACTGTAAAAATGACAGCAAAGTGTTATAATGCTGTTTGTGGCGATTTGCATAGCCGTTTAATTCGTTTTGAACATTCGTGTCATTACACAGGCAAGCCATTGCCTCATACATCTTTACAAGTGTTTGTTCTTGACCGATTTGGTCTTCGATTGCACTGAGTTCTTTTGAAGTTAAATTTGCCATTTTTGTGTCCTCCTTTGTAAAGTACAATCTTATTATCTCTCAAAAAAGCCCTCATAATGATTGATTTTTTTGGAAATTTTAAATCTAAAAATTCTATATTCAATTCCCTCGATAACCCGAGAGCCAAGCTCAACACCCTGACATGCAATGCCAAGCCTTTTTGGAACAGCGCAGTGAGGAATTCCGCTAATTTTTGTCCACAAAAGTCCGACCGAATCCCTGTGCCAAACTATATCATTATCTTTGGGTTTCGGCTTTTCCGTTATGACTACGCTTTTTCCTGAGTTACTTGCAAATTCAATTTCATCAGGGAAATTTGATAAATCATTGCGACTAAACTCCCTGTCCATATACATAAAATCACCCTGAGGAGTTAAAACACCCAAATAGCCCTCGTTTCCACCACCGTAAACAGACAGCCTCGTGAGTTCGCCTGTATTATTACAAGTTGCACTGAATAAGTATTTTATGCCATTTTTACTGACCGTCAGTGAACCTGTTTTCTCGCCATTTATGTAAATTGGATACTCCCCTATCATTCTTATCCCTCCAAAATAAAAACTACCTTATGCTATTATATGCATAAGGTAGTTTTAAAATTCAGTTTTATTTTATAGTATATTCGCCGCGAACGAGAACCTTAACATTGTCTGATGTTGCACGAACTCCGTTTTCGGCGATAGTAACCATGTAGAGGTTATTCGTATCAACTCCAGTTCCGTTGTTAATTGAAGAACCTGTTGAAGTATTGATAAGTCCGGGGCTGTTTTCGGCTTCGCATATCAAAGTTCCGAGGCGGAGCATAAGTTCACAGCCAACAGAGCCTTGTAAAATCTGTCCCTCTCTCAAACTGACAACTGTGAAAGTGTCGCTTTTGATTTCACCTTGAAGTAGCATTGCGTCATTGATTTTTTTGTCAATTTCAGCATTTTTTGATGCCAAAAGCTCGTCAAGTTTTGCCATGACTTCGGGTGTGTGCTTTTCGGTCAAGTAACTCAATGTGACTAGTGGGTCAGCCTCAGTTCCATAGGTGGTTGAGGCATAAGTGCCAAGACCTACGCCCAAAATAAGGGCAAGTACCACCGATAAACTAAAACAAATTTTTGTATTTTTACTCATAACTTTATCTCCGTTTATATGTATTTTGAGGAAATGTCAGCACAAAACTGACATTTCCTTTTTCTCAATGAAGTAGCCCGAAACTGACAGCGATAGCGTCGTCAACTCTAACCATGGTTGGCTCGTCAAGCTTTCCCATGCGTTCTCGTAGACGGCTTTTGTCGATTGTCCTAATCTGTTCAAGCAAAATAACGCTATTTCGGCTAAGGCCGTAATTTTGTGCTTCGAGTTCGATATGGGTTGGAAGTCTGGCTTTTCCAATCTGTGATGTAATCGCTGCCGCAATTACAGTGGGGCTGTGTTTATTACCCGTATCGTTTTGAACTATTAGCACAGGGCGCATTCCACCCTGTTCACTGCCAACTACGGGACTAAGGTCGGCGTAGTAGATATCTCCTCTTTTAACTAAGCTCATGTGCTTCACGCTCCGATGACGAAAATCGCCCCGTACATAATATGTAGGTCCAAGCCGCCGAGTGTCGGACAACTGATTTGACCGCTGAGGCTAATTTAATTCTTGCACACATGAGTGTTTTTTATACATAGCAAAATAAAATTTTCATTCTATGTAAAAATTTAGTTGAGGTAAGCACGGGGAACTCTCAAACTTAAAGCACATAAAAGCTCATAGCTAATAGTGCCGGCGTGGTTTGCAAGCTCTGTCGTCGTGATGGTTTCGTCACCGTCAGTTCCGAAAATGGTCGCTGCGTCAAACTCATCGCAGTCGATATCCGTAACATCAGCCATGCACATATCCATGCAAATACTGCCTATTTGCTTAGCTCGTTTTCCCTTGATTAAAAACTCGGTTTTGCCAGAAAGTGAACGATGCAAACCGTCGGCATAACCAACGCTTAAAACTGCAACTCGCATAGGTCTTGTCACTGTAAATCTTCTGCCATAGCTTATGGTATCGCCTACAGAATGTTCGTGTATAGCAGAAATTCTTGCCCGAAATTGCATTACGGGTTTTATGTCAAGTCTGCACTCTCCCTCGGTGGGACAATGACCATAAAGAAGTAATCCCGGTCTAACCATATCAAGAGCTGTATGAGGATAGTTTAACACAGCACCGCTGTTTGCGCAATGACAAATTTCAAACTTATGCCCACTTTTGCCCTCGATTTCTAGTATTTTCGAACGAAATATCTCATATTGTTCGTTGGTGAAGTCGCTGTCTAGTTCGTCAGAAACTGCAAAATGAGAGTAAATTCCCTCTGCGATGAGGTTTTTTAATTTTAAAGCTTCGGTGATTTCGTCGGTTGCAGTTAGGTGTGAAAAACCGAGTCTGCCCATCCCACTGTCGATTTTATAATGAACTTTTAGCTTTTTATCGCCAAGTTTTTCGGATAATTCATTCGCCATTTTAAGGCTACAAACGGTTTGCGTAATATTATAATTCACCAAAGTTTCTGCATATCGTGGTGGGGTTGTACCCAAAATCATTAGAGGTGCATTGATACCGTTTTCACGCAGCTCAACAGCCTCGTCAATGCATGCTACTGCCAAATATTCAGCACCCAGTTTTTCAAGTTCCTTTGCGATTTTAACCGCGCCATGCTTATAAGCATCCGCCTTAACAACACCCATAAATTTGCAATTTTCGGGTAAGCTTTTTCTTATTTCGTGATAATTATGCCTGAGCGCAGAAAAATCAATCTCCGCCCAAGCTCTCTTAACTATGTCCTGCATTTTTATTTCATATCCTTATTCAAGTTGTTTTCCAATTAAAATTATCCATTTTAATAATCACTTCATCTTCAACTTTTATGTCCGCATATTGTGGGACTAAATCGTCAGAGTTTAGCCATAAGTATACAGTGATATTGTCCCCTATGTCAAGTTGAAGTGCAAGCATGTTGCTCTCTCCGCCTTGCTCCTCATAGCACATATTTACAAAACCGTTTTTTATAGCATCGCCCAAAATCGCCATAGATGACATGGGGCTAACACCGCTCACATCGCCTAAACTCAATATCAAGTCGTCATATTGAAGGCTTGTTTCATCGCCAACTCTGCTTGCGCTCACGCCCTTGATTGTTTCGGGTGAATTTATGATTACGCTACATTCGTCTTGACTATAGTTTGCAGTTAGGTTAAAATCTGAAACTTCATCGCCTGAATGCATGGTGATATCTGCGCTACATTCAAAGCTGTCAAAACTCTCTCTCCAGTTCGTAAATTTCGCTTCGGGGTCATGCTCTGTTGCGCATCCTGTTGTTACCAGTAGGAATGTTGCAAAAAAAGCGGAAAGAAGTGATTTTTTCATTAAAATTTACCTCACAGACATGTTTTTTGTAATCTCATGAATACAGTTAATCATATCCGTGGGAGTCATCGAATATTCTCCAAATTTTTCTGCTGCCAAGTCGCCAGCCTTAGCGTGTATATATTGTGCGGTTTTAACAGCTGTTTTGACATCAAGCGTACAGAGCAATGCGCCCAGTATTCCTGACAATACATCACCCGAACCACCCTTAGCCATGCCACTGTTTCCGTATGGGCAAACATAGCACTCACCATCGGGGAAAGCAGAAATTGTATGATGACCTTTTAATATAAGGACACAGCGATGTCTTTCTGCAAATTGCCTAGCATCATTGACCCTATCCCCTGTCATAAATCCACCCATTCTTATAAATTCACCCTCATGTGGTGTTAAAATAAGTTCACATGGACTTTTTCTTAAAAGCTCAATATCTTGAGACACAGCAAAAAGCGCATCTGCGTCCAAAACTGTCGGACAGTCGGCAACTTTTAGAACTGAGCTTATGAATTTAATTAAGTTCTTAGACCGCCCCAATCCAACGCCGAGGACTATTGCGGAGTTGTCATAAATTCGCTCTTCTAATGCCTCGCCGATTTTTGGTGAAAATTTACCCTCACCATCGTCTGGTAACGGGAAAATTACTGCCTCATCATTTTTAACGGCGGTAACGCCATAAATAGGCTTAGGAACACCGGTGAAAACCACTCCGGCACCTGTCCTAACAGCTGCCTTTGTGCAAAGGCTCACGGCGCCTGTGTAACCAATGCTTCCGCCGAGGATTAGAAGCTTTCCGTAAGTGTATTTATGGGAAAGTTCTTTACGTTTAGGCAAATACACATTTTCATCAGTTATAAGCGTTAAATTTGAGGGTAAACTATTTATAACATTTTCCGGAATTCCAATGTCACATACTATGACCTCGCCGCAATAAGTGCATGCAGGCTCGACATAATGACAAGCCTTTGCGCAAGAAAATGTGATGGTATAGTCAGCTTTTACGGCAACTCCCTCTATTGTCGCCCTGTCTGCAAAAACACCCGAGGGAATGTCTGCCGCTATAACGGGTATGTTTGAGCTGTTGATTAAATTCGCAGCGGTTCGAGCAGCGCCTCTTAGCGGATAATGCAAACCAACACCGAACATGGCGTCTATAATTACTCCGCAGTCGGGTTCAAGCTCTGTTCCGAAGGTGAAGTTAGTCAAATCCGACCCAACTGAATGAAGCCTGTCTATCATGCCCAAACTATCATCGGTTAATTTATCAATAGTTCCGACAAAGTAGGTGTGTACAGAAATTCCACGACGTATCAGCTGATATGCGGCAGCTATGCCGTCGCCTCCATTATTTCCGCTACCGCAGAATATTGCGACAGATTTTCCACTGGGTAAAATATCAACTGTTTTATTGACTATATGCCCAGCAGCAGTGTCCATTAAAACCAGTGATGGTATGCCATATTTTTCAATTGCCACACGGTCTGCATTCAATACATCATCGGAATTTATTAACCTCATTTTATAAGCCTCCTTGCAAAACTAAATTCAATTATAATATTTTTATTAAATTTAGTCAAATTTATTATTGCTAAATATCTAAAAATGTGGTATAAAATTATAGTATTATTGCGTTGATCGGAAAAATAACGGTTAAATTTTTATTAGAGAGGGGTATCTCGGCTGAAATTACCCTTAAAAATCCCGTTTGGTTCGTCCGTGAGCATTCGGCTAATCCCCGACGTTTTGGCGCGTTACAGCCTTTGAGTGCGGAAAATTTTTTCCGAATTTGGGTGGTACCACGGAAGTTTTAACTTTCGTCCCTTATGAAGGGGCGATTTTTTTACGCCCATTTTCAGAAATTTATAAATACCATGTTAAAGGAGAATTACCATGAAAGAAAAGCTTACGGAACTTAAGTCGTCTTTCGACGCTTCTGTATCAAATGTTTCAAGCATACAAGAGCTTGAAGAGCTGAGAGTTCGTTTCCTCGGCAAAAAAGGTGAACTAACCGCAATTTTAAAAATGATGGGTAAACTATCAGCTGAGGAGCGCCCTGTGATGGGTCAGCTTGCAAACACAGTTAGAGAAGAAATCGAGGCATCTCTCGAAAGTACAAAAGTTACCCTTTCCGAAAAAGCATTAAAAGCGCAAATGATAGAGGAAACACTTGACGTAACTCTACCGGCGAAATCATATGAAGTTGGACACAGACATCCAATGTACATCGTTCTCGACGAATTATTTGATATTTTTGTCGGTATGGGATTTGAAATTTTGGACGGACCAGAAGTTGAACTTGCTGAATATAACTTCGACCGCCTAAACGCAGAAGAAAACCACCCCTCACGTGACTGGACAGATACATTCTATTTTGATGACGACAGCCGTGTTATGCTTCGTAGTCAAACAAGCCCCATGCAAGTTCGTGCTATGGAAACTCGTGAAATTCCCATCCGTGTCATTTCACCTGGTAGAGTTTATCGTAAGGACGAAGTTGACGCAACCCACTCACCTATGTTCCACCAAGTTGAGGGACTTGTAATTGATAAAAATATCACAATGGCAGACCTTAAAGGCACACTAAATACATTTGTTAAATCACTATACGGCGAAAACTCAAAAACACGTTTCCGCCCTCACCACTTCCCTTTCACCGAGCCTAGCTGTGAAATGGACGTACTTTGCCATCGCTGTAATGGCGTTGGTTGTGGAACTTGTAAGGGTGAAGGCTGGATAGAGCTTCTCGGAGCGGGAATGGTTCACCCAAATGTTTTGAAAATGGCGGGCATTGACCCTGATGTTTACTCAGGCTTTGCCTTTGGTTTGGGTCTTGAAAGAACAGCTATGCGCCGTTTTAAAATTTCAGATTTACGTCTGATTTTTGAAAATGACGTGCGCTTTTTGAGCCAGTTTTAAGGAGGAGTAAGAGATGAATATTTCAAGAAAATGGCTAAATGAATTTGTCGAAGTTTCGGAGAAAAATCGTGACTTTTCAGAGGCAATGACTCTCTCGGGTTCAAAGGTTGAGGCTTTTGATGATTTATCCGAGAGCATAGTAAATGTAGTTATCGGTAAAGTTATAAAAATGACTCGCCATGAAAATTCTGACCACATGTTTGTTTGCATGATTGAAGTTGGAAAAAGCGAGCCTGTACAAATCGTTACAGGAGCGCAAAATGTCAAAGAAGGTGACTTAGTTCCTGTTGCACTTTCAGGCTCAACTTTGTCTAATGGAACGAAAATAGAAAGCGGAGTTCTTCGTGGTGTCGAAAGCCACGGTATGCTTTGCTCTGTTGCTGAACTAGGTTTAACAGTCAATGATTTTCCTTATGCAATTGAAGATGGAGTTTGGATTATTGACGAAGCTGATGCTGTTGTCGGCGCTGACATTAAAACCATCACAGGCCATAACGATACAGTTGTTGAATTTGAAATCACACCAAACCGCCCCGACTGCCTTTCTGTCATCGGTATTGCTCGTGAAGCATCTGCAACTTTCAAAAAAGAACTTTGCCTACATCAGCCTGTGGTTAAGCAAGAGGCAGATTGTGATATTTCTGCTCACTTGGAAATTGAGATTGATGCGCCTGACCTTTGCCCTCGCTACACAGCTATGATGGTAAAGAATGTAAAAATCGCCCCCTCGCCACGTTGGATGAGAGAGCGCCTAAGAGCTTCTGGTGTTCGTCCTATAAACAATATAGTTGACATCACTAACTATGTCATGCTTGAATATGGCCAACCAATGCACGCGTTTGACTACCGCTATGTAAAGGGTGGAAAAATCATTGTTCGCCGTGCATTTGAAAATGAAACTCTCACAACACTTGACGGAAATGAAAGAAAACTAAGTCCTGAAATGCTTGTTATTGCCGACAAAAACCGTGCTGTCGGCCTTGCTGGTGTTATGGGTGGAGAGAACAGTGAGATAGTTGACGATACTGTTGATGTTGTTTTCGAGTCTGCAAACTTTGACGGTGCGTCAATCAGAAAAACTGCTATCGGTGTCGGTATGCGTACTGAGGCGAGCGCAAAATTTGAAAAAGGCCTTGATATTCAAAACACTTTGCCAGCTGTTATGAGAGCTTGTGAGCTTGTTGAAATGCTTGGAGCGGGTGAGGTTATGACAGGCATTATTGACGTGAAGGGTGAAATTGCAGAGCCAACGAAGCTAGCTCTTGATGCTGATAAAATCAATGCACTTCTCGGTACTAAAATCCCAACAGAAGACATGCGTTCGATTTTGAAAACACTAGGTTTTGAACTTGACGGAAACGATATGGTAACTGTCCCCTCTTGGCGTTCTGATGTTGAGCACTATTCAGATTTAGCCGAGGAAGTTTCCAGAATTTATGGTTACAATGAAATTCCGGAAACACTAATGCGTGGCGCAACTGTTCGTGGTTTCTACACTGACGTTCAATTGATGGAGAAAAAACTTGGCACAACTTGCCGTACTATGGGGTTTGATGAAATCATAACATATTCTTTCATCAGTCCATCATATTATGATAATATCCGTATGCCTGAGAATTCACCACTTCGCAAGTCTTTGCGCATTAAAAACCCACTTGGTGAAGATACTTCAATCATGCGTACAACTATTTTGCCATCAATGATGGAGATTTTGACTAAGAATTTTAATTTCAGAAACAAAAACGTGAAACTTTACGAGATTGGACGCATATACTTTGAACGTGAAGATGGTTTGTGCGACGAGCCACGAGTTTTGTCCCTTGGTGCTTTCGGCGAGGGAGTTGACTTTTTTGCTATCAAAGGTGCGGTTGAAACTATTTTGGAGGCAACAAGAGCAGAAAACGTAAGATTTGTTGCTGAAAAAGAAAATCCATCTTACCACGAAGGACGTTGCGCAAAAGTTTTTGTCGGTGACGAACTTGTGGGTGTACTCGGACAAATTCATCCTCTTGTCGCACAAACATATGGAATTGATGTTCCTGTGTATGCTGCAGAGCTATCTTTTGACACTATGTTTAAGGTTCGAGGCGGAACAGCGATTTACGCTCCCCTACCACGCTTCCCAGCGGTTACACGTGATATTGCATTACTTTGTGACGATGCAATACCTGCGGCAGAGCTTGAAGCGACTATCATGGCTTCCGGTGGAGAGTTCTTGCGTTCATGCACTGTTTTCGATGTTTACAAGGGCGATAAAATCCCTGCGGGTAAAAAATCCATTGCCTTTTCACTTACCTTGCGTGCTGACGACATGACCTTGAAAGATGAACACGCAGAAAAAGCTGTTTCCTCTATACTTGAGGAGCTTGAGAAAGCACATGGAGCAGTAATGCGTTAAGCTGAAAATTCAAAAAAATCACAAAAAACGGTAAATGTGCATTATTTTCGCCCTAAAATGACAAACTGTAACTGAATAGTAATATTAAACCGCTTTACAGATGTAAAATTTTTGGTATAATATATAGTAGATTAGATTGAGGAGGGAAAGTTCATGGAGGACATCACAAGAAAGTTTGATACGGTTGATAACGAGACGCACATTAAGGAAATTTTATCCTCTGTGTATGATTCGCTCGTGGTTAAGGGTTATAATCCAATCAACCAGATTGTCGGTTATATTTTGTCGGAAGATCCAACATATATAACTAATTATAATAATGCCCGTACACTGATTTGCAGAATTGACAGAGATGAAATTTTGCAGGAATTGGTAACTACTTATTTAAATAAATAATAAAAGATGGAGGTTCGTCCTCCATCTTTTATTATTTTAGGGAAATTATTTATACTTTTCTTTAATTTTTTTCAACTTAATACTTTTGAAATATTTTTTAGCTTTCTTTCGTAATATTTGTCCTCTATTATAGAAAGTGCAAGAGAGATTTAATCTTTTTCATTTTGTCCTCATTAATACAGAAAATCGCAAGTCGGAATGTCGCACCGGCTTGCGATTTTCCTTTGTGTGGGTTTTTACGATTAGAAAAATTTGGAGCTATGAAAAAACTGATATGTCAAGCGAGGCTGTGCATTGTGTCACAGCCTCGCTTGAAGACAAAAAGACTTGCGAGCCTTTTTGTTCCCAAGCTTCGCTCCATCGCCTTGCGATGGCATTTTCTGAATTCTTTATTTTATCATAGAATTTTGTATGAAATTCACAAAATATGCGTCTGCGGACGCAGGTTATTTCAACGTGAAGGCAAACCCTAATGGTTCGCCCTCACACTCCCACTCCTTCCGAAAATCGGAAAATTTACTTTTGTCGGCAACCTGCGAGGCTGTGCATTGTGTCACAGCTTCTTTCTTTTTTGGTGAAATTTAGCTTAGAAGCTCTTTGAATTCTTCTTCGCTCAAAATAGCGATTCCAAGCTCCTGAGCTTTCTTTAATTTTGAGCCGGCTTCAGCTCCGGCAACGACATAATCAGTCTTTTTAGACACTGAGCCTGCCGCCTTTCCGCCTTTTTGCTCGATTAAAGCCTTGGCTTCATTTCGTCCCATGGTCTCTAAAGTTCCAGTTAACACAAAAGTCTTGCCGGCGAAAGCTGTCTCTGTTGGAATGTTCAAACCAATCATATTAACACCGACGCTTTTCAAAAGCTCAACTTCATTTTTTGCATAATCAGAGGATAGCCAATCATAGAAAAACTGAGCCGTGATTGGTCCGATGTCAGGCACAGCCGTGAAATCATCCACAGTGGCGGACATTAGACCGTCTATGTCCTCAAATGCGTTGACTAAAATTTTTGCAACTTTTTGCCCAACTTGACGTACACCGAAAGCGAATATCAGTCTTTCTAAACTATTAGCCTTGCTTTTTTCTATGGAGTTTTTCAAGTTTTCAGCTGATTTTTTGCCCATGCGCTCAAGCTTTTCTATGTCCTCGGCTTTGAGGTAGTAAATATCGGCTGGGGTTTTGATTAACTCAGAATTTATCAAAAGCTCCATTACAGAAATTCCCAAGCCCTCGATATCCATTGCGTTTCTCGATGCAAAATGTGTTAATCTACGCAAAAGTTGTGCAGAACATTCTGTGCCTGTGCACCTAACTGCTGCCGCCTCTTTTTCTGTCGGTGAACCGCAGATTGGGCATGTATCGGGAAGCTTAAAAACTTTGGTTTCCTCTGGACGTTTTTCCAAATTTACTGACAAAACTTCGGGGATAATCTCCCCTGCTTTTTGTACTAAAACAGTGTCACCTATTCTCAAATCCAAATTGTCAATAAAATCCTGATTGTGCAGTGTTACATTCGTGACAGTCGTTCCGGCGAGACGAATTGGTTCGATTACAGCTTTAGGAGTCAAAACTCCCGTGCGCCCAACTTGAACCAAAATTTCTTTCACGATGCTCTCTTTTTTCTCCGCTGGGTATTTGAAAGCCGCTGCCCACCTAGGCGCTTTTGCGGTGCTTCCAAGGATAGTTCTTTGAGCTAAATTGTCGAGCTTTATAACAGCTCCGTCAAGCTCATAGGGCAAATTTTCACGTGAGTTGCCGAAAAACTCTATAGCTTCCACACATTCATTATAATTCTTGCAAATCTTCGGAGAAACGGTAGAAAAGCCCATTTTACTCAACAGTGAGAGTGATTCCGCATGGGATTTATAGGAAGAATTTGAAGAAATCTGTATATTAAAAACTACGATATCAAGGTTTCTGGATTTAGTTACCTTGCTGTCTTTTTGACGCATAGCACCAGCGGCAGCGTTTCTTGGGTTTGCTAAAAGTGGCTCTTCTGCAAGCTCTCTATCTCGGTTGATTTCTTCAAAAGCTGTTTTTGACATATAAACTTCGCCTCGGACGATAAGACGTTCAGGCGCATTTTTTAGCTTTTTTGGTAGTGATTTTATAGTTTTGAGGTTGTCGGTGACATCCTCACCAGTTGTTCCGTCGCCTCTTGTTGCGCCACGAAATAAAACACCGTTTCTATATTCGACAGCTACCGAAAGTCCGTCGACTTTTGGCTCAACGACAAAAACTGTTTCATCTCCGATACTGGATTTCACTTTATTGCAAAATTCTGTAAGTTCTTCAAATGTAAAAACATCGTTCAAACTTTCCAACGGAACTTCATGTGCAACTGGCGAAAACTTTTCAGAAATTTGTCCGCCGATAATCTGTGTCGGTGAATTTTCAGTCACCATTTCTGGGTGTTCGGCTTCCAATTTCTTCAATCTTTGCATCAATTTGTCATATTCAAAATCAGAAATAGTAGGAGCATCGTTTTCGTAATATGCTCTGCTGTGTATCCTGATTTCTTCTCTTAAATTCTCGATTTCCATTTCAAAAATATCCATTTATTACTCCAAGGTTACATATGTGTTTGGGACTGTGCCAACAATTACAGTTTCTGCAACAATGACTTCGGTTACAACTTGAGTCGTGGCAATATCCCAAGGGATAAGGATGTCAATATCGACGATTACATCAAATATTATCCTGTGTTTTGTCTGATTTATACCTGCGCTTTGGATGTCATTCCTAAACTCAATTCGCGAGGAAGTAAGCATGATAATGTCCAGCGGAACATCAGGCCCTCTACCCAAAAGCAAGCTACTACCCATTAAGTTTCCGAGCGGAATACTCAGTTCAATAGTTCGGCTGTCGCCTTTTCCGACAACATCAGAGAGCATGTCGGAAGACAGTGTGTTAATTTCTGCCATGTCGGTTGTTATCGCCGTAACTTCTCCCTCTTTATCGGTTTCGAGTGTCACAAATCGGCTGTAATTTACATTATCTGAATTCATTCTGACATTTATTGTCTCATTAATATCAAGAGTTACAGCGTCAATTGCGTCCGACATCGCCATTTCCATTGAAACTCGCCTCAAAAAATTAGTCGAGGATATCAAAAGAAAAGCCAAAAAACCAAGCCAAAAATAAGCATATAGCTTTCGTTTTTGGCTTTTTGTCAAATGAAATTGATTTCTAACAGGTCTGCGACGAGAATACATATAGCTCACCTCTATGTATTCTATGCAAACCACAATTTTTTTATCAGTCTTGCATATTTAATTGTTAAGCATTTCATCAACTGCAAACATAATTCCAAGTCGACCGGACTCATAAGTCAAACCGCCTTGCAAAAACGCATAATAAGGTTCGCGCATTGGGCCATCGGCTGATAGCTCGATTGTAGAGCCTTGCACGAAAGAGCCAGACGCCATTACAACCTCGTCATCATAACCCGGCATAGGGGCGGCTACAGGGCTTACGAAAGAGTCGACAGGTGCGCCAAATTGAATTCCTTTACAGAATTTTAAAAGGTTTTCGGGATTTCCAAGTTTTACTATTTGGACGATGTCCGAGCGATGGTCAGCGACAGATGGACTTGTCTCGAAGCCAAATTCCTCTAGCATACCAGCGCAGAAAACAGCGGTTTTCATCGCCTCTGCAACTGTGTGTGGCGCCATAAAAAGTCCCCTGTAAAGAAGGCCGTTGTTGCCCAGTGTTGAGCCACATTCTCCACCAATTCCGGCTGTTGTCAGCCTTACGGCGGCACGCTCGACATACTTTTCCTTGCCGGCTATATAGCCACCTGTTGGTGCGATTCCTCCACCTGGATTTTTGATGAGTGAACCAGCGATGAGGTCGGCATCAAACTCACTGGGTTCGTGTTCTTCGACAAATTCTCCATAGCAGTTGTCAACAAAAATTGCAATTTCGGGATTGATTTCCCTAACAGTTTTAATCATTTCGGCGATTTCCGAAACATTTATGGCTCTTCTCGTGGAATATCCACGTGAGCGCTGAATCATAACTGCGCCGACTGTTGGGTCGGAAACTGCTGTTTTGATAGCTTCGAAATCAGGGCTACCATCGGTTTTTAAATCTACATACGAAAAGTCAACTCCATAGTATTTTAAAGAGCCATAACAGTCGTTTTTCGTGCCGATGGTCGACATAATTGTGTCGTAAGGCATTCCGGAAATGCTCACGAGTTTTTTGTTTGGCTCTGCGACTGCAAAAAGTGAGCAAGCAATTGCGTGAGTTCCGTTTACCATTCCAAGTCTTACCAGTGCGCTTTCTGCACCGAAAATCTTTGCAAAAATCTTATCCAAAGTGTCGCGCCCATGGTCGTCATAACCATAGCCCGATGTGCCAGCGAAAAGTGTTTCAGAAACCCTAAATTTTCTAAAAGCATCCATAACCTTTTCGGTGTTAATTTTGGAAATTCTCATTATCTCTTCAAATTGCGGTGCTATTTTTTTTTCAACAAGCTCCGCTTTTTGGCGTATTTCGTTTGTCATATGTTCCCTTCTGCTATTTCTTCAAGTACTGATTTTGTTAGGTTTAGCATGTTGTCAAAATCCTTTGTGTATGCGATACTTGCGGGTGAATGTAAATTTCTAACTGCACATGCTATAGCTACAGTCGCAACACCATTGCGTGATTTTTGAATTGCAGCACCATCTGTTCCACCTGCAATGTAGCGTTTTGGTTGCCATTTGATGCCCATTTTATCAGCTAGATTTGTGACCGCTTTATGAAGATTTCTGTTATAAATTGCCCCTCTGTCCATGAACGGAATTACCAGTCCGCCCGACAATGTGCAAACTTCTTTTTCGGGTTTTGTTTCGGGCAGGTCAGCGGCTGTTGTCCCCTCTAATACCAAGCAAATATCAGGATTAACTGAATATGCAGCGACGGTCGCGCCACGTAGACCAACTTCCTCTTGAGTCGTGAATGCAAAATATGTGTCACAGGCAAGATCGGACTCAATCATTTCAAGCATAACAGCACAGCCAAGGCGGTCGTCTATAGCTTTTGCTTTGATAAATCCATCACCAAACTCAACAATTGTATCATCAAAAACGCAGTAATCACCAAGTTTTACTAGGTTTTCTGCCTCTTTTTTACTTGTTGCTCCGATGTCGATGTACATTTCGTGAGTTTTTGGAATTTTTTTCTCCTCACTGCGGTCGACAAGGTGATAAGCCTTAATTCCAACTATGCCAACCACACGATTTTCTCCTATGAAAATCTGTTTTCCGATTATAACCCTTCTGTCAACTCCGCCAACGAAGTCAAATTTTAGATAACCGTCATCATCTATATTTGTGATTATCATGCCAACTTCGTCCATATGTGCGCAAAGCATGACCTTTTTCTCAGGAGCTTTTGCGCCCTTTTTAAAGACAATAAGATTTCCGAGGGCGTCGGTTTCTACTTTATCGGCTACGGGCATAATTCTCTCAAGAAGGTAGTCTCGAACTTCGTCCTCACAGCCTGAAACTCCGCTTAAATAGCAGAGCGTTTTTAATGTTTCTATCATCGGTATATTTCCTTTCTAAACTCAGTCCTCTTTGCCCAATGCAAGAACGGTTGCCTCTATAAGTTTAACAGCACTTTCACAGTCCTCTATGTGAATAGTTTCAACAGGGCTGTGCATGTATTTTGTTGGAATTGATAAAAGCGCAGTTTTAATTCCCTCACGAGCAACTTGAATTACCCAAGCGTCTGTTCCGCTTCTTCCTGAGATAACTTCCAATTGATGGTTTATGTCATACTCTTTAGCTGTATTTAAAATGACTTCATTGAAGCCTCTATGCATATTTGGGCCTATGCCAATTGCAACGCCCTCGCCCATTTTCATGGTTTCGTGTTTTTTGGAATCTGGCGTTAGTGCGTGTGTTACATCAAGTGAAATTGACATTTGTGGATTTACAGAGAATGCACCCGTAACTGCTCCACGACAACCGAGTTCTTCTTGTGCAGAAAATAGGCAAACGACATTTACAGGAAGATTCATTTCGCTGATTTTTTCCATAGCCTTAATTATTATTGCGGTGCAAGCTCTGTCGTCCAAAGCCTTTCCGCAGAGCATTTTTTCGCCCAGTTCCATACAACCACCGACAAAAACGCAGGGTGTTCCGAGTGGGATTTTTTCTATAGCTTCCTCTTGAGAAAGACCTACATCAATAAATAAATTCTTTGTTTCGATTGATTTTTCATAGTCAGCAGCTTCCATAACATGAGGTGGAAGTGTGTCTATAACTCCGTACATTGGCTCGTCTGTCAAAATTCTGATTTCACGAGCAGGCAACATTCTTGGGTCAATTCCGCCAATGCATGAAAATCTCAAAAATCCCTTTTCATGACCTGTGACTATAAAGCCAATTTCGTCTATATGAGCATTTAGCATGAGTGTCTCAGCGCCCTCAATTTTTGAGCGTTTAATAGCAATTACATTGCCCATAACATCACTTGTGATTTCATCGGTGTATGCTGTTAAAAGCTCTGTAACTTTTTCTCTAACCGCATCTTCAAAACCCGAAGGGCCAGCAGTTGCGGAAAGAGTTTTTATAATATCACGAAGTTCCATTTTATATCTCCATTTCCAGTACAATTTGTTTAAAAATCTCGCCTCTTTGGGCAAAATTCTTGAATTTATCGAAGGAAGCGCAAGCTGGTGAGAGCAAAACTATATCACCATTTTTTGCAAATTCCCGAGTTTTCAAAATAGTATCCTTGAATTCGTCAATGACGAAAATCGGAAGAGATTCTGCATTATAATCAGGATGTGAAATTACAGCAGTTTTGATTTTTTCTGCTGTTGCACCTGTTAAAAATAAGGCTTTAACGGATTTTAATGTGTCCTCTACCATGGGTTCGAATGGTATTAATTTATCATAACCGCCAGCGATTAAAATTACTTTTTGAGTGAAAGAGCGAAGCCCTGCAACGGTTCTCGTTGGGCTTGAAGATACAGAGTCGTTATAAAATTTAACTCCATCAATCTCTCTGACAAGCTCTAATCTGTGTGCAACTCCGCCGAAGTTTTTAGCAACTTTTTTAAATGCGTCGAAGCCAACAAAACTATCGGTGGCACAAAAAGCTGCCATATAATTTTCAACATTGTGGTCACCGGGGAGTAAGATTTCATCTTTATTGATAATCGGCTGAGAAACACCGTCTACTGATTTGTAAATGGTTTGGTTTTCATAGAAATAACCGTTATTAACAGCATTCTTACTGCTGAAAGTTAGGCTTTTTGCTTTAGATTTGCCAATTAATTTCGAAGTTATCTCGTTGTCTGCGTTTAAAATAGTGGTATTTTCTGCGGTTTGTAGTTTGTAAATATTCTCTTTAGCCTCAATGTAGTCCTCATAACTTGGGTGTATATCGAGGTGGTTTGGAGAGATATTTGTTATGACACTAATGTAGGGTTTGCACTCCATACTATGGAGCTGAAAAGAGCTTAGCTCAAGCACTGCGAAATCATCAGCGCCCATATTAACAGCTTCGGTTAGCAGTGGCTTGCCAATGTTTCCGCCCAACCAGACCGTGTGTCCACCGGCTTTTAAAATTTCAGATATTAGGGTTGAAGTTGTGGTTTTGCCGTCACTGCCTGTGATTGCAATGATTTTGCATGGGCAGAATTTAAAAAATAATTCCATCTCAGATGTGATTAAAGCGCCATTATCTCTAGCTTTGACAAGCTCGGGAGCAAATGGGTGAAGTCCCGGAGTTCTGAAAATTATATCAAAGCTCAAATTATCGAGATAGCTTTCTCCAAGACAAAGCTTTGCGCCTATGGATTCGAGCTCGTTTGCCATGTCGCCCATGTTTTCTCTACTTTGCTTGTCACAAACTGTTATATCAAGCTTGTTTTCACAGAGAATTTTTATAAGTGGCTTATTACTAACACCAGCACCGATAATGCCGATTTTTTTCTCATGTATGGTTTTAATATAGTCATTTAAAGTCATCTTGTCACCTCATAAACATACGTCATTACATTATATAACCAATGTATGAATTTTTCAACATAATTAGAAAAATCTTTAGAAAACTTGACACTTCTATTTTTTTAGGGTAAAATACTCAGACGAGCAAGCTGAACGGTCGCAGGTATAAGGGGAAACCCTGTGCGTGAGGAAAGTCCGGGCTTCATAGGGCAAGGATAGTGGGTAACGCCCACCGGAGGCGACTTCAGGAAAAGTGCAACAGAAATAAACCGCCTTTTTTATCAAACTATGTTTGATGAAATTAGGTAAGGATGGAAAGGCGAGGTAAGAGCTCACCCGTCGGTTGGGAACAGTCCGACGCTGTAAACTCTATCCGAAGCAACACCGTGGAGAGGACAATGTTAGCCCGACAGTCCTCGAGGAGGTGGCTGGAGCGTATCGGCAACGGTGCGCCTAGATAGATGACCGTTTTTAACAGGACCCGGCTTACAGGCTTACTCGAAGAAATTGCTGTCTTAAATGAAATTCATTTAAGACAGCAATTTCTATATAAAATACAATTTTTAAAACTTAACTTTCAGACAGAATTCTACCCATAAGAACACCCATGACAGAACTCATCATCAGACCACGAGTCCAGCCCGAAGAGTCGCCAAGGCAATAAAGCCCTTGAACACTGGTGTTGAACTTTTCATCCATAACAACTTTGTTTGAATAAAATTTCAATTCTGGTGAATATAAAAGTGTTTCATTAGATGCAAAACCTGGGACAACATGGTCCATAGCTTTGATGAAATTAATGATATTCGTCATCGCTCTGTAAGGCATTGCGGCTGTTATATCACCAGCAACGGCGTCAGGTAATGTCGGGCGAATGTTTGACCTTGAAAGCTCATCCTGCCATGTTCTTTTACCGTCCAAAATATCGCCCAAACGCTGTACCAAAATGCTACCTGCGGCAAGCATATTTGTTAGTTCACCAACTTTTTGAGCATAGTCGATAGGTTGATTAAACGGATAAATAAAGTTGTGAGAGCAAAGGATGGCAAGGTTTGTATTTTGACTTTTTAGCTCCTTATAGCTGTGTCCGTTGACAACAGCAAGGTCATTATCGTAGTTTTCTTGAGAAACAAAACCACCTGGGTTTTGGCAGAAAGTACGTACTTTGTTCTTAAATGGCGCTGGATATCCAATTAGTTTTGATTCATATAAAACATTATTAACAGTTTCCATGATTTCATTTCGAACTTCAACTCTAACACCAATATCAACGGTGCCAGGTTGGTGTTCGATTTTGTGTTTTACACACAATTTTTCAAGCCAATCTGCACCACGTCTGCCTGTTGCAACTACTGTATGCTCGGCGATTATATCAAATGGTTCGCCTTTTCCACGAGCGGTTACACCGAGACATTTTTGGTTTTCGAGTATGGGGCTTATGCATTCATGGTTGAATAATATTTCAACACCTTTAGCCAATAAGTGCTCCTGAATTGCAAGATAAAGGCTGTGTGCTTTCTCTGTGCCAAGGTGTCTAATTGGGCAGTCTACAAGTTTTAGGCCAGCACGAATTGCACGACTTCTAATAGCTTTTACCTCTTCACTATCACCCAATCCCTCAATTGCAGTATCAGCACCAAATTCAAGGTAAATTTTATCGGTGTAGTCTATAGTGTCTTGCGCCAATTCAGCACCAATTAGATTTGGAAGATCGCCACCAACTTCGTAACTAAGGCTGAGCTTTCCATCAGAAAATGCACCAGCACCGGAAAATCCAGTGGTAATATGACAATATGGCTTACATTTAACACATTTTTTTGTTACATTTTTTGGACAGTGGCGTTTTTCAATCGCACTTCCCTTTTCAACGATAACAATTTTTGTGTTCGATTTTTTGTTTAATAGTTCAAGTGCCGCAAATATACCTGCGGGACCTGCACCAACAATAACAACATCTGCTTTCATTAACTTAACTCCGATCGGACAAAATTTTCATTACTATAATATACTTAATTTGTAATAAAATCAAGTAAAATATTAAATTATAAAAAATGTTGCTTGACAAATTCTGAGATATCGTATATAGTGAGTATATACAATATAGGAGGTGTTCGCTTGAATATCATCGTTAGCAATGCGAGTGATAAGCCAATTTATGAGCAAATATATAGTCAAATTAAAGCCTTGATTATTAAAGGCGTGCTACAAGAGGGCGACGCGTTGCCGTCCATGAGAGTTCTGGCAAAAGAGCTTCGAATTAGCGTTATAACCACAAAAAGAGCATATGAAGAGCTTGAAAAAGACAGATTTATCCTGTCAGTAGCTGGAAAAGGTTCATATGTAGCGCCTAAAAACACAGAGCTTATACGTGAAGAAAATTTGAAAAAAATTGAGAGCCTAGCAAATGAAATGATTGAACTGGCAAAACTTTCCGGTGTGGGCATTGACGAATTAATGTCAACAATTAAAATGACATATGAGGAGGATTAATCGTGGATAACATCTTAGAAGTAAAGAATTTATGCAAAACCTACGACAATTTTAAGTTAGAAAATGTAAGTTTTACATTACCATGTGGTACAATTATGGGCTTTATCGGAAAAAATGGCGCAGGAAAAAGCACTACAATTAAACTTATTTTGGATTTGATAAATCTTGAAAGTGGTGAATTTTCTGTTCTCGGAGAGTCAAATATGCGAAATAATCCCCATATTAAGGAGCAAATTGGCGTTGTTCTCGAAAATGGAGACTGCTTCGACTATCTGACCATTAATGCGCTGAATAAAATCTTAAAGGCTACATATAAAACTTGGAATAGTGAAAAATTTTTTGAGTACTCTGAAAAATTCTCCCTACCAAAAAATCAGAAAATAAAGAGCTTTTCAAAAGGCATGAAGATGAAAGTTTCAATTGCCGCTGCCCTTTCGCATGACAGTCGATTGCTTATCTTCGATGAGCCGACAAGCGGACTTGACCCAGTTGTCAGAAATGAAATTTTGGACATCTTAATGGATTTTATTCAAGATGAAACGCGCAGTGTATTCATTTCTTCGCATATTTTAAGTGACTTAGAAAAAGTATGTGACTATATCGCGTTCATCGACAAGGGTAAGCTTGTATTGTGTGAAGAAAAAGATGTCTTGCTAGAAAAATATGCCCTCATCAAGTGCTCACCAGAAAAAATCGCAGAGCTTGACAAGAGCGCAATTGTTGGAATAAGTAAGAACTATTTTGGTGCGGAGGCATTAGTTTTAAGTGATAAAATTCCTCAAAGTTTTGAAAAAGAAAACACTACGATTGAGGACATAATGCTTTACTTAATTAAGGGGGATTGACCATGAAAGGCTTGATTTTAAAGGATATAATTATAGCGATTAAACAAAATAGACTCCTTGTTTTTTTAGTCGCAGCGATAGCAATGAATATTATTATAGGTTCGGATTTAAGTTCGATTGTAGGTATAATTGGTGTAGTTCCATTTTTCTTGCTTCTTTCTTCTTTTGGGTATGATGACCTCTCGCAGATAAATCCATTTTTCTTAACAACGCCGATCTCAAGAACTATGTTCGTCATCTCTAAGTATCTGTATATGCTACTTTTAGTGATAATATTTTTAATTTTAACGCTTATAATGGGTGTTTCGATAGGTATGGACGCAATTCAAATAGCGAATATTTATGCAATAGTATCAATTGGAGGAATTACGCTTTGCTCGCTTCTAATTCCCATAATTTATGCTATAGGATTGGAAAAATCAAGAATTATAATACTAGCATTAGTTTTTATCCCCGCTTTTTTTGGCGCTCAATCAAGCAATTCGAACGGCGAAAGTAGCGACATTATGGAAATATTGCCTGTTATTTTTGAAAATCTTCCGATTATCGCATTGATTGCTATGTCGATTTCAATTCCTGTATCAGTTGCTGTTTTAAAGAAAAAAGAGTTTTAGTTTTTATATGTAAAAGGTGGGTTTGAACTAACAAACCCACTAAAGTGTTACATAATATTTTGTACTAAAATCATATAAAAAATTGTTCCGCCACCTATGCTTAGCAAGGTGTTTTTCTTCCATTTGTGCAGTATAACTATCAAAAGTATGGAAATAGCCTCTAAAATACCATGATATTCTGTAAAAATTGCATCTTTTAAGCAGTACACAACTAGCATTCCGATGACAGCATATGGAAGAACTGTGCCCAAATATTTTATGTACTTCGGTGGCTCTTTTGCCGATGGAAATACTAAAAATGGCAAAAATCTCGTGAACATAGTTCCAAACATGACGACTAAAATCGTGATAATATTCTGAGTTACTGACATTTTTCGGCACATTCCTTTCTATTTTCTACCTTACCAGTAACGGTAAAGCAAATGATTATTCCTATCATTGAGGGAATTAGGAAGTTTCCGCCACCAAAAATTAATAGACCAATAAGCGAACAAGCCACACCAATTATTGCCGGTGTGTGCTTTTTATTTTCTTCCCACTGATTTATAAACATTACAACGAAAAGCGCTGTCATGACGAACTCAATTCCCTGAGTGTTTATATTGATAACTGAGCCTAACAAACCACCTAATGTCGAGCCTACGACCCAATAAATATGATTTGAAAGTGTTACAAAAAACATGAACCACCCCTTATCGACTCCCTCGGGAGGATTGACGGTGCAGTTGATTGAAAATGATTCGTCGCACATACCAAATATAAGGTAAAACTTTTTTAAGCCGACGTTTTTATACTTCTCAAGCATGGAAATTCCATAAAAAATATGTCTTGCATTGACCATAACCGTAAGTGAAAGTGCTTGCACTGGGTCGAACGCTCCGATAAGTAAGTTTGCCGCAATAAATTCCATAGAGCCTGCAAAAATAAGTAAGCTCATAAACATGGGATACAGAAATGAAAATCCCAAACTGTCCATAAGTAATCCGTATGAAATTCCGATGAACATAAATCCTACACATATAGGCAGAGTTAGGGGGAATGCGGCTTTGAACGCTTTTAATTTCATAAATTTGCCTCGTAAAACTGTATATTTTTATAAATAATCTGAATTTTTAGATTATTTATATGGCATCGCCGCCGGTTGCCACTATGTGGCG
>CAYJLH010000012.1:21205-52099 GCA_964370925.1 uncultured Oscillospiraceae bacterium | reverse complement strand
GAGCAGCTGATTTGTAATCAGCAGGTCGGGGGTTCAAGTCCGTCCACCAGCTCCACTTGAGAGGATTTTGAAAAAAGTCCTCTCATATTTTTTGCCCAAAATTACATATAATAGTACAAGAATGTAAAACTTCTATGAACTGCTTGACATTTGCATATAATTTGAGTATTGTTTATACTAATACCAACAAAAACCATGGAGGCGCTATGAGTTATATAACAACTTTTAATAAGATTTTATTTGATCCAATAAATGCAAGCTCAGACGATATACTGATTGAGGACATTGCACATTCACTATCTATGCTTTGCCGTGCGAATGGTCATATGCCAACTTTCTACTCTGTGGGTCAGCATAGCATAAACTGCATGAACGAGGCTAAGGCGCGTGGATATTCCCGCAAAATCCAGTTTGCATGTCTGCTCCATGATGCAAGCGAGGCGTATCTCTCGGACGTTATAAGGCCTGTGAAGTGTTTGCTTCCGCAGTACCTACCTATAGAGGAAAAACTACAGAAACAAATCTGGGACAAATGGTTGCCTGAGAAGTTAAGCGACGAGGAGTACAGATTGGTTTTTGAAATTGACGATGCTATTTTATATCATGAATTTTTAAATATTGCCTATAGAGAAGTTTTTGATACTGCGCCGGAAATTATGTCGCAGCCAAACTTTGAGTTTAAAGGATTTGACTATACTAAAAAACAAATGCTCGATGCTTTTTATGAGTACCACAGCTAAATTGGACATAAAAAAACCTCCAAATGAATGGAGGTTTTTTTATAATTATTCTTCTAGGTTAACAACAGTTGATGTTACATCAGGTAGCATTGTGATATCGTTTGATACGTCAATGTTTCCAGCTGCCATTTCGTCAAAAATCATTTGGTAATCTTCAACTGTGTAAGTGTCAAATCTCCATGATTCTTCAGCTGTTGGAAGACCGATAGCATTGTCAGCAGCGCCAAGGATGCTTGTTTGACCTGCATAGTCAGCTGGCCATGTGCCACCGTTTTCGTATAGAGCTGCAAGTGAATCATAAGTTGAGTTTGTTAGATCTTTAAGAGCAGAAGTGATGATAACATCAGATTCAGCTGCTTGGTCGCTATCAACACCGATCATAGCGCCGCCTGCTTGAGAAGCAGCTTCAATAGCACTTAGGTAGATACCGCCACCGCAAGCGAAAACGACTTCTGTACCTGTTGTGTACCAGCTGTCCATTTTAACTTTAATGCTTGGGTCTGGTGTAAATAGGTTAGCATACCAGTAGTTGATTTCAGTTTCAACGCCTAGTTCTTCAGATGCATCGTCAACACCTTGTACGAAGCCATAACCGAAACGTACAACAGCAGGAACAGCCATACCACCTAGGAAGCCTAGTTTTGTGTAACCGTCTTTAACCGCTGCATAACCAGCTAGGTAACCTGATTGCTCTTCCATGTAGTTAACAAGAGCTAGGTTTGATTTTACATACTCAGTCATATCGTAAGCTGATTTATCAAAGTCAGGTGCGAATACATCAACACCACCAGCGCCCATGATATCAGTATCAACAACGTCAAGTCCTAAGAACATAACATCAGGGAACATTGTTTGAGCTTGGTATAGTGTGTCAGCAAACATAAAACCAGGGCAAACAACAACTTTTGCGCCTTTGTCAACAGCAGTTGTTAGTGATTCCATACGTGCTTCGGGTGAATCTTCTGATGGTTGGTAATAGCTGTAAGAAATGCCCATTTCCTCAGCGTATTTTACAACACCTCTCCAAGAGCCTTCGTTAAAGCTTTTGTCGTCGATGTTACCTACGTCAGTAACTAGAGCGATTTCGAATGTACCTGTTTCACTTGAATCATCGCCCTCGCTTGCATCATCGCCTTCGCTTGCATCGGGAGCAGTTGAGTTTTCTGCATCAGGTGTTGATGCATCAGGAGCTGTGCTTTCTGCTGTGTCGCCACCGCCACCGCATGCTGCGAGTGAGAAAAGCATAACAAGAGCAAGCAACAGTGAAAGAGTTTTTGTCATTTTCATTTGAGTTCCTCCATTAGTTTTTTTATTTTCCTGAACAAAGATTACAGGATATTACAATACTACCATAAAATGAAGCGTTTTTCAATAGAAAAATAAAAATATTATATATTTACTTAATACTTCTGTAATAACTTGCTCAAAAACAGATATATTATACAGAAAATTACATGTGCATTTTTTGTCGATTTGTGATATTATTAACTGGGGTGATAATATGGACAACATTATGATTATAGGCATAGCCGGCGGAACAGGCAGCGGAAAGACAACCATAACCCGCGAAATCTGTCAAAAATTTGGTGACGCTGTGAGCGTTATTTACCATGACAACTATTATAAAGCTCATGATGAGCTAACATATGAACAGCGCACAAAACTAAATTACGACCATCCAAATGCGTTTGAAACCGAGCTTTTGTGTAAGCAATTGCGTTCGCTTAAAAATGGAGAGACGATTTTTTGTCCTGTTTATGATTATAAGATACACAACAGAATTTCAGACACTACAGAGGTTAAACCATCGAAAGTTGTTATAGTAGAGGGGATTTTGATTTTCCAAAATCCTGAACTGTGCAAAGAACTGGATATAAAAATATTCGTCGATACCGATGCCGATGTACGAATTTTAAGGCGTATAGTTCGCGATGTTCGGGATAGAGGGCGAAATCTTGAGTCCGTTGTAAGTCAATATCTAACAACGGTCAAGCCCATGCACGAAAAATATGTCGAACCCAGTCGGAAAAATGCCGACATAGTCGTTCCTGAGGGTGGGCACAATAAGGTTGCGCTTGATTTGGTGTTACGTCACATCAAGATGCATTTAGAGAAAGGACGAAATTAATTTGGCAAAGTTATATTTTAAATATGGAGCAATGGGCTCTTCAAAATCTGCTCAGGCACTAATTACGCAGTTTAACTATGAAGAACTCGGCATGAAAGTTTGGCTTATAAAACCATCTGTCGACACTAGAGACGGGGACGATATTGTTCGCTCACGTGTTGGACTTGAAAGTCGTGCTGACGTGATTTATCCTCACACAAATATAATAGAGGAATATGATAAAATTGAGCCATGCGATGTAATAATTTCGGACGAGAGTCAATTTTTTACTTCGAAGCAAATTGACGAACTTCGAATTTTAGTGGACGAGCGCAATTTGCCTGTGCTGTGTTTCGGTTTGAGAACAGATTTTCTGACTAACTTCTTCCCCGGTTCACGCAGACTTATGGAAATTGCAGACTCTATGACAGAGATAAAAACTGTCTGCACATGTGGAGCTAAGGCGACAGTTAATGCTCGACTAACTGAAAATGGTGAAGTTGTGACAACCGGTGAGCAAGTTTTCCTCGGTGGAAACGATAGCTATATTGCAATGTGCCACAAATGTTGGAAAGATAAAATTAAATTACAAAGTACATAAGAGATATAGCATAAAAAATCCCCTCCTTAGTTTCTGTGTCAATGTGAAGAACATTGGCATAAGTTGAAACATAGGAGGGGATTGTTATTACTAAGCAAAAAACAATGTGGACACTAGGGATAAATGAAAAACTTCGAATTGAAAAGCTCGAGACTACGGGACTTATGCGCAGAAGATTGTTCGATTTGGGGTTTGTCGAGGGTGCTGATGTTACAAAAATTTTAAGCGGTAGAAAAATTTCCGCTTTTTCTGTAAACGGTTCAGTAATTGCATTGCGTAAAGACGATGCAAATAAGATATTTATGGCATAATTTTGGATATGGGGGAGTTTATGCAGATTTCGACTGATAAAACCCATACCAAAGACAAAAGGCTTTTTGCATTTGTGGGTTGTCCGAATGTGGGAAAGAGCACGATTTTTAACAGCGTTACAGGCTTGAGACAACACACGGGAAACTGGAGCGGAAAAACTGTCGGCATAGCATTTGGAAAGGCAGTTGTAGACAGGGTTGAGTACGAATTTGCCGATATTCCGGGGGCGTATTCACTCGCTGCAACATCTAAAGAAGAGGAGCTTGCGAGAGATTTTATATGCTTCGGTGAGGCAGAAACAGTTGCAGTTGTGTGTGATGCATCAAGTTTGACGAGAGGACTTGCACTTGCGCTTCAAGTTGCGGAAGCACATGATAGGGTGGTAATTTGTGTAAACCTCTTGGATGAGGCGAGGAAAAATGGATTTGAACCTGATTTAAAACTGCTTTCAAGAGAAATTGGTATGCCTGTTGTCGGAACGAATGCATCGAAGGGCGAAGGTTTGGAAGCACTTTTAAAGCAGATTACAGCTAAGGAAATTCAAAAAGCTAAAACAATAAGTTATGACGAGGACATTGAAAAAGCAATACTACATATCAGAGGTTTTTTAGGTGAAATCGTCCCCGAAAAATGTAGTAGATTCGTGGCTTTGAGCCTGTTGAGAGGCGATATTTCCGCATCAAACAGCATAGCAGAACAGCTTGAAATATCTCGTAATGTATTATTAGAAGCCTCGGAACAGGGGAGGTCAATTCTGAGTAATACGACAGATTTAGAGGACAGAATTGCAGGGACATTAATAAAAAGAGGGTCTGAACTAACGCAGTTGATAGGCGAAAAGCCAAGGGACAGAAAAAGTGGGATTGATAAAATTTTAACACATAATATATGGGGAATTCCCGCAATGGCTCTGCTTTTATCTCTGGTTTTTTGGCTGACAATCACAGGGGCAAACTATCCATCTCAAATGCTGAGTAACTTTCTTTTTGGATTGGGTGAACAATTAAAAAGTATGAGCTCGTTTATGCCGATTTGGCTACAAGGTGCATTGTTTGATGGCATTTGGCTGACCTCTGCTTGGGTGATATCCGTCATGCTTCCGCCTATGGCGATATTTTTTCCGCTGTTCACATTGCTAGAGGATATTGGATATCTGCCACGTATTGCCTTCAATTTAGACGGATTTTTTCAAAAATCTCACGCATGTGGAAAGCAAGGATTGACCATGTGCATGGGTTTTGGTTGCACAGCGGCTGGTGTTGTTGGGTGCAGAATAATTGACTCAGAACGTGAGCGGATGATAGCAATTTTGACAAACTCATTTGTCCCCTGTAATGGGAAGTTTCCGTCACTTATCGCCATAATTACAGTGTTTTTTGCACAAAATGCGATACATGGTTCGCTGATTTTATCGGCGGTGATTATCTTAGGTGTTGTACTAACTTTTGTGTACTCCAGAATTTTATCTGCCACTGTTTTGAAAGGTAAACCGTCATCTTTTACACTGGAATTGCCACCTTACAGGACAGCAAATCCCGTGAGGATTTTGATGCGTTCGCTTATAGATAGGACGATGTTTGTACTTGGTCGTGCGGTGGTGGTTGCGATTCCGGCAGGGCTTTTAATTTGGATTTTAGGGCAATTTGATATCCTAAATCCTCTAGCAAATTTTCTTGACCCAGTTGGTTTGCTTCTAGGATTGAACGGAGTGATTTTACTTGCATTTATTTTGGGGATGCCGGCAAATGAGATTGTCATACCGATAATTTTGATGGTTTTAAGCTCACAAGCAACACTCACAGAACATGCTTCGATTTCCGAACTAGGTGAAATTTTGAAAAACAGCGGTTGGACAGCAAAAACCGCCGTTTGCTTCCTTGTTTTTGCGCTTCTTCACTGGCCGTGTTCGACCGCTCTGTTAACCATAAAAAAGGAAACAGGAAGCGTTAAATGGATGCTTTTATCGGCGGTTTTACCCCTTTCGGCGGGGCTTATTATATGTATGATTTTAAATTTTGTGCTTTAAGCAGAGAGCCGCAAATCGTTCTCTTTGATAATGCCTTTTTTGCGCATTATTGCACCAAAAATAGGTGTTAGAACAGCCGGTAAAACAAAGCAAACTGTCAGCAGTGCTATCCACTCAAATGCACCCACAGAAATTGCCTCAGCACCATTTGAAATGGCTGTTTCACTGGGAGAGACCCAACCCGTTAGCGTTCCGATTTGTCCAACAAAACCGCATGTTCCCATGCCAGAGGACACAGGCTCGCCGTTCATTTCAAGCTTGAAAAGTACGGTGGCAATTGGCCCTGTGATTGCGGAAGTGATGATGGGAGGGATTGCAATTGCAGGGTTTTTCATGATATTCGACATTTGAAGCATGGAAGTTCCAAGTCCCTGAGAAACCAAACCGCCCCAACGATTTTCCTTGAAACTCATCACAGCAAAGCCTATCATATGGGCACTACAACCGGCGAGTGCTGCGCCACCGGCAAGTCCGACAATTCCAAAAGATGCGCAAATCGCAGCAGATGAAATCGGAAGTGTGAGCGCTATTCCCATGGTGACGGAAATTAAAATTCCCATCCAAAGCGGTTGGAGTTCTGTTGCCCATCTGATAAAATTTCCGATTGATAAAGCGGTGCTTCCGATAGTTGGAGCAACTAGCATTGCAAGTGAAGAACCAACTAAAATTGTAACCGCCGGTGTTACCAATAAATCGACCTTAGTTTCTTTAGAAACTGCTTTTCCGACTTCGGCGGCGATTATGGCGATAAATAAAACAGCCAAAGGCCCTCCGGCTCCGCCTTCCGAGTTCGCCACAGAACCAACGGCGGCGAGAGAAAACAAAACCATCGGTGGACATTTAAGAGCATAACCGATTGCAACTGCCATAGCAGGTCCAGCCATGCCTTGGGCAAAAGTTCCTATGTCGATTAATGGCAAGATGTTTAGCTCTTGCCCTAGGGTTTTTATAATTGTTCCTATTAAAAGTGAACAAAAAAGACCCTGTGCCATAGCCGCTAGAGCATCTATGCCATAGCGTTTGAATGAAATCTCAATATCTTTTCTCTTTAAAAAGTCTGACATAAAATCACCATCCAGAAAAATTTTTGACAAAAAAATCCGTACTTGACAGGTGTCATGACACCTGTCAAGTACGACTATATTATACTATCATTATTAAATTGTCAAGCATTTCCTGTGTATAAAATATTTCTTCTGTTCAATGCGTCCACAACTCGTGAATATGTTGTTTCGTCATTGCATGATATTGTATGTAAGTGAATTCCGCCCGTTAGCGCTGAAATCAGCGGTGCGTCATCGCTTAATTTTTCTACAAATTTATCGACATCATGTCTGTTTGAAAGTCTTATTTCTGCTGTCATTTGTCCATATACTTTGTGTTCAACTATTACGTTTATGATGTTTGCTCCGTTGTCGACTATCGCGTATAATTCGTCTTTAACTCTGTCCTCGTTGTGCTTACAAGCTACGGTGCGAATAATTCCACCAAACCCGTTGTCAATGACATACCCTTTGGGAGTAGCCGAGATGCTCTCGCCCGAAGCTCTCAAAAGTGCTATGTCGCCAACTATGATTTGTCTGCTTACACTAAACTTTGTCGCAAGTGAAGTGGCGCTAACTGGGTATTTTGCACCGAAAAGCATTTTCAGAATTCTGTCTCTGCGTTCTTCGGCAGGCATGTATTAACACCTCTCTTAATTTTATTTGTTACTGTCAGCCAGTAGGTTGTACTTTATGTCCCACAGCTTTTGTGAAAGATCCACGTAATAACTGTGCGGATTGTCAAATCTTTTAACTTCGTCCCATAATGTGTTCATCTGCTCTTTGCAATAATTGCGAATTTCCTTAAGTGTGGGTTTCTTATAGACAAGCTCACCATTAATAAAAATCGGAACTTGCAGTTCTTTTGCTGTGAAATCTTCTACTATCTTGCGTTTCCAAATTGCGTCCGGATCAAAAATTTCAAGGGATTTGCTGTCGTCCACCTCCTCGTCGTGCAGACAGATATAGTCTGCTATCGCCTTGCCGGTTTTCTTCTCATACAACCTGTAAGCTTTCTTGAAATGTGGTGTGGTAATTTTACCGATATTCTCACTTATTTTAATTTTGGGGCGAATATCTCCATCCTTGTCTTCAACTGCGACAAGTTTGTAAACACCACCAAAAACAGGTTCACTTCTTGCTGTGATAAGTCGCTCGCCAACTCCAAAAACGTCAACGCAAGCGCCTTGTAAAAGTAAATCACGAATTATATGTTCATCAAGTGAATTGGAAATTATTATCTTACATTCTGTCCAACCCGCGTCATCAAGCATTTTTCTTGCTTCACGAGTTAGGTATGCCATGTCACCTGAATCAAGTCGTATGGAGCATTTTTTAATCCCTTGTGGTTTTAAAACTTCATCAAATGCACGAATTGCATCGGGGATACCACTTTTTAATGTGTTAAAAGTGTCAACTAGTAGTGATGCATTTTGGGGATAAAGCTTGCAATATGTTGTGAAAGCTTCATATTGAGTGTCAAACATCTGCACCCAAGCGTGAGCCATAGTTCCGCCGGCGGCAACTCCGAAAAGTTGATCTGAAATCGTACATGCTGTTCCTGTACATCCGCCGATGAAAGATGCTCGCGCACCTAAAACTGCGCCGTCTGCACCTTGGGCGCGGCGAGAACCAAACTCCAAAACACTGCGACCGGCGGCAGCAGTTACGATTCTGCTGGCTTTGGTTGCAATTAGGCTTTGGTGATTTATAGTAAGTAGTAAGTAAGTTTCAAGTAATTGCGCTTGAATTGCAGGCGCACGAACTGTCATGATAGGTTCGTTAGGAAATACGACAGTTCCCTCGGGAACAGCGTATATATCGCCTGTGAATTTGAACTCTCTCAAATAGTCCAAAAACTCTTCGCTAAACATATTTCTGCTTTTTAAATATGCTATATCTTTTTCTGAAAAATGCAGGTTTTGTATATATTCTATCGCCTGTTCAAGCCCTGCTGCGATTGAGTAGCCGCCGTTGTCGGGAACTCGTCTGTAGAATAAGTCAAAGTATGTAATGCGATCTGCATAGCCTGAATTTAAATATCCATTACCCATAGTTAGCTCATAAAAATCGCAGAGCATTGTTAGATTGATTTTTTCGTTATTCTTGCCCATATTCGCCCGTCCTTACATAAGTGGCTATTACATTCGCCTGTTTTTACAATATTATAGCTTAAATATTTATAATATGCAACACATTTTACAAATTTTTCAAAAATTCGTTACATCTGAAAATAGCCCAAAAGATAAATTTACACAAAAATAAAAAAAGGCTTGCAATTTTACGCTTTATCATGTAGAATACAAGAGATTTAAAAAACGGAGATTAACTTATGACTGTAACTATTACTACATTATCTTCATACTTTTTTGCATGCCAAGCTCGATTTATGGGTTTTGGCTTTTTTAGCATGAAAAAATTGAAGATGATAAAATAAGTGGGTAGGCAAATAGTCTAAAAGTGTTTATTATAATACGCTCATTGATTTATCGTCAATGGGCGTATTTTTATTTTTAAATTTGCAAAGTAAGAAAGGAAAAAATTATCATGGTTATAGTAATGAAACCCGGCACAAGTCAAGAGGATATTCAAAGTCTGGTAGCGAGACTTGAAACAAGAGGGATAAAAGTAGGGATTACAAATGGTGTTGGTTGCTCAATTCTTGGATTGGTTGGAGACACAACAGCAATTGATATAGGTAAAATTTCAATTATTCCACAAGTTGAAAAAGTCATGCGTGTTCAAGAGCCGTATAAAAAGGCAAATCGCAAATTCCATCCCGAGGACAGCGTTATTGATGTTTGTGGTGTTAAGGTTGGTGGTAATAACTTTTCTGTAATCGCCGGACCTTGTTCTGTCGAATCATCTGAGCAAATTATTGAAGTTGCCGATGCTGTAAAAAATTCCGGTGCTTCTATGCTTCGTGGTGGTGCATTCAAGCCAAGAACTTCGCCATACTCTTTCCAAGGCATGGGCGAAACTGGACTTGACCTTTTGATTGAGGCGAGAAAAGCAAGCGGTTTGCCAATAGTTACAGAGATTATGAGTCCAAAATACTGCGAACTTTTTGAAGAAAAAGTTGATATGATTCAAGTTGGTGCAAGAAATATGCAAAACTTTGATTTGTTAAAAGAAGTGGGTAAACTCTCAAAACCGATACTTCTAAAACGTGGACTTTCAAACACTTACGAAGAATGGATTATGTCCGCTGAGTACATCATGGCTGAGGGTAATGAGAATGTCATTTTGTGCGAACGTGGTATAAGAACATTCGAAACTTATACAAGAAATACACTTGACGTTTCAGCAATTCCGGTCATAAAACAAATGAGCCATTTGCCGATTGTCGTCGACCCATCACACTCAGCAGGCATGTTCTGGATGGTTGAACCCCTAGCGATGGCAGCGGTTGCGGCTGGTGCTGACGGACTTATGATAGAAGTTCACAATGACCCCGAAAATGCAAAGTGTGACGGTCAGCAATCATTGACACCTAAAAAGTTCAAGGCGATGATGGATAAAATTTCTGCAATCGCAAGCGTGGTTGGCAAGCAAATCTAGGGTGATATGCGATGAGAAATTTAGTAGTTGACCTTGCAAACAGGTCTTATAATATAGAAATTGGAGCAAATTTGCTGTCGAAATCGGGCGAGTATATCAAAAAAACTTTGCCCAAGGCAAAAAAACTTGCAGTTGTAACGGATGAAAATGTCGCAACACTATATGCAGACATGCTTAGAGACAGCCTTGAAAACTCAGGTTTTGCAGTTGAAATCACAGTTTTAAGCTCAGGTGAGCAGACCAAAAGCATGGAAAACCTTGAAAAACTTTACAATGCATTTGCTAAACAGGGCATAACTCGCACGGATGCCGTTATAGCTTTGGGTGGCGGTGTAATCGGAGATTTGACAGGATTTGCTGCCTCGACCATGCTCAGGGGTGTTGACTTTGTTCAAATTCCGACAACCCTGCTGTCACAGGTTGATTCATCGGTCGGCGGAAAAGTTGCGATAAATTTACCATCAGGCAAAAACCTTGTAGGAGCGTTTTGGCAACCTAAATTAGTGTTGATGGACACAAATACTCTTGAAACCTTGCCAGATGGCGAGTTCATGGGTGGTATGGCGGAAGTTTTGAAATATGGCTGTATTTTCGACGCTGAATTTTTCGAGTTTCTAATAAAACGCCCAAATAGAGCATTGCTAATGGAAGAAATTGACGAAATTTTATACAAATGCTGTGATTTAAAACGTAAAGTCGTAGTTGCCGACGAGAGGGACACAGGCGAGCGTATGTTGTTAAATTTCGGACACACTTTAGGTCACGCATTCGAGCTAAAGGGTAACTATTCAAAATACAGCCATGGTCAAGCCGTAGCGGCTGGCATGGTTTTGGCGGCGAAACTCGGTGCGAAACTTGAAATTACACCACCAGAGCTTGAAAAACAAATTTCTTCCGCTTGCTCTGCGCTGAACTTACCCACGCACATAGACTGCGAAAAAGAGATTTTCGAGGCCGCTATAGGCTTGGACAAAAAAGGCGAGGGCGCAGAAATAAGCCTGATTTTACTTGAAAAAATGGGTAAGGCTATTGCTTATAAAATGCCGAAATCCAAATTATTTGACCTATTTTAAGGAGTTTTCAATGGATATTACTATAAAACCGCAACTTTTAAGCGGAAAAATAACACCACCACCATCAAAGTCACAAGCACACAGAGCGGTTATGGCGGCGGCGCTTGCAGGTAATTCTGAAATAGGGAATTTATCCCATTCGGAGGACATAAGCGCAACTTTGGAGTGTATGGACATTTTAAAATCAAACACTGACGGTATGCCCAAGTTGAATTGTGGGGAATCAGGCTCTACGCTTAGATTTTTAATTCCTGTTGCACTTGCGATGTGCGGTGGCGGTGAGTTTACGGGTAGAGGCAGACTTATGGACAGGCCTCAAAAGCCATATTTTGATATTTTCGACCAAAAAGGTATTTCATATAGTTACGAGGGGAGTTTTTTGACAGTTAAAGGAAAATTGCCCTCTGGAAAATACGAACTTCCCGGCGATGTGTCCTCCCAGTTTGTCACTGGTCTTTTATATGCGCTTCCTATGCTCGAGGGTGACTCTGTAATCGAAGTCACAACGCCACTGGAATCTGTCGGATATGTGGATTTGACATTGGAGGTTTTGCGCTCTTTTGGCATTGAAATCGAACAAGAGGGGCAAATTTTCAAAATCAAAGGTGGACAAAAATATAAGGCGCACTCAATGAATATAGAGAGTGATTACTCCCAATCTGCTTTTTTCTTTGTAGCAAAAGCTTTGGGCTCTAAGCTTGAAATCGAGGGATTAAACCCGAATTCCGCTCAGGGTGACCGCTGTATAATTCCTTATTGCGAAGCTCTTTCAGGTGATGGTTTGGTGGAACTTGATGTCAGCCAATGCCCTGATTTAGTCCCTGCGTTGGCTCTGCAAGCCGCATTGAGAAATGGACAGGAAACAAGGCTTGTGAATGGAGCTAGGCTTAGAATTAAGGAAAGTGACCGACTTGAAACCACAGCGACAGAACTAAATAAAATGGGCGCAAAAGTTCAAGAATTAGCGGATTCACTGACTATTCATGGCGTTTCTGAGCTAAACGGTGGAGTTGTTAGCGGAAGAAATGACCACAGAATTGCAATGATGCTTGCCGTTGCGGCAACTCGTGCAACTTCGCCTGTGACCATTGAGGGAGCGGACTGCGTCAAAAAATCCTACCCAAATTTCTGGGAAGATTACCGCAATATAGGTGGTGTTTATATTGACTGATTTGGATAAATATAGAAGTGAAATCGATGAAATCGATAAGCAGTTAGCTAAACTTTTTTTAAAACGAATGGAGGTCACCACGGCTGTGGGGGAATACAAACGCACTCGAGGAATTCCTGTTCTGGATTCCCAGCGTGAGCGTGAAGTATTAAGCTCAAAGGCGGAGCTTGCTGAAAACACAGAAGATAAGTCAAATGTCACCGAGTTTTTCAAGGGGATAATGGCAATTAGTCGCCGTGGTCAAAGAAAAAGCGTCAAAGAAAGCGAGGGCTTCACCGCACTAGCTGCTATGTCGAACATGCGAGAACCTGTAAAAAATCCCAAAGTCGCCTATCAGGGGGTTGCAGGGGCATATACAGAGGAAGCTACAGCGAATTTCTTCGGAGAGAGCACGCCGAGAACCGCCTATGAAACTTGGGAAGAGGTTTTTCTCGCAATTGAAAAGGGTCAAGCTGATTATGGAGTTTTCCCGATTGAAAATAATTCAACAGGTTCGATAATTCAAATCTATGATTTATTGAACAAATATGGCCATTTTATAGTCGGTGAGCAGGTCGTGAAAGTCGACCACTGCTTAATGGCTTGTAGTGGTGCGACTTTGGAAAGTCTGAAACAAATCCACTCCCACGAACAGGGGATTTTGCAATGTGCGGATTTTATAAAATCGCACCCAGATTGGGAAAGTGTTGCTTGCTTAAATACTGCGATTGCCTGTGAAAATATTGCAAAAAAAGGCGATATCAGCCTTGGTGCAATTGGGTCTAGGAGGGCGGCGGCTCTCTATGATTTGGAAATTTTAGCAGACGAAATCAACCTTTCATCTAGGAATTACACTAGATTTGTGATAGTTTCACCTGTGATGGAATGCCGAGAAAATAGCCAAAAAATCAGCACTTCTTTCGCGGTTCCGCATAAAACAGGTGCGCTACATGAAATTATGACGCTTTGTGCAGTCGGCGGAATGAACCTTACGAAGATTGAGTCACGCCCTATTCTCGGGAGAGAGTGGGAATATAGGTTTTTTATGGATTTCAACTGCGAGGCGGATGACGAGACTTTGCGAGGTGTTCTTGTCGAACTTTGCCAAGCGACTGCTGAGTTTAGGCTCTTGGGCCGCTATTGTAGTTGTGAGGTGAATTGATGAAAAATTTGGTGCTAATTGGTATGCCCGGCTCGGGAAAATCATCAGTTGGGCGGACAATTTCGAATGAATTGAACATGGAATTTGCGGAAACTGACCAACTTATAGTCAAAAAAATGTGCATGTCAATTCCCAAAATTTTCTCTAAGTGGGGGGAAGATAGATTTCGTGAAATTGAGACCGAAATTGCTGTTGAGGTTTCACAAAAAAGTGGATTGGTCATCTCGACTGGCGGTGGGATTATCCTACGTGAAGAGAACATGAAAGCCCTGAAAAATGGTGGAGTGGTTTTGTTTTTAGACCGCGATATAAACGAAATTGCAAGCTCGAAACTCATTGGCAGACCTTTAATAGATGGCGATACACAAAAAATATTTGACCTCTATGAACAGCGGATTGAGTTATATAGAAAGTACGCGGATTTTACTATAAAATGCCTTGAAACAGTTGAGCAGACTAGCGATGCAGTGATAAAACTAATAAAGGATGGTTCGATTATATGAAAATTTTAGTTCTTAATGGTCCGAATTTAAACCTTTTGGGGCTTCGTGAGCCTGAAATCTACGGCGGAAAAAATTATGTAAGTTTATGTGCAGAAATTGAGGAACACGGCAGAAAAAAAGGTATAGAAATACAGTGTTTTCAGTCAAACCACGAGGGTGAAATTATAGATAAAATTCACAGTGCATATGGGAATTTTGATGCGATTATTATAAATCCGGCGGCTTTTACCCACTATAGCTATGCGATTTTTGATGCATTAAAATCTGTCGATTTGCCATGCATTGAAGTACATATTTCAAATGTCCACAAGCGTGAGGAATTTAGGCACAACTCCGTTATTGTCGGTGCTTGTATTGGGCAGATTTGTGGTTTAGGATTTTTTGGTTACAAGGCGGCAATTGACTATTTTGCGGAGGGCATGGCGAATGGAAACTAAGCGATTGTGCGTAATCGGTGACCCAGTTTCACATTCAAAGTCGCCCCTAATCCACAACACCATGCTTACATTTTTAAATTTACCATTTCATTATGACTATCAAACTGTTTCGTCAGGCGAGCTTGTGAAATGGTTTGACGATGCAAAAAAGCTTGGGTATGTTGGTTTTAATGCGACCATGCCGCATAAAGTCGACCTTTTGGAATTTGTGGATGAAATCGACGAGGATGCAAAACTCTACGGCGCTATTAATACCGTGTCGCTCAGGGATGGGAAAATATTTGGGTACAATACGGATGGGATGGGTTTTGTTCGCTCTTTGGAAAGTCGAGGGTTTACTCCTGTAGACCAAGAAGTTGTGATTTTAGGCGCAGGTGGTGCGGCGAGTGCTGTTGCGCTGAAGCTAGTTCAACAGGGGGCGAAAAAAGTGACAGTTTGCAATCGTAGTGTTGAAAAAGCCGAAAAACTCTGTGAAAAATTTCCAAAAAAAATGTTCGCTAGAGATTTCTCTATGGCTACACTCAGAGAAGTTTCGCAAAGCGCCGATATTTTAATCAACTGCACTTCGCTAGGCATGGAGGGGACAGGAAAGGAATTTGAAAGCTTTGAATTTCTGAACGAAATGCCTCAAACTGCTGTGGTCTGTGACCTAATTTATTATCCGGAAAATACCAAACTATTACTTGAAGCGAAAAAATTAGGACTCTCAACAATGGGTGGTTTGGGTATGCTAATATACCAAGCGATTTTCGCATTGCAGTTTATGACAGGTGAAATACTAGATATTGACCAAATGGCGAGCCTTATTAGTTGTGTTTTTAGTTGTGATTAGCTAAAACTACGCACTTGACTTTTTGCATAACGAGTGAGATAATATTTTTATACACATTATACATAGACAGGGAGGCAGAATATGACAAACGCAGTGAAACGCATTGCAGTGCTTACTAGCGGAGGAGACGCTCCCGGTATGAATGCTGCTGTCCGTGCCGTCGTCAGGTCGGCAACTACTAGGGGTATTGACGTAATTGGAATTCGTCGTGGATATAATGGACTTATTTCTGGTGACTTCGTTAAGCTTGAAAACTCTGATGTCAGTCGAATCATTGGTCGTGGTGGTACAATCCTATACACCGCAAGAAGCATGGAATTTATGACCCATGAGGGACGTCTAAAGGCCGTTGATACATGTAAACTACTTGGAATTGATGGGGTTGTTGCAATCGGTGGTGACGGCACGTTTAGAGGCGCTTTGGAGCTTTCTCGCCTTGGAATTCCTGTTGTTGGAATTCCCGCTACCATTGATAATGATATCAGTTGCACACACTACACCATTGGTTTTGACACCGCATGTAACACTGCGGTAGAATGTATAGATAAACTACGTGATACCATGCAATCACACGAGAGATGCTCTGTTGTTGAGGTTATGGGACGCTCAGCTGGATATTTGGCGCTGTATGTCGGCATGTCTGTTGGCGCAACTTCTGTTTTAATTCCTGAGCGTGAGCTTGATTTTGAAGTTGACGTAATTGACAAAATTCGTGCAGCTAGACTAAGTAGTTCCACCCACTATATGATAGTCGTTGCTGAGGGCGCTGGTTCTGCTGTTGAAATTTCTAAGAGAATACACGAAGAAACGGGACTTGACCCACGTGTCACGGTTTTGGGGCATATTCAGCGCGGTGGTGCTCCAACTGCTCGCGATAGAGAAATCGCAAGTCGCATGGGATTTAACGCTGTCGAGGCTTTAGCCAATGAGACAGCAAACACAATTATCTGCACACAAAATGGTCGCTTAGTGCTTCAGCCAATTGAAGAAGCATTAGTTGCGAAAAAACCTTTCCCAATGGAGAGATACGGAGTTCTCGATGCTCTGTCTTCTGCGAAAATATAATAACGAATAAAAAAATACCAACAAATCCAAAAAAGGATTTGTTGGTATTTTTACTTAAGTAAAATCTTAAGCTGGCTTGTAATACATGACCTTGGGTTAGGGGGAGGCCCAAGGAAAAATTTAGCCAAAAAACTTAGAAAATTAGGTGTTTGCTTTGTTTCGCTTTATCTAAATAAAGTTTACTATATTTTACGAGGAAAAAATTGAACTCGTAATAAATATTTAGTGAACAAATTGTGAACAAGATAAAATTTAGTTCTCGTGACTGTCCCCTTGGTTGTCACAAACTTTATTTACCTACACAAAATCTCTCAAATATTCTATCTGTGATATCCTCACGAACAACTTTACCTGTCAAAGTTGCGATTGCAAGCATGGCATCTTCGACTGCTGTTAAAACTGCATCAGGGGTTAGCCCTAAGTTCAATGCATCTAGTGCTGAACGTGTTGCGTTTAGGGCTGTTTCAACTGCTTGCGCCTGTCTTGTGTTTGTTAAAATTTCTCCCGTTGCAACATTTTCGGGTTTTGGGAACATGCGACATACAACTTCTTCAAGCTCGTCTAGTCCGTGTTCGTTTTTTGCCGATATTTTACAAATTTCAGAGAAAGTTCCCTCAAGTTTTTTGATGTCTAGTTTCTCTTCAAGGTCGGTTTTGTTAATAACTGCAACTGAGCGCTTTGCCTCAGATGCAAGTTTTAAAATTTCACTGTCTTTTTCTGTCAGCTCTTCGGAAGCGTCGAAAACAAAAATTGCAAGCTCTGCTTCACGCATTGCGTCTAAACTTCTGTCAACACCCATGCTCTCGACGGTGTCGTCTGTTTGACGTAGACCGGCTGTGTCGATTAACCTTACGGTGACATGGCCGAATTTGATTTTTTCTTCGATTGTATCGCGAGTTGTGCCGGGGATATCGGTGACTATTGCACGGTCATAACCCAAAAGTGCATTTAAAAGTGAGGATTTTCCGACATTTGGTCTGCCGATAATCGCCGCTTTAACTCCGTCACGCATGATTTTTCCACGCTCAAAGCTTGATAGCAAAACTGAAAGTGAATTTTCGATTTCTGCCAACTCATTTTTGTAGTTTTGTAATTTAAAATCTTCAATATCCTCGTCCGGATAATCCAAAACTGCGTGAAAATGGCTCATAATATCGGAATATTTTGTGTAAACGGCTTGAACTTTTTTGTAAATCGCACCGTTAAGCTGATTTGCAGCCATTGTTGCTGCTGTCGGTGTTTCTGCATGGATTAGGTCGATAACTGCTTCGGCTTGTGTGAGGTCTAATCTGCCGTTCAAAAATGCGCGCTTTGTAAATTCACCAGCAAGAGCCTGTCTTGCGCCACTTCTGAAAAGAAGTGCAAGCGTTTCTTCAAGCACAATGGGTGAGCCGTGAAGCTGAAATTCCGCTGTGTGTTCGCCCGTATAGCTGTTCGGGCCACGACTTATGGTGCAGAGGCATATATCCAATATTTCGCCGTTTTCATTTTTAAGCTCACCGAAAACCAAGGAACGGTCGGGGTGATTGCTCATTTTTCCGCCGAAATATGGGAAAAAAACATCGTCTGCAATTCTGACGGACTCTTCACCAGTCAATCTAATTAAACCTATAGCCGACAATACTTGCCCTGTTGAAATTGCCGCAATTGTATCTGCCATAAAAAATCTCCCTGTAATCAATCTTTGGTTAGTTGTCTTATGTGAGAAACCGTCGACCAGTTGTCAATCGGGTTGCCTCCCAATCGCAAAATCCTAAGATTTTCCTGCAAAGATAGAGGACTGGGGTCGGTTATCTCGTTGGATTCTAAATTAACTTCAATCAGCCTTGTGTTGTCTGCCAGTGTGCTGATATCACTAATTTGGTTGTTTGTAGCGGATAGATTATAAAGTGTGAACATTTTTGTTAGTGGTCGGATATCGCTTATCTCGTTGTTATCCATTGCAAGCATTTGCATTTTTTGCATATCATACAATGGGCGCAAATTGGAAATTTCATTGTTGCTAATATCTAAAAAATATAGATTTACTAGTGCGATTAATGGGCTGATATCCGCTATTGCGTTGTTTTCAAGACGCAATTCGCCCAAATTTGTGAGAGACCAAAGTGCGCTTAAATCCGAAACTTCACAGTCATTTAAGTATAAATACCGCATTTTTTCGAGCTCTTCCAATGGATCTATGTCCCACAAGGGATTGTTACCCAAGTCGAGTCGAGTTAAATTTTCGAAGTCTGCCAATCGAGTGATATCAGAGATATCATTGTCGTTCAATGAAAGCTCGATTAGGTTTTCAAGCTCGGGTAATTCGTTCAAATCACTTACACCGCATTGGTTTAGCTTGAGTGATTTTAAATTTGGTAAATGCTCAAGTGGTGTTAAATCCGAAATTGGATTTCGGTCTAGGCTCAAAAAAGTTAGGCTTTTTAAATTGATGAGATATTCTATATCGGTGAGACCCGCATTTGTGATTATAAGCTTCTCAAGTCCTGTTTGACCTTTTAAAACGACACTCAAATCATCAATAGACACATTGGTGAACTCCAGATGTGTTATAGTGGTCAGCTTACTTATGGGCGAGAAATCAGAAACCGTCGACGGCACGATGTAAAGCTCGTCCAGCTCAATAAAATGCACTAAATCCTCGATGGAAAGGGCATTTTCGGGTACTGCATAACGTCTGATTTTAGAAAGTTCGCGCGTGCGAATATCTCCCGTTGGTCTGCCGATTAAATATCGCACATCTGCTTCAATTGCGGGGTCAACCCATTCGATTACATATTCTTCTATAGGTGCTTCTGTTTCGGCAACCTCTGCACTTTGACAAGCTGAGAATACTGCAATTAGGGTTAAAAAGCTTAATGCCAGAAATGAAATACGCTTTAAAACACAGCTTTTCATGACATAGCCTCCTCAATATTTTATCCTAAATTAAATGATTTCCTTACGCTGTCATCAAACATTCTTGCGATTAAAGTTGCAACTTCATTGCGCTTAACAGGCAAGTCGGGCTTGAAGTTATGCTCTTCGTCACTACCCATAACTATTCCGGCTCTGTATAATGCGTAAATTTCATCGTACCAATCAGCTCCGGCTTTGAAGTCGGGGATTGAGTCGTCTGGAATATTGTTTATTGCGCTAAATTCACTTGATGGTAGTGAGTAATACATCAATGCGATATAATAATCACGAGGGGCGGAGGCATCATAATCTTCGGGGAGTGTGCTTATAACTCCATTAGTGAGCAAATAATCGGCATATGATTTATACCAAGGGTCGCCGTTAGTGAGGCTTACTGAACCTGTGTGGTAATACTGGTGAATACACGCCGAGAGCTTAATTGCCTGTGCGTAGCTGACATAGCCCTCAGGGTTAAATGTGGTTGCATCCATGCCGTTAATTAGTCCCATTTCAACAGCGCTCATAACATCAGCATAAAACCAATCGGTCGGACGAACATCGTTGAAGAAATTTACGGTAGTGCCACTGGTTGAAATTTCAACATCGCCATTGGTCATAACTTCTGAAAGTGAAGTCATTTTTATAGAGGCAACGGCATCTTCTGTGGCGAGATAGCGGTTGTTCTTAAGTAATGTGCCGTCTTTTACGACTGTTCCATCACTGACGTTGACAACTTCACCGGCTGTAATTGTTATCATTCCGCCACCGGAAGATATTACAAGACTTTCGCCGAAGCTTAAGTTAACAGTATCGCCTGTGTTTAGTGTTGCGTAGCTAAACTGTCCGGTGTCACCGCCTGATAAGCCGATTAATCCATCGTTTAATGTGTCGTCAACTTCATTTTCTGCTTCTGTGTACGCAGTGTTTAAAACATTTTCCTTGTATTCGCCATCGAGAAAAGTTTTGGTAATCAAGGGGTTTGTCTCACTTCCGCTCGCAAAACCAAACAAAACGCCAGCTAATAGGGCTGTGCAAAGTGTTGCTGTAATTAAAAATTTCTTTTTCATGTGTACTCCGTTCTACTCGAAGTCGTCTTCGGCTTCTGGAAGTTGTTCTGCAATTCTGTATCCTAGATACAAAAGGCTGTCTGAAAAATGAATATCTTCAATAATCATATTAGGGTCATCAAGTGTTAGCTCTGTATTTGTAAAATTCCAAATTGCTTTAATTCCGAACTCGGAAAGGCTGTTTCCGACAGTGTTTGCATGCCTACGAGGTACACAAAGAATAGCGCTAACGATATTATTTTCAGCTATATACTCTGAAAGTGTGTCGGAATGAAGAACTGAAATATCGCTTATTTGCTGACCAACCATGTCCTCTGAGGCATCGAAAGCTGCGCAAAGCTTAAAACCGTAGTTTTCGAAATTAAAGTTATTTATAAGTGCGCGTCCCAAGTTACCAACACCGACCAAAATTACCTTAAATCCATGGTTCATGCCCATAATGGCGCTTATTTCTTCTCTGAGCTTCTGTACGTTATAGCCATAACCCTGCTGACCGAACTCACCAAAACAGCTAAAGTCCTGACGTATTTGTGATGGAGTTAGACCTAATTGCTTTCCAAGCTGACCCGAGGAGATGCGGTCAATTCCATGATATGACAAATCATCCAACTTGCGAAGGTAACGTGGCAAGCGTCTGATTACGTTATTCGAAATTTTTTCTCTTTTCATGATAGATTCTAAAGTCTCCGTTTCATATTTATATTACAATATAATTACTCATTTCCTTACATATTATCATTATTTTATGATTTCTTCAAGTCTATTGGCAAATAATTTATATATAATCTGTGAATTCAACATATATAGTCAAACATTTTTTCGATTTATGTTGTAAATTATTAATCAGATGTGGTATAATAACGGAGAGAAATTTGTCGCGTTAATATAAACTAACTTTTGTATTCCGCCAGACATTTTCTATTAACATATATTGAAAGGAAGTACTTTACACCATGAGAAGTGTTTATGCAGATAATGCGGCAACGACAGGTGTGTCAAAAACCGCACTTGATGCGATGCTACCGTATCTAACTGAAAATTGTGGTAATCCCTCAAGCATTTATGCTTACGGTAGAAGAGCTAAAGTCGCCCTTGAAGCGGCTAGAGCCGAAATTGCTAACTGCCTCGGAGCTACGGAGAGAGAAATTTTCTTCACCAGTGGAGGAACTGAGTCTGATAACTGGGTTTTGCGTTCGGTTTTAAATATGCCCAAGCGCCGTGGAAACCACATAATTACAAGTGCTATTGAGCACCATGCAATAAGCCATACACTTGAAGAACTTGAGAAAAAAGGCATTGCACGTGTGACATATTTGCCTGTTGACGAATTCGGACTTGTAAATTGCGATGACCTTAGAAATGCAATTTGTGACGAAACAGTTCTTGTCACGATTATGGCAGCTAACAACGAAATCGGAACTATTATGCCGATTAAAGAACTTTGTGCTATCACACACGAAAAAGGAGCTTATTTCCATACCGATGCTGTCCAAATTGTTGGTCATGCGCCTTTTTCTGTTGCAGAAACAGAAGTTGACTTTTTGTCTTTGTCTGCACATAAGTTCCACGGACCAAAGGGCGTAGGCGCGCTTTATATCAAAAAAGGCATAGTTCTCCCGGCTATCATCACAGGTGGAGCACAGGAGAGAAGCAAAAGAAGTGGTACTGAAAATGTAGCAAGCATTATGGGCATGGCGGCTGCACTTAAAGATGCTACAGAAAATATGGAAAAAAATGTTGCTCATCTAACGGCGATGAGAGACAAGCTTGTTAGCGAGATACTACAAAAAATTCCATATTCAAAACTTACAGGTCACCCAGAAAAAAGACTACCCGGAAATGTATCATTTGTTTTTGAGTGCGTTGAGGGTGAGGCTGTTATACTAAGCCTTGATAATGTGGGAATTGCCGGCTCTTCCGGTTCTGCGTGTACTTCGGGTTCGCTTGACCCATCGCATGTTTTGCTTGCGATTGGCTTGCCACACGAAATCGCACACGGCAGCTTGCGTTTGAGCTTTAGCGAGTTTAATACTATGGAAGACATAGATTATATCATAGAAGAATTACCAAAAATCATCACAAGACTTCGCTCGATGTCACCTCTTTGGGAAGACAAGCAGAAGTCACTAGCGTAAAAAAATAAGGAGAAAAACGATGTATACAGAGAAAGTTATGGATCATTTCTCAAATCCGAGAAATGTTGGCGAGCTTGAAGAAGCAAATGCTGTCGGACAAGTTGGAAACGCAAAGTGCGGCGACATTATGAAAATATATATGAAAATTGAAAATGATATCATTCAAGATGTCACATTCAAAACATTTGGCTGTGGTGCTGCTATTGCGACTAGCTCAATGGCGACCGAGCTTGTTAAAGGAAAAACAGTTGGAGAAGCTCTTCTTCTATCAAATAAAGCAGTTACAGAAGCTCTTGACGGACTACCCGCTGAGAAAATTCACTGCTCTGTTTTAGCTGAAGAGGCAATTCGCTCTGCAATTGCTGATTACTACACAAAGCAAGGCATAGACCCAACACCAATAGTTGGTTGCGGTCATGACTGCGATGCTTGCTCGCATGCAGGACATCACCACTAATAAAAAGCTGACCCATGCTTGCATTTTGGTTTGCGAGTGTTCAAAAAGAGATGAGCTCTCAAAACAGCTCATCTCTGAAATGATGGGTGCAGACAGCGAGGGGAAGCGTAAAATTAATGCGGAAATTCACCCTGATGTGATTTACGTAAAGCGTCCTTTTGACGACAAAGGCAAGGAACGTCGTGAGGTTTATGTTGCGCAAATTCGTGACATTTGTACCGACACGGCTGTTTTGCCGAATGAGGATAGTTTTAAAATATATTGCATTTTTGATGGTGAATTCATGAATGTTCAGGCACAAAATGCACTACTTAAGGTTCTTGAAGAACCGCCAAAACATGTTAAATTTTTACTCTGCACCGATAATGCGGATTCATTTTTAGAGACAATTCGCTCTCGTTGTACTGAGATTTTTGCTAAAACCGAGATTAAAAAAATCACTCCAAATGAGGATGTTATAAACTTATCAAAGATTATTTCAAAGCAAAATAGACTATCGCTTTTGAAATTTTGCATAGAAAAAGAGGGTTTTTCCATAAAGGAAGCAGAGGAGTTTTTCGAACATTTACAAGAGGTATTATGCGAAGAACTCACAGGAAATAGTGAAATTTTTAAAATTTCGTCCATAAAACTAATGGATGTTTTTAATTTGACGGAGAAGTGCCTTGTTATGGTGCGCTCCAATGTTAGTGTAAAACATGTGCTGGGGCTTTTTGCGGTCAGCGCTATTAATATAGAATGAGGAAAAAGCTTTGACAGAAGTTGTTAGTGTCAGATTTAAAAGCCGTGGAAAACTATATTATTTTTCACCTCAAGATACAAAGGTAATGGACGGCGACTCTGTAGTTGTTGAAACTGCTAATGGAAACGAGCTTGGAGTTTGCGCCATCGGAAATCACTTTGTAGTTGACGAGAGAATAATTCCACCGCTTCGCCCTGTGATAAGGGTGGCAACAGGTGCTGATTTGCGCCTTGCCGAAATGAATAAATCAAGAGAAAAAGATGCCTTTGAAATTTGTCGCCAGAAGATTGAAGCGCACAAACTCGACATGAAACTTGTTGATGTTGAGTATAATTTTGAGGGTAGTAAAATCATATTTTTCTTTGCCTCAGAGGGCAGAGTTGACTTTCGCGAGCTTGTAAAAGACCTTGCGAGTGTTTTTCGTACTCGTATAGAACTTCGCCAAATCGGAGTTCGTGACGAAGCGAAAATGCTCGGAGGACTTGGCATTTGCGGAAGAGAATTTTGTTGCCATAAATTCCTAGATGAATTTGCGCCGGTTTCGACTAAGATGGCTAAAACGCAGTCTATGTCGCTTAATCCTGCAAAAATTTCAGGAAATTGCGGTAGACTAATGTGTTGCCTGCGATATGAGCAGGAGGCATACGAAGAGCTTGTAAAAAACATGCCGAAAAATGGTGCGTTTGTACAAACAATAGACGGTTACGGAAATGTAATCAATGTGGATTTATTGCGCCAAAGTGTTAAAGTTAAACTTGATGGTCAAGAGCAGACAATCAAGCTTTTTACATCTAAAGAAATTGCGGTTGTCCCCGGTGGCAGACCAAAACCCGGCGAGGCTTATCCTGATGTTCTTGAACGTGTGGAAGTTGAAAATTCTGACGAAAATGAGACAGAAAATACACATACAGGCACTCAAAATCAAGAAAATAGAGCATCACAAGAGCAAGGAAATTCCGCACGTTCGGAAAAAAATCAAGGTGAAAACAGAATATTTAAGCCACGTCCAAAACAGCCGAGACAGAACAAACCAAAAAGTGCTGTTGGGGTGGCATTACGCCAACCTAACCAAGATAAAAAACCTACAATAACACAGCCAAATAAGCCTAATAATTCGTTTAAAAAGTTTAAACAAAGCAAACCTGAGGGTGATGCTCAAGGAGAAAAAACACCTAAGAAGTTTGATAACCGTAGGAATTTTAATAGGAAGCCTAAGCCTCCGTCAAATAAGGATGGATAAGTAAAAGTACACACTATGCACACTCCGTGGGGTAACTTTTTGTAACCCAAAGTATACAAAAAACTTCGTGGGATAATCTTCGATGACTTACTTTCTGTACGAGCAGAAAGTAAGCAAAGACACGTTTAAGGAGAGGGAATTTCGTGATTCCCCTCTCCTTAAAAATCCTCACCCCAGCGACCAAAAGGGGCGCGCATCGCCCCCTTTTGGAATACCCCCGCATTTGTGCCTACGGCACAAGGTTAGTCATAATAGTAGGAGAGCCTTTTTAGTGCTGAAAGTACCAAATTACATCAATTTTGGTATCTAACAGTTTTAAAAAAGCTCTCCTATTTGTATTTTTTCAGGTGTGTAGTTCCATGCGAATACAGGCGGTAGCCTGCCGATTTTATCCGATTTCGTGAATGGCAACTACTCGAAGTTTTGCGAGCTAATTCCGTGGCTTACTAAGCACCCTTTTCGCCTCTTCGGCGTTCGGGGACGATTCCCCGATGAGTTTTTTGGTAACTTTTTTCCTAATAGAAAAAAGTTACCCCACGGAGTGCATACTACAAGTGCAAAACTAATGGTGAATATTTGAATATTCAAAACTAATGATGATATGTCTGCATATTCAAAAACTCCTGATGCATTTGCTCAGTAAGCTGTCTTTCCTTAATAAGCTTTGAATAAAACTTACCACTTTTCTTCAAAAACCTCTCGCCTGTTTCAAAATTAACATGAACAAGCCCAAAACGTGCAGAAGTTCCGTGTAGCCATTCAAATCCGTCCAAATATGAGCGGTAATAATAGCGCTCAATCGGCAATGGGCTGGATGTAATCAGCGATAAATGGTCATAAATAAAGCGACATCTGAAAGAATCGTTATTGTCACAAACTCCGTTTTCGGTTATATAAATCGGAAGATTACAAATTTTAAGCAATTTTTGCGCACATAGTATCATGCCTTGTGGGTAAATTTCCCAGCCAAGGTCGCTTTTTGCGCAGTAGTGCCTTGTGCTGTGCTCGAATTTCGTAATTGATGAACGGGTATAGTAATTCAAGCCGTGGAAATCGCAATATCTACCCAGCTTTGCACGAGAAACATTGGTCATGGGTGAGGAAAATTTTCCTACGGTGACAGCCTCGGCGAAAATGGTTTGGAAAAACCTCTCAGCCATAGATGCAGTTGCGACATGAGCAGGGTTAGACTTGCTTTTAGGGGCGAAAACTCTCATGTGAATGGTAATTCCCACACTAGTTCTAGTGAGATTTTTTTCACTACGCAATCTGTGGATTAATCTATATGCACGGATGTGTGCGCCTGCCATGTTGCTCATGACGGCGAAAGCGGTGTTCAAATTTTTCTTACCCGGCGGCCATGTGCCGAGGTGGTATCCGTTGTAAGCGTAGGCGTTTGGCTCGTTAATTGTGATGTACTCGTCACAGAGATGCCCAAGTCTTGAAACTATGCGCTCGACATATCGTAAGAAATAGACTATATTTTTCTGCTGAGCCCATCCGCCGTAAGCTTCGAACCAAGTGGGGTTTGTATAGCAATGTAAGGTGATAATCGGACGAATTGACAGGCCAATCATAAGGAGTAGTTTTTCTTTGATTTTATCAATTGCAAATTCATCAAAAACGCCTTCGGTTGGTTCAATTCTCGACCATTCTATGCTGAATTTATATGTTTCAACACCCATTCGGGCGAGTAATAAAATGTCCTCATACCACTTTTTCCAGTGGTCAGCGGCATTTTTCGGGTCGGCATTGTCTTTAATTCGCCCTGAGCTGTGCCAAAGATTCCAAGTGTGACCAAAATCACCGCCGTCAATCTGTGTGGCAGAGTCTGAAACTCCAAGGAGCATATTGGGCTTTATTTGTAATTCAGGCATAAAATTCCTCCTAGAAGTTTAAAATAATCCGCTTTCTGCCATTGAAACCCAGTCATTACCGCTGATGATTAAATGGTCAAAAAGTGTTACATTTATAAGTCTTAGGGCGTCTCTGAGTTGCTCTGTTGCCTCTATGTCGTTGTGAGACGGAATTGCAACTCCGCTGGGGTGATTGTGTGACAAAATAACTGCGGTTGCGTTGCGCATTAATGCGATTTCTACAACTTTTCTAACGTCAACTATAGACATATTAATAGTACCCCTATGGATTTCGTCCATGGAGAGCAACTTATTTTTTCCGTCTATGCAAAGTAAATGCACAACTTCATCACGCATACCTAAATATCTGGGGACGAGGTATCTTCCGACGTCATCACCGTCGTTTAAAATTACAGGGCCTTTATCCTCGTGCATAAGGTATATACAAGCTATTTTTTGAGCAAGTTTTATAGTAACGGCGGAGGTTTCTCCTATGCCTTTTATTTTGACTAATTCCTCAACAGGTGCATCTAAAACAGCGTTTAAACTGCCAAACTTGTTAATCAAAACATGGGCAAGGTCGTTTGTATCTGTTCTGGAAAATGCAGAAAATAAGAGCATTTCAAGAAGCTGGTGTTCCTCAAAATCTGCACCGCGAGATTTTAAGAAACGCTTTCGCATACGCTCTCTGTGCTTATCGTGTAGACCCATTGCACACCAACACCCTCCATTAGCCATTTTATCTCTATTATAAAAATTATATCAGATAAAGGCATATTTCGTAAAGTACTTTTTATTGTTTACATTTTTATTGTTGTAAAACATAGGTGTTTGTGGTATTATATTTTTCTGATATTTACGAAAGGGGGCTATTGCTCTGAATAACACCATGGCTTCTCGCATACGAGATTTTTTAAGACGTGCGGATATGTGGCTTTTCAGTCTTTGCTGTATTTGTACGACTTTTGGGTTGGTTCTTGTTAGTAGTGCAACTGCAAGTTACGAAAACACTTTGAACTTAATTATGGTTCAAACGCTGGCTTTCTTTATAGGTATTGGACTTTATATAGTTTTTACGCTTATAGATGTCGATGTTTTTACTGAAAACTGGCTCTTCCTCTTCTTTTTTAGTATAGGATTTATTTTGATATTGATACCATTTGGAACTGCCGGTGACTCAGGTAATAGAGCGTGGATTCGATTTTTAGGTATCGGTATTCAGCCTACAGAGGTTGTTAAAGTTATTTTCGTTGTCCTTATGGCAAAGCATATTAACTTTTTGAAAGAACATAGGGATATTAATTCACCTTTTTCGGTTCTTCAACTTGCAGGACATTTTGGTATATTCTTTGTACTAATTTTTGTCGTTACAAGTGACCTTGGTTCTGCACTTATATTCTTTGCGATTTTTGCAGTTCAATTATTTATGTCAGGACTAAAACTTTATTGGTTTGCGATAGGTGGAGCTTCAATTGCGGCGGTTTTTCCGTTTTTCTGGACAAATATTTTGACACAGCACTATCGTGACCGTATTATGGCACCTTATGACCCCAGCATTGACCCTTTGAATAACGGCATAAACTGGCAAGCGAATCAGAGTAAAATTGCCCTTGCCTCAGGTAGGATGACGGGGACAGGGCTTTATGAGGGCACACAGACGCAGTCTGATGCGCTTTCGCAAAAGCACACCGACTTTATTTTTGCCGCCACAGGTGAGGAGCTTGGGATGGTTGGTTGCTGTGTGGTTATCATTTTAATTGGTATGGTCGTTGTCAGATGCATACAAGTTGGGCTGCGCTCGAACAACAGCACAAACTGCCTGATATGTATTGGCATGGCGGCGTTTATCGCTTTCCAATCTTTTATTAATATCGGCATGTGCATAGGAGTAACTCCCGTTATCGGTCTAACGCTTCCGTTCTTTAGTTACGGAGGTTCGTCGCTTTTTGCGACTTTTGCCGCTATGGGAATTGTCTCAGGTATAAAATATAGGCCCAGTCCGCAGAGATTTTATAGTCTTTAGGGCTTGCGAAACAGAACGAGGACTGTCAAAAAATCCGTCATATGGCGGATTTTTTTTGTTGCATTTTAAAGTGTAATTTTTTGTGTAGTTTTTTTGACGGTTTTCGTTTGAATTTTTGTATACTATTTTTACACTTGTGTGCTTGACAATCGCTCTATCTGAATGTAGTATATTAATTGTGATTATTTGATAGAAAATACAATATATAGTATACATAACGTGGAAATTCAGTTCACTTATGCGTTATACTTAGGAGGAAAAATATTTAATGGCAGTCAAAAATATCAAGAAAAGAGACGGCAGACTTGTGCCTTTCTCACCCGAAAAAATCGTAGAGGCAATTGAAAAAGCCTTTTCCGCAACATACAGACCCGATAGTCGTGACATCGCTGATGAGCTTTCTCGTGAAGTTTGTTCTATACTTGAAGTTGAAGGCGAAAAATCCCCTGATGTTGAGCATATACAAGACCTTGTTGAACGTGTTTTGATGGACAGTGGCTATGTAAAAACCGCAAAAGCTTACATACTTTACAGAGCCGATAGAAACAAAATCCGTGAGATGAACACAAGACTTATGCAGACATATGAGGAGATTACTTTTGCTGATGCTAAAGACTCAGATGTAAAACGTGAAAATGCAAACATCGATGGCGACACAGCTATGGGCACTATGTTGAAATACGGCAGTGAGGGCGCAAAGCAGTTTTACAACATGTTTGTTTTAAAACCAGAACATTCTGAGGCTCATTCTAGGGGCGATATTCATATCCATGATTTGGATTTTTACACTTTGACAACCACATGCACCCAAATTGACATTAAAAAACTTTTCAAAGGTGGATTTTCAACAGGTCACGGACATCTTCGTGAGCCAAACGACATTGCCTCCTACTCCGCATTGGCTTGTATCGCTATACAGTCAAACCAAAACGACCAACACGGCGGTCAATCCATAGTCAACTTCGACTACGGTATGGCTGAGGGAATTACAAAAACATTTAAGCGCATCTATCGCCAAAATTTGGCGAAAATTCTCTTAATCTGGAACGATGTAGAGGATGCTGAAACAAAAATCCGAGCTATAATCGAAAAAATTGAAGCTGAAACAGGACTATATCCCAGACTTGAGGACATAGATGCATATTTTGAAGCCGAAAGACCACACATTGCGGAGCTTTGTGGCGATGAGGAGATTGTAGACCGCGCTCAGCGCCGTGCCTACGACTACGCAGTTAAAGAAACTGACAGAGCTACATACCAAGCGATGGAAGCCTTTATTCACAACCTCAACACTATGCACTCAAGAGCTGGTGCGCAGACTCCGTTTTCATCCATAAACTACGGTTTGGACACAACTCCCGAGGGCAGAATGGCAATGAAAAATGTCATGCTTGCCACGGAAGCCGGACTTGGCAATGGTGAAACAGCAATTTTCCCCATTCAGATTTTTAGGGTTAAAGAGGGCATAAACTTTAACAAAGAGGACAAAAACTATGACCTGTTCAAGATTGCTTGCCGTGTCAGCGCAAAAAGACTTTTCCCGAATTTTGCTTTTGTCGATGCACCATTCAACCTCAAATACTATGATGCTGAAAACCCAGATTCTCAAATTGCATACATGGGTTGCAGAACTCGTGTTATCGCAAATGTCAACGATACTGAGCGTGAAATTTGCAACGGCAGAGGTAACTTAAGCTTCACTTCAATTAACCTCCCTCGCCTTGCGCTAAAATCTCACGGTGATATCAACGTGTTCTTCGATAGCCTTGACTATATGATGAATATGGTCAGCGACCAACTGCTGGAAAGACTTGCAATTCAGAGCAAGAAAAAAGTTAAAAACTATCCTTTCCTTATGGGACAA
>CAYJLH010000012.1:0-21195 GCA_964370925.1 uncultured Oscillospiraceae bacterium | reverse complement strand
GGATGGATAGCGAAAAACTGGGCTGGAACGACGAAATCGGCGAAGTTTTAAAACACGGAACTTTGACCATGGGCTTTATCGGACTTGCTGAATGCCTGAAAGTGCTTGAAGGTGTTCACCATGGTGAGAGCGACAAAGCGCAAAATCTCGGCATAGAAATCATTGCACATATGCGTGAATTCCTTGACGAACAATGCAAGAAAACAAAGCTAAACTATTCTCTTATCGCAACTCCTGCTGAGGGACTCTCAGGCAGATTTATCCGCATGGATAAAGAGCGTTTTGGCGAAATCGATGGTGTTACTGATAAAGAGTATTACACAAATGGTTTCCATGTGCCTGTCTATTTCCCAATCACAGCATTCGAAAAAATCAAAATCGAAGCGCCTTATCATGCACTGACAAATGCAGGGCATATCAGCTATATCGAAATGGATGGAAATCCATCAGACAACCTCGAAGCATTTGAAAAAGTTGTCCGCCATATGAAAGAGTGCGGAATCGGTTATGGAAGCATAAACCATCCTGTCGACCGCGACCCTGTTTGCGGTTACTCGGGAATTATCGGTGAACAATGCCCAGGATGCGGAAGAACTGAGGATGAGGATGTTCCGTTTGAGAGAATTCGCCGTATTACAGGATATTTGGTTGGAACTCTCGACCGTTTTAACAACGCAAAACGCAGTGAAGAACAAGATAGAATAAAGCACGGTGTTGGAGAAAGATAATGCGAGTTGCTAATTATATTCAAGATTCTATAGTGGACGGCACAGGCCTTAGGTTTACGCTTTTTGCCCAAGGCTGTCCGCATAAGTGCGAGGGTTGTCACAACCCAAAAACACACGATTTCAAAGGTGGAAATGATATTTCCACCGACGAAATTTTAAATATGATTTTTAAAAATCCGCTGACTGACGGAGTTACTTTCTCGGGCGGAGAACCTTTTTCACAGCCATACGATTGCGCAAAAATTGCTAAGGCGGTTCGTGAAAAGGGATTAAACGTCTGGGCGTACACAGGCTATACTTTTGAAGAGCTTTCGAATTCTGAAAACGCTGAAGTTACTGAGTTTTTAGAGCTTTGTGACGTTTTAGTGGATGGTGAGTTTGACCTTGGTTTGAAAAATTTAAGCCTAAAATGGAAGGGTAGTTCTAATCAGCGAGTTATTGACGTGAGGCAGAGCCTTGAAAAAAGAGAGGTTATAGAGTTATAGCCTTAAGAAAGAGGACGACATGGCAATTTTTAAACTATTTGTGCATCAAGGCACACAGTTTACTGAAATCCAAGCTGACAGCAACAAAACTTTTCTTGACGCACTTCGAGTTCATGGTTTCACAGATGTTCACGCGCCTTGTGGCGGTAATGCGACTTGTAAACAATGTGAAGTGATTATCAGAGGCGAATACAGAAATATAAGCGAATGCGAAGTTAAAACGGCTTACGACAGCCCTGTTTTATGTTGTTGCAACTCTCCTGCGAGCGATTGCGAAATTACTTTAAGTGTTTCTAAAAAGATGGAAGTTCTCACAAAAGGTGCAAATGATATTAAGCCCTGCGGTGAGGGGCTTGGCGTTGCTGTTGACATAGGAACGACAACGGTTGCGGTTTATTTATACGATTTGGAAACAGGAAAACGACTAGAAGTCGAAAGTGACAGAAATGCCCAACGAAGTTTCGGCGCTGATGTTATCAGCCGTATTCAAGTTTCCGCCGAGGACGGTGGGCTTGAAAAATTGCGTGATGCGGTTAGAAATCAAATTTCATCTTCAATTGACCTCTGCTGTCAAAGAGCTGGCAGAAAAAGAGAGGAAATTACAAGGATTTCTATAGCCGCAAACACAGTTATGGAACATATTTTAATGGACTTAAGCCCTGTGACCATAGGCGTTGCACCGTTTAAGACCTTGAGTTTGTTCGGAGAAACAACAGTTGCATCAGATATTTTCTACGGACTTGCTCCTGATGCTGAACTATATTTAGCGCCTGCACTTGCTGCCTATGTCGGTGGTGATATCACTGCGGGACTTTTGGCTTCGGGTGCGTGGATTTCTGACAAGCCTTGTCTTTTCATTGACATAGGCACAAACGGAGAAATGGGAATTGGTGACCGCAACGGTTATCTATGTTGCGCTACTGCCGCAGGGCCTGCTTTCGAAGGTGCTGAAATTGAATGTGGAACTGATGCTTCTGAGGGCGCAATTTCCGAAGTTGTGTTTAAAGACGGGAAGTTTAGCATTGACGTTTTAGGAGATGTCGAGGCGAACGGAATTTGTGGTTCGGGCTTGGTTGATGCTGTTTACTCTATGCTGAAAAGCGGTGTTATAGAAGAAAATGGCAGAATGATTGACGCTTGTGATGCAAAAAGCAATCTTGCGGAGTGCCTACAGCCTGATAAAAACAACAAAAAACGCTTTTTCCTATCCGAAAAAGTTTTTGTTTCTGCAAATGACGTGCGACAAATTCAAATGGCGAAAGCATCAATTCGTGCCGGAATTGAAACACTTATGCATGAGAAAAAACTCACGTATAAGGACATAAAACACGTAATAATTGCCGGTGGATTCGGCGCACATATGGACACTCGCTCTGGTTGTGGAATCGGACTTCTACCTCCAGATTTCTTGCAAAAGACATATCACGCAGGAAACACAGCCGGTGGTGGTGCGGCGATTACGCTCGACCGAGATGCGAGAATAACACTGAGAAATATTACCGATAAATGCGAATATATAGAACTTTCAGGCAACGACTATTTCATGGAAAAGTACATTGAATGTATGATTTTCGATGAATATGATGAAGTCTAAAATACTGAGAGCAAAAAAATCCCACTCATTTTTGAGTGGAATTTTTTTAGTTTAAAATCCTAAATAAAACATATAAAAACCAATTAGGCACATCATAGCACCCATGACGATTTTTAGTGTATTTGATAGCCTGCCGTATTTTTCGTTTTGAGACAATTTCTGCACAAATCCGACGGACGTACCGCAAATTACAGCTAAAATTCCATGGCCGATTGAGTATAGCAACAAAAGGAGAACTCCCCAAGCCATGCTACCTTGGCTTGCTACAACCGCAAGCAATGCTATAAGTACTGGAGTTGAGCACGGAGAAGAGAAAATTCCGCCTAAAATTCCGGCTATTAGTGCGCCTAAATAACCCTTTTTGGTGTTTTTTGAGACTAAATAACTGGAGGGGATTATCTCATAAATTCCCCAAGTTTGAAGTGCCATAAGCATCATCAAAACGCCTAAAATCAAATACCACCATGTTGCAGATGTTCCGATTAAACTGCCCGCCATAGTTGCGATTATGCCTAGGGCGGTGAAGGTTATTGCAGAACCAAGTGCAAAAGTGAGCGAGAGTGAAAAGGCTTTTTTAGTGTTTTTTCCGCCTGTACCGCCGACATAGCCGACGATTAGGGGAACACTTGAAAGAGCGCAAGGCGTGAACGATGTCAAAATTCCGGCTACGAGCGCAAGAATTGGTGCAATCCAGGTGCTACTTGTTATCAACTCGGAAATAGACTCTAACATGGCATCCATTAGCTAACCCCCATGTCGGACAAAATTGCTCTCATTTGTTCCTCGGTCAATCCGCCTTGATGAGCTGTAAAAATATGCTCTTCAGTTTCTATGCTTTGATACATTATAAATTCTATGCCTATGTCATCGCTGGGGATATAGGGTGTTCCGTCTGGGTTAATAATGATTTGTGTAGGTATGACCTGAACAGGAAAGTCACTTGCCGCTTCGGGATTTTTCCATACATCGACAAATTGAACTATTGCTTTGCCTTGCATTTCTGCGTTTAAATCCACCAAAACAGGCGCCATTTCCTTACAGGGTATGCATTCATCTGCGCCGAAATCTATGATTATGGGTAGCTCGTGTGTGCTTAATTCATCAAGGTTTACAGAGCTTATATTGAGTGGGAATTCAAGGCTTGGGTCGATGACCTCCTCGGGTTCTTGTTGGGTAAACCAAATTGCCGCTATAATTCCTATCATGAGAATTGGGACTAAAATTTTTGCTGGCTTTTTGTTCGACATCAAAATTTCTCCTAACATAAAATGATTCATATCAACTTTTTTTGTTATGTGTTATTTTACTACTTTCCAATGTCAAAGTCAAGCGATAAATCAAAAATTTTCAATTTATAACAGACGAGTGCATAAAACTATTCCCACTCCAAAATAAACCCCTCGCCATAATTATTGGGATATGGCGTGTTTATATAATACGTATCTGGGATGGCAACTTTTCGGCTTAAACCGCTTGAATAATTACCGTAGTAAGTCAAGCCGTTTTTGTCAAAAGTTGAAATAAGAAAATCGCATTGATTTACATTATCATATTCAAACCAATCTTTTCCAATGGCGGCTAGTTGTTCTCCGTTAAAAGCCATATTGCAATTGTTGTGAGGGAATATAAAATTCTCGCCATCGTATTCAGTTGAAAACTCGTGAATTAACATGCCGTCCGCTTCCATGCTTACGACTGCGAGTTCGTTGCTGTTTGAAGATGTAAACACTACAGTGAAAAAATCCTCGCCGAAATATTCAATGTGATTAAAGCCTTCGACATTGGAATAAAGCTCTAATGTCTGGACAAGTTCGCCGGTTTTACTGTCAATAACTTTAACTGTGTAGACGGAGTTTTCAATTGAAATTAAGTATAATTTGCTCTCATCGGGGCTGATTAATAAGCTAGTGGTATCAATTTTGGGGTCGATTTCGTAGATTACTTCCAATTCATCAATGTGCAGCTCTGTTACTCTGCTTTCACCTAAGGAAAGAGGGAATTTGTAAACTCCATAACCAAGACTTAGGTGAGAGATGTCGATGACTCTACCGTCCTGTGTTTTTGAGTTAAATATAAAGTAACATGCATCATCAGTTACTATACTTTGGGTATACGCGTGATAAAAGTCTCCATTAGTGCCCAAACCGTGTCCAGAAATGTCGCCATTAAGATTTTTTCTGATGTTAATATTGAGGTTTTCACCCTCCAAAATGGGGATTTTTAAATATTCAGCGAGTTTTTCCGATGCTTGCAATGCAGATATTAAGTCAGGCTGCTCTTCAATTAAGCGCTCTTCAATTCTGTAATCGAATTCATATAGTTGCAAACCTACAAAATCAAATTCTATAGATACAGGATAAAAGTCCATATAATCTTGCAAGTAAATGTTTTTTTCGCTTTCATTACCAGCCTCGGTTTCGTCTAAAAGCTCTTGATACGCAAGTGTCAAGCCCTCAGCGCCGTGCATGGTAAACTCCAATTGGTCACTGCTAGTTGTCATTCCGTTAGGCAAAGTGTGGAAATTAACTCCGGTATGCCCGTAGTCATGGGTATAGTCGGGACGTTCGGTACAAACTATATGCTCGGTCTCAGAACTTCCGTCGGGCAATATATCGCTGTGCCAATAAAGGAGATTCATTGAGCTGTTGGTGCTAATTTTTAGTCCGTCTGTTGCCGAAATATCGCCGTACAGCGTTTCTTGTGTATAAACGACATCATCGCTAGTTGCCTTGATTTGTGCTGAAAAAATTAGCACAGAAATCAGTGCAACAATCGGAAAAACAAGCGCAAAAAATGCGGTTTTTTTCATGGCTTAAACCTCCTCGTCGGTTAAGTTTTCAAGGGCACGACTAACTCTGTCCTCGCGGTAGTTGTACGTGTTTTTTAGGTAGCTTATAAGGTCAAGCCCTTGCTCCTCAAGCTCAGAAACTATGACGTTACCAAGGATTTTGCCGTTTTGCAGTAGGATTGCTCTCCCGATAAAGTCTGAAACTTCTTCAATTAAATGTGTGGATAAAATGACAGTTTCGTTGTCGGTTAAAATGCCGGAAAGCACCTTGTAAAAGTCCTCGCGATTGAAAATATCATTTCCGGCAAATGGCTCGTCCATGAACACATATTCCGCACCTTGTGACAATGCCATGATGACCTCAAACTGGTTTTTCTGTCCCAATGAAAAGGATTTTAGCTTTTTGTTCATTGGTAGGGAGAAAAATTCCATCAGTCCATTAAATCGTTTGTCGGAAAAGGTTGCGAAATGCTCTGAGTAGAAATCTCTGTGATGTTTTGGGCTTAGATTTTGGAAAAAGGTGTGCTCCGCTGTTGCGAAAGAAATTTTTGCAATATTTGAAGTTGTGATTTTTTCGCCGTCTAAAGTTATATTTCCCTTGTGCGAAATGAAGCCGAATACAGACTTCATGAGAGTTGTTTTTCCTGCGCCGTTTTCACCGAAAAGTCCTATAATTTCACCTTTTGGAATTTCTAAATTCACATTGTCAAGAGCGACTTTTGAACCGTATTTTTTAGTTAAATTTTCAATTTTAATCATAATATCACACTCCAAATTTTCTCCCACTGATTAGGGCTTAGGCATTGTGGCGGTGTATTGTGCATGTAGTATTGGTAGTAGATTAGCAGAAAAATGTAGGCTAAAACGATTGATAATATTGCGACAAAAATCGGCATTGCCAGACAGCGTTTGTGGTATTCGGATTTATTTGGCAATCTTCGCATGAGGTAAACCGAGCGAGTTCCCGTATGGTGGTACAAATAATAGCGGAAAATCATAATGAGCATTGCGAAAATTACGACAACATATCCAAAAAGACTTAGGTTTAATATATCCACGAAGTCGGGCATAATCGCACCCTCTAAAAGCTGTAAATTTTGTCCGTCATAGTACAAATCGCTTTTTTCCAGCCAGAAGCTATAAAGAAATGTCAGTGAGTAGATTGTTGCTATGAAAAGAACGCTGGTGTATTTTGACAATTCTAATCTAATATTCATACCCAAGGGTATAAATTTTTCAAGCTTGTTCATCATGTTCAATTGCCTCCCTCTGCGAAAATGCGCTTTTTCTTGGTATGTGTGCAGATAAAAGTGCAAGCACAAAAATGGCGGTTATGTTAATAGTTAGTTGAATTTCGCTTTCAAGGGGTAGTATATTTTTTAAAAAGTCATTTCTGAAAAAAGGCAAATAAACAGTCAGCTCACTCACATACTCAGGTGGTGCGATTTTTACGTACATGTAGGAAATTCCAATGACGGTTAAAATTTGCATAAGATATATGAGGGAAAATGCCAAGAAATTATATGCACAATGCCAAAAGTATACAGTTCTTTCTTTTATTGAAAGACGCATTAAAGTGTATCGCTCTTTGCCTTTTCTCTCAAAGTTTGTGCTTGCGAGTACTAAAACAGCTAGGACTAAACTGAGGATAAAGGGTATGTGTAAATACTTGGCTATATACTCAATGTTGTAAATTTGGAAAAATTTTTCAGTAAATAAATAGTATGTGACGCCAAGCTGAACTATGGTGCTTGCTAGGATTATTGCCAGAATTTTTCCAAAACTAATCTGCGCCATTAACATGAAAACTGATGTATGTTTTTTCATAATTGCACCTCAATCCCAAAGTTTATTGATAAGTTCTATAGTCTCTTCTTTGCTAAGACCCATTTGTTTCATAGCGTTTATCGCATTTTTTGCGTCATTTTCTAGTAGCTCTGAGCGGATTTTAGCTCTGACATTTTCGTTGGCTGTGATATAACTTTTTGCACCTGTTTGAGAGCAAATAATCATTTCTTCTTCCAGTATTTTGTAAGCTTTTTGTACAGTATTTGGATTAACGCCGAGCCTTGCAGACAACATTCGCCTTGAGGGTAGTTCGTCTTGCTCTTTTATGCTTCCGCTAATCAAGCCACGTTTTATGTAGACGATGATTTGCAGATATATGGGTGTGCCATCTTCTTTAATGAAATTGTCGAAGCTTATCAAATCTATCGCCCCCCCTCTAAACTGTATTATGTTTATAATACGCTTTCTTTAACTGTATTATACGACATACACAGTTTATTGTCAAGCTGTATTAAAAAAACTCTCTCCGAGTTGGAGAGAGTTTTTTACAATCGTAAAATTAATTTATGTTCCATGTGTATTCTGACTGGTAATGGTATATTGTGCCATCGGCTTTTTGAAGAACAAGTCCGAGTGCGTAATTGCCATCAGGCAAGCCGTTTTTTCTGACAACACCCTCAGCGCCGTCAAGTCCGACGGTCATATAATAGAAAGTGTTTTCCTCGCTTTTTAGCTCTAAAAAGATTTGGTCGCCTTGCTCAGTCCCCTCGACAAAAAGCGGAACATTTAGCTGATAGCCATAGTCTTTGGCTTGAAAATACACGTCATTTTCAAGTTTTTTGACTTCGGTATCTGTAGCCAAGGAAAAATCTGCAATTTCTGACGGGAGTAATTGTCCAAACCTTTCGCCTTTTTCGCTTGCTATGTCGTATTCGCTTTCGTTCTGGTCGTAAACACTCAACCACTCTGTGCGGTAAATATTGTTAAACGAGCGTTCGACATCTTCCCCGACATAAATTTCAAAGACAACTTCGCCGTCTTTTATCTCAACAATAGAGCTTTCGCCTCGGCTGATTCCCATGAAAACATCAAAGGAAGTGCCTTTTGCAATGCCTGTTATCGGGTCGATTATCCGCCCGCCTGAGTTGATTAAGTAGTGGTTTTCACCCAAGTGGTCGACATCACCGAGATAGCTTGAGTACATGTCATTTCCGCGCTCTTCGCCATATTCATAAACGGTTGAGATAGTCATATTTTCCTCGTCGATATCAAAAATAACAAGCCTTGAAAAACTGTCTTCGTCAGAATAGGGGAGACCCTCGGGGCTTAGTCTGCCTGTTCCGTTGTCGAACATCAAAATATTTCCATCAGGTAAAACGGTCGCTGCGTGTTGGCTTCCGTTCCAGAGGAAATCAGTCTCGGTAGGGCTTAAAATTTTGCTTTTAACAGCCTCGGGATATGGGTTTAAGGGGTTTCCGATTGCCCAAATAATCTCGCTGGTTTCTGCATCAAATTTTACAACAAGCATGGGGTTTGGTGATGAAAATATGATAGAATTGTCATTTTCGTCATAAAAAACGGAGTTTGTGTGCAGATATCTGCCCTCGGCTACATCCGCGGCTGTATAACCGCAGATTTCGTTTAAGTCCCATGTGCGTAAAGTTTCACCTGTTTTACTGTCGATTTCTAAAACTGCATCAGAGCCGACCACTATTGGTCCAATTTGAATTGTTGAATCGGGCTTTATCGTGCTCACAAGGTAATTTTCGTTTGGTAAAACCACCACGTCGTGGTGGGTATAGTCGACTAGATATTCCTTATAAACTCTTCCCATAAAATCAGTTTCAAGAAAACCGGGGCGTATGAAAGCGGGTGCGTACATGGGGTCTGAAAGCGAAATTAAATTACCATTTGGAAGTCTGCGGAGCAGTCCTCCTGAAAAAGTGTTTGTCGAAGAATACCAACGCACATCACCCTCTTTGTCTATCGCAAAGGGGTGAAAAGTGTCCGTTGCAGCTGCCATGAAAAGCAAGTCGCCGTTTTCGCCACCTGCTATTTCTGCTTTGCTGACTAAAAGCTCATAGGGTGCGATATAGTCGGGTAAAGCCTCGGTTTCTATGGCGATGGAAACTGTTTCTGTGCTGTTATCCTCATAAGTAAGGGTTAAAATTACATCGTTTTCGCTATCTGCATACAGTCCGTAAACGGGGATTTCGTGGTGAGTGGAAATTTTTCCAAAGTCATGAGAAAAAGTCGTTTCTTCCGTTTTTCCCTTGATTTCTATGCTCACTGAGCAGTTTTTTTCTGTGTCAAAAACTACTAAGGCGGTCAGCGGTGCAACGCCGTATGGGTCGAGCAAAACCAATGGGGAGTCTGCTGTATAAAGTCCCGACATTTCCCTTATGATATCCTCGTCCATTTCATTTTGTATAGCAAGTCTGTCTAGGACTGTCGCAAATTCAGCTTCAATAATGGGTGTTTCACTTTCGACTGGGGACTGAGTTTGCATAGGGGTTTCACTTGTCGGTGCTTCTTCAATGGTGCTTCCACATGCTGAAAAACTGAGTAATGCAAGTGCCATGAGTGGTAATTTAAAATTTCTCATAATGCCTCCTCATTGTATTTGTATGCGGTTTTCTCCCTCGCTTGCTGTATGGACGAAAAAAAGTTCGTTTTCGGCTGCGGTTTCGTCGATTTCAAATGCTATAAAACCGCTACTTTCGCCAAGTTTCAAATCTGTTGAGGGTAAACGAGCATAGTCGTGATTTTCCAAAAATAAATCGTCCTCAAGGCGAGTGTATTTATTTCCCTCGGCATCTTCTATATATGTGTCCGCCCAAGAAAAAGGCATGTTTCCAACTTCGGCTTTAGCCAAGTTAAGCTCTAAAAGCAGATAGATTTTTCCCTCGTCCGCTCCATCTGAATAGTCGGTTTGCTCAACACTGCCGTCATACATCATCATTGCGCCTGTACTCTCCATGTAAACCGTAGTTTCATGGCTTAAGGCTTCGATTTGCCACATGAAACCGCTTTGGTCACTTTGTTGCGGTTCTTGAACTATCGGTGCAGTTTCGCTTGCTTCTTCGGAGGCGCAAGCCGAAAAGAGAAAAGTTGCGGAAAGCATCAAAAATAAAATAGTTTTTCTCATAAATTACCTCTGGAAATTGTATTTTTGCCAAATTGGGTCGGGAATAAAGTCTTTTATTTCTTCGCCTATACCCAAACTGTTTGCAGATTCGTTGTAAATATCACGTCGCTCTAGGCGGTTTTCTCCAAACTGACCCGTAGCACTTTTTGAATGTAACATTGCCTCCCAAACAAGCTCGCCATTCTCGTCAACTTCCAAAGCGTGAGGGTAATATACATCAGCTCCGCGAGAGCTTACGGAGAAAAGCCCGAGCCTGTTATTGTTGGGGAGTAGAAATGCACTTCCGCCCCATACGGAGTAAAGCTCGTTGCCGTATTCTTTGCCGTATTGCCAAATTTGCTCGACCGTCATATTGACTTCGTCGATGCGGTAATGCACCATTCTGGAATATTCCTCCGGCGGAGTTAGAGTGCCATTTTCAATTGCAAATAATAAATCTTCGTCATACAAAAATCGACCTCGCCCATTGTCAAAAAGTAAAATGTCGACAGTGTCGGGGTTTTCGTCATAGTCGGGCAGAATTTGTGGCAAATGCTGACCATAGCTGTATTCAAAATTTTCACCTATGGGTGTCAATAAATACTGCTCGTACATATTCGCCCATCCCTCGGGGTCTGATAAAATCCAGTCGATTTCGTTTGTGTCGTAGTCGTGCTTTACGACTGCAGATTGCATGTTTGAGGAGATGATAAGGCTGTCAGTGGCTTCGTCATAGGTTGTTGCATTGAGGTGTAGCCAGTCTATGTTTGCCTGTAAAGATTGCTGAGAATTTGTATTTGGATTTACATTTGATGGTAGCTTTCGCATACGTTGCAGAATGGTTTTGTAGTCAATAGTGTTTGAAACTAAGCCATTTCTGATGTCGATTTCATATAAAAAGTCCTCGACAGTTTCGCCGTTAGAGCCTGTGACTAAAAAATTTCCACTAGGCAAAGTTTCTATGTGGTGGTGAGAGCCGTAAGGGGAGTAGTATGTGGCGAAAATTTTACCCAAATAGTTAATCTCGACAAAAATCGTGTCTCCCATGTGGTTTGCGCCTGTAGACAAGAGCATATGTCCGTTTGTGTAGTCAAAAGTTCCCCCAAGTAAAAAGCTTGGAGTTAATGCCCAACGAAAGTCGCCGTTTATGTCATAGGCGGATTTTATGTGCTGAGTTGTGAAATTTAGTCCGTCTGCATATGCATCTGGATTTTGAATGTTTGTTTGTAAAATTAATGTGCTGTATGGCTCGGGCAAAGCTTCTGTAGTAATCTCGTGGGTTTTTTCGTTCACGATTTCGCCGTCTTTATTTGTGGCGGTCAAAGTTACGAAATTCGTGAAATTTTGATACAAACCATAAATTGGAATATAATGCGTGGTGTTATACCCGTCGAAATCAAAAGAAAATGTTGATTTTTCGTCTTTGCCTCTGATACTAACTGAAATTTGCACAGGTTCGCTTGATGTGAAACCTATAAGCGCAGTTAATGGCGAAATTCCATATGGATTTGTCACCGATAGGGGATTTTCAAAACTATATAATCCTGATTCGACTTCGGCACGTATTCCATCCTCTACTGTTTGCTGTTTGTCGATTATACTGAGGATTGAAATAACACTTGCCCTTTCGTTTTGGGCACGTTTTTCGGCTTGTTCTTGCGGTGTTGGAGTGCCTGTCGGAGCTTCTGAGCTGACAGGTGGTGTGGCTTCACTTCCCGAAATTGCACTACCGCCCTCTGTCTTTCCATTTAGAAAACTAAATAGTAGCACAGAGAGCGATATTGCACATATCGAAAGCAAAGCAACTATAATTATACTGAAATATTTATTGTGCTTTTCGGACATGTCAGTCCCCCATTTTGCTTTCTTTTATTTTGTTTAATAATAGTAATAGTAGTAATAATATGGGTAATAATAGTAAGGATAATAGCCATAGTATCCGTAGTAGCCATAATAGCCATAGTAGGGATAGTAGTTATAGTAGTAGTTGTTTTCATACCACCAATAAGGGAGATAACCATAGTAGTCATAATACCAGTTGAGGTAGTCGTAATAATCGCCATGCATTTCATACTCGTATGGGTCATATCCGTTATAAATATCTGGTGGAGTTGTCGGTGGAATAAATGTTGGGACAGGGGCAGGAGTTGCCTGTGCGCCCTTTTCAATTAGTGCTTCCGCCAAGGCGTCATCGTATGAAACAAGCGGAGCTACGATTTTGTCAGAACCTGTTAAGGTTGGTTTTCCATCCGCAAATCCCAATGCAAGAGTATTTTCATCCGCTTTAACCGAACCTGTTTTTTCAGTTTCGTCCCAAGTGTATGTATAGTCGAGCATCAATTTTCCGTCAGCCATGAAGTAGATTTTAAGCTCACCATTGTCGTTGAAATGGTATAGTGCGGTTTGAGCATTGCCTTGCTTTGTCCAGTAGCCTGTAAGGTCAAAAGGTTCGCTCTCGTCCTTTTCGTCTTGTTCGCTTGGTTTTGTGGTGTTGTCGGGTTTTTCTGTAATTTCAGGGTTTTCCGATGCTTCGGGTTCGTCGTCTTCGTCTTTGTCATCTCGTGAATTGCGTGCTTCGTATTCTTCGTCTGAACTATCGGCGTCACGAGAACTATCGTCTCCGCCACACGCCATGAGAGAAAACAAAGTTACTAAAACTAAACACAAGATAAGCAGTTTTTGTAGTACTGATTTTTTCACTTTAAGCCCTCCTTATTTATTTGTCGCATATAGTTGATTTTACCAGATATTTGAATCATAGTCAACTGCACTTTTGTCAGCTTGACTGGAAAAATAAGAAATATAGGGAGCTGTTTTGCAACTCCCTATCAGCTTGTCGAAGAAGTCCATTAGGACTTTTTCGAACAAGCTGCCGATGATTATTTTTCAGAGAAAAACAATGCCTAACGGCTCATTTTCGCCCATTCGGGCATGAAATTGACATCGGTTTATCCGATTTGAGGAGGGCTTCGCCCCCTCAAGCTCCCTCAGAAAGGGGTTTTTACAGTCTAATAGGGAGCTGTTTTGCAACTCCCTATATTTGTATTCAATTTGTTTGAGATTAATACGTCTGCTTGATAAGTCCTGTGGCTTTGGCAATTTCCATTACAAAAATCGGGACAATTGCAAGTCCTAAACTTATTAAATATTGGTTTGTAGTTAGCAGTGAGAGTTCAAACGGAATTCTCACAGGTGTGAACATGACGAGTGCCACAAGTGCAAGTGAAACAAAGCAAGCTTGATTTAATTTTGGGTTTTTGAATGCGCCTACTTTGAACAAACTGCGCTCTGAACGCATGTTGTAAGCTTGAACAATTTGTGAAACCGCAAGTGTCATAAATGCCATGGTTCTGCCAGCTTCAAGGCCGACTTGTGAATATCCAACATAAAATGCTGCTAGGCAAAGCAAACCAAACATAACGCCTTGCAAAATAGTTCTTGTGCCGAAACCATGTGCAAAAAGTCCCTCGTCACGTGGTTTTGGTTTTCTGTCCATAACACCCTCTTCGATTGGCTCCATGCCAAGTGCGATAGCTGGGAGGGAGTCTGTTACAAGATTTATAAACAAAAGTTGCATTGAAAGTAGTGGGCTGATTTTCCATACAAGCATAGCAATAAATACAGCTACAACTTCACCAATATTAGTTCCGAGCAAGAAGCCGACAACTTTTTTGATGTTTGAGTAAATTGAGCGACCCTCACGAACAGCATCGACTATAGTCGCAAAGTTATCGTCAGTAAGTGTCATGTCGGCTGCACCTTTTGCAACGTCAGTTCCTGTTATACCCATAGCACAGCCGATATCGGCAGCTTTTAGCGCAGGAGCGTCGTTAACGCCATCGCCTGTCATGGAAACCACATGTCCAGCCTTTTGGAAAGCTTTAACAATACGGATTTTATTTTCAGGTGAAACACGTGCGTAAACAGCTATGCTTAAAACACGCTTAGAAAGTTCGTCCTCGCTCATTTTATCAAGCTCTGCACCTGTGATTGCGGTTTTGTCATCAGTTAAAATTCCAAGTTCGCGAGCAATCGCAGAAGCGGTTGTGATATGGTCACCAGTAATCATAACTGGGATAATTCCAGCTTTTCGGCAAACCGCAACGGCATCTTTTGCCTCGGGTCTTGGTGGGTCAATCATGCCGACAAGACCGATGAAAGTTAGGTCTTTTTCGAGTTCTTCACTGGTGATGTTTTGTGGAATTGCATCGACTTTCTTGATTGCAACTGCAAGAACACGCAGTGCCTTACTGCTCATTTCTTCGACAGCAATTCGACCCTTTTCAATGTCGCCAGAAGTACATCTTGTGGAGAGCATATCAAAAGCGCCTTTTGTGATGATTGTATAACCGCCGTTGAATTTGTTAACAGTGGTCATGAGCTTTCTGTCGGAATCGAATGGTAGTTCGGCGACACGCTCGTGTACGTCGTTTAATTCGTCTTTAACAAGCTTGTTTTTGTGCCCTGCAAAAACTATGGAAGTTTCTGTGGGGTCGCCTATATGAGTTTCTGTGCCATCAGCGTTGAAAGTAACAGCGCCGTCACAGCATAAAACTGCATATTTCAAAAGCTCTAAGTCTTTTTCCGTCAAAGCACTCATTTCTGAGAGCTTGCTGTCAGAAAAAACATGGGTTAAAGTCATGCGGTTTTGGGTTAGAGTACCTGTTTTATCAGAGCAAATTACAGAGGCACTGCCCAAAGTTTCAACGGCTGGAAGTCTGCGTATAATCGCATTTTTCTTGACCATGCGTTGAACGCCGATGCTCAAAACAATGGTTACGATTGCGGGCAAACCCTCGGGAATTGCAGAAACTGCGAGAGAAACAGCGGTCATGAAAATTTCCATAATCGGAAGGTCGTTCATAATACCGATAATGAAAATAATTCCACAAGCGCCAAGCGCCATGAAACCAAGTTTTTTACCCAAGTCGTGGAGTTTTTCTTGAAGTGGGGTTTTTGTTTCGGCTTCGCCAGAGAGAAGTCCGGCGATTTTACCCATTTCTGTGTCCATTCCTGTGCCGGTGACAACCGCTGTCGCTGTGCCGTAAGTAATGGAACAGCCTGAGAAAACCATGTTGTCGCGGTCACCAACGGTTGCATCCTCGGGGATATCAACTCTTGCATCTTTTTCCGCCGGAACGGATTCACCCGTTAGGGCTGATTCTTCGGATTTTAGAGAGGCAGACTCGATTAGTCTTGCATCTGCCGGAACAAAGTCACCGGCTTCTAAGTTTATAATGTCACCGGGGACAAGTTCCCAAGCTTCGACTATAAGCTCTTTTCCGTTGCGGATTACTTTTGCGTGTGGTGCTGATAAGTTTTTCAGCGCATCAAGGGCTTTTTCAGCTCTTGCCTCTTGAACAACACCCATGGTTGCATTAAGGCAAACGATTAGCAAAATAAGTGCTGGTTCAAAAAATTCATGTCCCTCACTGATGGAAACGAAAAAGCTTACGGCTGCTGCTATGAGCAAAATGATAATCATTGTGTCCTTGAATTGATCAAGAAAGCGACTGAGCATGGTTTTTGGCTTGACCTCGTTAAGCCTGTTTTCGCCATGCTTTTGTCTCTGTGTGGAAACTTCGCTGTCGCTTAAACCTGTTTCGGGGTTGGCGTTCAGCTTTTCCAGTATTTCCGACACATTACCTGTGTACATAGACAAAATGCATTCCTCCTATTTGGTTTTTATTACTATACATATTATACAGGTAAATTTTCTAAAGTCAATTGCACTTTTTGAAAAGCTCTGAAATTCCTACGAAAATCAGAAATATTCCGAATATTTTTTTCAAAACTTCCATATCAAGTCCTGTAGCAAAATATGCCGAAACGGGCGATACTAAAACTCCTGCAATAACAGCGGGGAAAACTGCCTTTTTGCTTATCATTTTGTTTTTGACATGAGAAAATAGAGCGAAACTTGCACAGGGGATAAAGCAGAGTAGATTTATTAGCTGTGCCTGTGTTTGCTCAAATCCACCGAAAAGCGTTAACCAGAGCAATAGAAGAGTTCCGCCACCTATACCCATGCCAGATAAAATTCCTGTAAAAATTGAGGGAATCATAAGAGATATTTCACCCCTCCGTATATTATGAATAGTGCAAGAGCTTTTTTAAGGTATTTTGTCGGGATTTTTACAAAAAGCCTACCGCCCAAAATTCCGCCTATAGTTGCACCAATCATATATTGAATAGCCGGCAAAACCGAAACTCCATCTCGACTTATATAAACGGCTACGGAGGAAATGGTTATAGGCAAAATTACAGCAACACAGGTGGAAAATGCCTTTTTTGGCTCAATATCCGTTAGCCTTGTGACAAGTGGTATGAAAACCAAACCGCCACCACCGCCAAACATCCCATTGACGAAACCCGCCAATGCTCCGCATATTGCATATCTTAAAGTGTTTTTCAAATAATCACGTTCCTTGCTCTCTGAAAAATGTGCGTGAAACACTGCGCTTAAATAACTTTTTGCCACCGCTGAATTGCTTAATTCCCAATGCGACCATGGGGAAGAGAATCATCCCCCAAACTCCTGAAAAACTCCAACCGACATAAATCGACAATAGAGTTATCAAAGGGTGAAGTCCTAATTTGTCACCGAGAAGTTTTGCTTGCAGACAGTTGTGCAAAAGTGTTATAATTAGCCAGGCGATTAAAAGACCTAGTGCGGTCGGGATATCGCCTAAAATTAAAAGGAAAACCGACCAAGGTAAAAGTACAAGCCCAGCACCGAAAACAGGCAGTGCGTCGAGTAGTGCTACCACGACAGCAAGCATGAAAGCTCTCTCAATTTTTAAGAGCCAAAATGCTAAGAGAAGCTCCGCAAAAGTGATGAGGGTTAATATCGCCTGAGCCTGTATATACTTCCAAACAGTAAAGCGCATGTGCTCACCAATTTTTCGTCTGCGCCTTTGCCATTTTTCTGACAGGTGTATGTCTAAAAATGCTTGAACATCGGGAAATGACGCCGAGATGAAATATATACACATAAGACATGTGACGGTGAAAAGTAAAATCCCCGGTGTTTCCTGTGCCAGTACTGAAAAAAATCCTAGTAACCACTCTGAGGCTCTGGCTGGGAGGGAGGACATAAAACCCGACAGCGAAACCATAGAGTTGTCGACAATTCCGACAAGCTCAGGTGGCATTTCGACCATTATGTCGCTGACTTTATGCCTTGTGTCTGCAACCAAATCTGCGGCGGAATTTAAAAGATGAGGTAGCTCTTCGCCGATTTCAGAAACTTCGTTGGCACTTTTTGCGATAATGGCTATTATGCCACCGAATAAAGCCCCGACGAAAAGTAAAGTGACAAAACCAGAGGCATATTCGCGCTTAATTCCACGACGGCAAAGGCTTCTCACGAGAGGCTCTATGAGCCTTGCAAGCAGAAAAGCGACTATAAATGGAGCGAGCACAGGCAGAAGAAATCTAAAGCCCAGATAGACTGCAAGTCCCAGTAAAAGTGCGATTGCGCCCCATTTTAACACAGCAGTCGTATTTATATACAATATTTATACCTCCTGTAAAAACTAATTTGTTATAATTTGTGCTTGCTAAAATCACTTTAGTGTGTTAGTATAAATATTGTTTCACTCAAAGACAAACGACCGCGTGTGGAGGACAAGTATGTCGCAAGAAAGAAAAACAAAATTTTATCTTGTGGAGCAAAGTGTGCTACCCGAGGTATTTATAAAGGTCACTGAGGCAAAAGCCTTACTTGAAACAGGTGAAGCAAAAACTATTTCCGATGCTGTTACGGCGGTTGGAATAAGTCGCTCCGCTTTCTATAAATATAAGGACTGTGTTTCGCCGTTTGTAGACATGAAGCACGGAAATATCATTACGTTTCATGTGCTTTTGCGAGATAGAATGGGTGTGTTATCTTCTGTACTGGCTATTTTTGCCGAATCAGGAGCAAATATACTGACGATTAACCAAAGTATACCCGTAAACGCAACAGCTTCTGTTACGATTTCGGCAGAAACTGCGGATATAAAATACAGCGCCGAAGAACTGAGAGAAAATATTGAAAAAGTTTTTGGAGTTATAAGAATAGAAATAACAGCGGGTTAAAAACCCGAGAAGGAGAGTTGTTATGGTTAAAGTTGCGGTGTTAGGTTATGGCACGGTTGGAAGCGGTGTTGTTGAAGTTATTGCTGAAAATCACGTAAGCATTGCACACAACGCAAATGAAGAAATTTCCGTCAAATATATCTTGGACTTGAGAGATTTTCCCGACAGTCCTTTTGCTGATTTGATAATTAAAGACTTTGCTACAATCGAAAACGACCCCGAAGTTAGAGTTGTTGTTGAGGTTATCGGAGGAAAAGGCGTTGCTTATGAGTTTACGAAGCGCTGTTTAATGGCTGGTAAAAATGTTGTTACGGCTAATAAAGAGCTTGTCGCAACTCATGGACAAGAACTTATTGAAATTGCAATTGAAAATAATGTCAACTATTTATTTGAAGCTTCCGTCGGTGGTGGTATTCCAATCATCCGCCCGATTACTCAATGCCTTGCGGCTAACGAAATCGATGAAATTTACGGAATTTTAAATGGCACAACAAATTATATTCTAACTCAAATGATTCAACACGGCACGACTTTCGAAAATGCACTTGCTGATGCTCAAGAAAAAGGCTTTGCAGAACTTGACCCTGCTTGTGATGTCGATGGTATCGACGCTTGCCGTAAAATTTGCATCTTGGCTGACCTTTGCTTTGGCAAACATGTTGCGCCTGACGAGGTTAAAACCCGTGGTATCTCTAAAGTTGAGCTTGCAGACGTAGCGTATGCTCGTTCACTTGGATATAAAATCAAACTTCTCGGTCGTGCTGTCAGAACAGGCAACGACACAGCAACTGCATATGTAGCGCCTCATCTTATCAGTAACACGAGCCTTTTGGCGAATGTTGATGGTGTTATGAACGGTATTGTCGTTCACGGTAACGCAATTGGCGAAGCGATGTTCTATGGTGCCGGTGCAGGTAAAAGACCAACTGCCAGTGCTGTTGTTGCTGACGTTATTGACGCAGTTAAGCACTTTAAGGCAAGAAAATATCTAAGCTGGGAAAAAGCGGACAGTGGATATTTAACCAGTGCTGATGAATTGGCTATGTCTTGGTATGTGAGAGTTAAAGGCTCACTTTCCGCAGTTGGTGAAAACATGGGCAATGTCAGATTTATTACAAGACGCGGTGCGCCACTTGATGAATATGCATTTGTAACTGAGAAGATGACACATGCAGAACTTTGCAGAAAGCTTCTAAATATGGAAGTTTTAGCACATTATCGCATTTTGGACTAATCCGCATAAAATGTAATGGGACAAAAATTTTATATACCATGCAGTTTTTGATGTTAGAAACGTCAACATAGGAGGTTTTTTTAGTAATGCTAATCGTACAAAAATTCGGAGGAAGCTCTGTTGCTGATGCGGAAAAAATCCGCCGTGTAGCCGGAGTTATTTCCGATACATACAAAGAGGGAAACAGTGTTGTTGTTGTCCTATCTGCTCAGGGCGACACAACAGACGACCTTTTGGAAAAAGCGGCAGAAATCAGCAAAAACCCATCTAAACGTGAGCTAGACATGCTTCTCGCAACAGGTGAGCAAATTTCAATCTCACTTATGGCGATGGCGCTTGAAGAAATGGGACATCGTGTTATCTCGCTCACAGGATGGCAAATCGGAATGAAAACAAGCTCGGCTTATGGCGATGCTAAGATTCGTGATATTTCAACCGACCGTATTTTGCATGAGCTAGACAGAAAACGTATAGTTTTGGTTGCAGGATTTCAGGGTGTTAATAAATATGACGATATCACAACTCTTGGAAGAGGTGGCTCTGATACGTCGGCTGTTGCAATTGCGGCAGCGATTAAAGCGGATAAATGCCAGATTTACACAGATGTTGAAGGCATTTATACAGCTGACCCACGAAAAGTAACGGGAACAAAAAAACTTCCCGAAATCACATATGATGAAATGCTTGAACTTGCAAGCCTTGGTGCGCAGGTTTTGCATAATCGTTCAGTTATGATGGCGAAAAAATACGGCATTGAGCTTGAAGTGCTTTCCAGTTATGTGAGAAAGCCGGGTACAAAAGTTAAGGAGGTTGTAAAGAACGTGGAACAAATGAAAATTAGCGGTATAGCAAAGGACAATGACGTTGCAAGAATTACTGTGGTGGGTATGCCTGATGAACCCGGTACAGCGTTTAAATTATTCCGCAGTTTGACAAACGATAAAATCATAGTTGATATCATTATCCAATCTCTTGGAAAAAATGATACAAACGATATTAGCTTTACAGTTAAGCAGAAAGATGGCGACTTAGCTGTTGAAGCGGTTACAAAACTTAAAGATTCCATCGGCTTCCAAGAAGTCAATGTTGACACAAATGTTTCTAAAGTCAGCATAGTCGGAGCGGGAATGGTCACATCTTCGGGTGTTGCGGCTTTGATGTTTGAAGCACTTTACGAAGCTGGAATTAACATTGCAATGATTTCAACCAGTGAGATTAAAATTTCTGTACTCGTTGAGGAATCTAACGAAAAACTTGCTATGCAAGCAATTCACAACAAATTCTTTAAATAATCGGGAGAAAAAATGACAGGTGTACTCGTAAATGTCTTTGCTGTTATAGTTGGAAGTTTAATCGGACTTTTTTGCCA
>CAYJLH010000011.1:0-52817 GCA_964370925.1 uncultured Oscillospiraceae bacterium | reverse complement strand
TTCAAAACTCTTTTTCATGTGTTCCGCACATGCAGTGCGGATATTTAGTATATCACACTTAGTTTTAATTGTCAAGCACTTTTTTTAAAAAGTTTTAAGCTTTTCAATTTTCACTTTCGTTTTACCTCTCGGCACAACTCATTTAGTAAAACACACTCGAAATCATTTGTCAAGAACTTTTTAAAGTTTTTCACTTTTCATATTCTTAACTTCGTCTCTGTCATGCTTCTCAACACAACTTGATAAGTTTACCACACTTTCAAACGTTTGTCAAGAACTTTCTTTAGTTTCTCCAACTTTTTCAGTTCTTTTATCGTTCATTTGTGTCCTGCGCCTTAAGCGCTTAGTTATAATACCACGACATAATCCAAATGTCAACAGTTTTTTGCACTTTTTTTCATTTTTTTTGAATTTTGTTATTTTAACTGTTTTATACCACATTTTTAACAGTTTTACACAGATATAACCCTCTATTTTACATAACTAATGCGCCCACGAGGATATCATAGACGCATTTATTATACATTATACTAATTACTTTATAATTTTAATTTCACCTATAAAAGGAATTGCGGTTTTCTTGCCGCTCAATGCTCCAATAAAACCTCGCACTCCAAGGATAAAGGTTGCTCCGATTATAAAGCCACTCGCCGCCCCTGTCAGAAACGCTAGGTGCCATGCTATTAGCATGACTAACGCTTGATTAATATGATGTTTTACAAATTTGTCTTTCCTTTTGCTTAAAAGCGGTATCAAAATCAACCAATTCAAATAAGAACATGCAGCAATCAATTTTACAGTTCCGTCTCCCGCGTGGTCAATTACATCGCCATAGTGAGTTTTATCACGCTCGTCATAGTTATGACCATGATATTCGCCTCTTCTGTCCTGCCCTTGTCTTTCACGAAAGCGCTCTTCTAATTCTCGTTCTTTATCTTTGCGTTCTTCATAGCGCTTCCATTGCTCATCTTGAGCTGACTCTCTCTTTTTTTCCTGTTCTATAAAATCAGGCGCAGTCGCTCTAGCACTTCCGCTAGATTCATGTTTTTTTGTATCATTCTTTGGTGGTTTCGTGCTGTTACCGCAAGCAGGGCAATCTTCCAAGCCATCAGCAACATACGAACCACATGATTTACAATATGCCATTTAAGTAGTATTCCTCCAATTCGAGTTACATTTTTCTATTATACTACTTAACTAACAATAATTCAACTATTTTATGAACAGAACCTATGCTTTCCAATTTGTACAATAAGTGGTCTTGACCATATCCAGTCACTTGTTGCTGTAACTGGATTAAAATAATAAATCGCGCCATTCGAGGGGTCGCTCCCATTCATCGCATCTCTTGCCGCTTGGTAAGCGCTATCTGCTATCGCTTCGTCGAATTGCCCATCGTAAAGACAGGTAAACGCATGAGGCTGATAAATCACGCCCGACATTGTGTTCGGAAATGATGGGTGTTTCATCCTGTTCAAAACAACCGCTCCAACAGCGACTTGTCCGACATAGGGTTCTCCCCTTGCTTCCGCTGAAATCAGTCGTGCGAGTAAATCCAAATCACTTTGGCTACTCTGTGTTGCGTCACCTACCGTAATTCCAAGCGCTTCCAAAGTTTTCGCCCCAGCTCTACCGTCAACGGTTAAACCTTGGCTTTGTTGAAACTTCTTGACGGCTTCTTCCGTTTCCGGTCCAAAGTTACCATCGGTTGAACCTGAATACACTCCCAACTCTTTCATCTTCATTTGAATTTGCCTTACCATGTCGTTTCTGTCGCCTCTTCCATAGGTTGCGGCGTCAACTTCCTGTGCAAGTCCTATAAGGAAGATGTTTAATAGTAGCACTATTGCAAGTTGCAAGCAGATTTTTCTTTTATCGTTCAAAAAAACTCCTCCATTCTATGAATGTATACCCATAGTTTACGGAGGAGTTTATCTGATATTCTTATTTAACTACTTGTAAATTTTACTTTCTTTCCGAAATTTCGACAAGAATTTTTTCCAAGAACTCGTCAATGCTCATAGTACCCTCGTCACCGCCACTGCGTGTGCGAACGGAAACAATACCAGCTTCGGCTTCTTTGTCACCTAGCACGAGCATGTACGGAATCTTTTTAAGTTGTGCTTCGCGGATTTTATATCCAATTTTTTCACTGCGAGTGTCGATTTCAACTCTGACACCGGCATCATATAGTTTTTTCACAACTTCTTCGGAATATTCCTTAGAACGGTCTGTTATAGGCATAACTTTTACTTGTACAGGTGTTAACCATGTGGGAAAAGCACCGGCAAAATGTTCAGTGATAACACCAATAAAGCGCTCGATTGAGCCAAGTACAACACGGTGAATCATAACCGGTCTGTGCTTCTCTCCATCAGAGCCTGTGTATTCAAGGTCAAAACGCTCGGGCATTTGCATATCAAGTTGAATTGTACCACATTGCCATGTTCTTCCAAGGCAGTCAGACAAATGGAAATCAAGCTTAGGACCATAGAATGCGCCATCACCCTCGTTCAGGACATAATCCTTGCCCATGTCAATAATTGCCTCTTTCAATGTTTCAGTTGCAAATTCCCAATCTTTGATTTCTCCGATATGGTCTTCGGGCATTGTTGAAAGTTCGATTTTGTAGGATAGTCCAAAAGTAGAATATACCTCGTCAAACAGTCTGACGGTGTTTTGAATTTCATCTTTCATTTGGTCAGGTGTCATGAAAATATGTGAGTCATCCTGTGTAAAACATCTAACACGCATCAAGCCGTGAAGCGCACCGGAAAGCTCGTGTCTGTGTACAAGTCCAAGCTCACCTATTCGCAAAGGTAACTCTTTATATGAATGTGGCTCTGTTTTATATGCAAGCATACCACCTGGGCAGTTCATTGGCTTAACAGCAAAATCTTGCTCGTCAATTTTTGTTGTATACATGTTTTCCTTATAGTGATCCCAGTGGCCACTGCGCAACCAAAGGTCACGATTTAGGATAACAGGTGTCGAAATTTCAAGATAACCGTATCTTTTGTGAACTTCTCTCCAATATTCAAGCAAAGCATTTCTCAAAACCATTCCTTTGGGTAGGAAAAATGGGAAACCTGGGCCCTCTTCTAAGATAGTATATAGTCCCAATTCCTTACCAATTTTTCTGTGGTCACGTTTTTTTGCTTCTTCAATTTTTTCTAGGTGAGCGTCAAGCTCCTCCTTTTTAGGGAAGCAAGTTCCATAAATTCTTTGAAGCATTTTTCTGTCTGAGTCGCCTCTCCAATAAGCACCAGTACAATTTGTAAGTTTTAGCGCATTACCCTTAATTCTACCGGTAGAATCAACGTGAGGCCCAGCACATAGGTCGACAAATTCATTTTGTTTGTAGAAACTTATAATAGCATCCTCAGGCAAATCGTTTATAAGTTCAAGCTTATAAGGCTCGTCTTTCATAAACTCCAAAGCAACAGAACGTGGTAATTCGAAGCGTTCTAGTTTAACTTTTTCTTTGCAGATTTTACGCATTTCAGCTTCGATTTTTTCCAAGTGTTCAGGCGTAAAAACAGTTTCGCAGTCGATATCATAATAAAATCCATCGTCAATCGCTGGCCCGATAGCAAACTTTGCATCGGGGTAAAGTCTCTTGACAGCATGAGCCAAGATATGCGATGTTGTGTGACGATAGCTGTGTTTGAAATCGGGATTTTCAAAAGTGTATAGGTTTTTCTCGTCCATAATATTATCCTCCTAAAATATAAAAACACCCCTGACAAATGTCAGGGGTGCAAAAAATTCACACGGTTCCACCCTGCTTACGGAAATAATTTCCGTCGCTTGGTTCGTTTAACGCACGATTACGGGTGCATTTAATCACACACCAACTCGGGAGTGGTGGGCATTTTCACATCATGTTAGGCAAATTCCAGCAAACATTGCCCTCTCTGAAACATTAAGCGAAGCCGTCTCCGTCTTTGTTATTAACGCTAATACTATATCACAAGCTCAAAAGTATGTCAATACCCATTGCTAAAGGATATAGCACAATTTGGTGAACAAGATAGATTATAAGTGTTTTTCTTCCAATGGTGACAAAAAACTTAGGATATTTCCTTTCCATCCAAGGTTTTTCCCCATTTTTGAGTATGTTACCGCCTGCCCACGAACCCAGCAAAAACAAAAAGAACCAAGGCATTAGTGGAAAATAGTCAGCAGAAGTGAAATTGGCGCTACGAATTCCAAGAGGATATAGAAACTCAATTTCAAAAAACACATTCCTATACATATAATATGTAGTGAAAAACAGCGGTATGCAAATTAGTGGTACAACAAAATTTGGCAATTTCTTAATTTTATCCCCAATAAGTCCATATAAAATCATGGAACTACCGAGCAAATGCAAAACTCCAAACCTAATGGTAATATCTGCAAAGCTTGAGAAAAATGCAACTGCAACACCAAATGCAAAAGTTTGCAGACCCCTTTTAATGTTGTTTCTGCTAAAATTTGACGAAAAACCAGCGAGAAAAACAAAGGTAGATGCGGTTAAAGCTTGTATTATATTCAACGGTGTTGAAAACATCTGCTCCCAAGTAATTATTCCAAAAACCGCCAGATTATAGAGAAAATGGTAAATTATAATAATTAAAACCGCAATTCCCCTTACAAAATCTATTAGTTCAATTCGTGTCCGAGTTTTATACATTAAATCTGAAAAGTGTAACGTCGCCGTCTTTCATGACATATTCCTTGCCCTCACTGCGAACCAGACCTTTTTCCTTTGCCGCAGCCATAGTTCCACTGCTTTGCAAATCATCAAACGCAACGATTTCCGCGCGGATAAATCCACGCTCAAAGTCTGAGTGAATTTTTCCGGCAGCCTGTGGTGCTTTTGTTCCCTTTGTGATAGTCCATGCGCGAACTTCTTCAACACCAGCTGTCAAATAGGAAATCAATCCCAATAATGTGTACGAGCATTTGATTAGTCTATCAAGCCCAGACTCGCTCAAGCCTAAATCTTCTAAAAATGCACCTTTATCCTCTTCGGGAAGCTCTGCAATTTCTTGCTCCAACTTCGCACAAACAGGAAGAACCTGTGCGCCCTCTGCCTCAGCAAGTTTAAGAACTCTGTTCAAATATTCGTTGTCATCATAGCCATCAACAAAGCTATCTTCATCGAGATTTGCAGCATAAATAATTGGCTTAAGGCTCAAAAGTTCAGAAGTGCGGATTATCGCCATTTCTTCCTCGTCACATTCATAGCCACGGGCACTTTTCCCATCGTTCAAATGCTCAAGAAGTCCTTCAAAAATCTCAGCCTCTTGCAAGAATTTTTTATCGCCTTTACCTTGCTTTTTCGCCTTGTCAATTCTACGCTCGACCATCTCAACGTCACTCAAAATAAGTTCCAAATTGATAATGTCTATATCACGAATTGGGTCGCATGAACCCTCAACATGTATAACATTGTCGTCATCAAAACAGCGAACAACGTGAACAATAGCGTCAGTCATGCGGATATTTGAGAGGAATTTGTTTCCAAGTCCCTCACCTTTTGACGCACCTTTAACCAGACCAGCTATGTCAACGAATTCGATTACAGCAGGTGTGTATTTTTTGGGTGAGTAAATTCCTGACAAAAAGTCCATGCGTTCATCTGGCACAGCGACGACTCCGACATTGGGGTCAATTGTGCAAAATGGGTAGTTTGCTGACTCTGCACCTGCGTTTGTGATTGCGTTGAAAAGCGTACTTTTTCCAACATTCGGAAGCCCAACTATTCCAAGTTTCATTTTATTTTTTCTCCTTATTCGCCTCAAAGCGGAAGACATTTTGTCTTCCGCCGAGAATGTAAATTTCTAGGTATTACTATTCAATTAATGGGAAACTTCTCCGTCGTTTTCGTGTTCGGGAATTGATTCATCGGAGCTTTTATCCTCTTCAATTTCAACTCTTTCTTCGACCACTTTTTCTTCTTTCTCTGGGAAAACTCCGTGTTCACAGAAATAGTCAAACTCCTCACCGTAGACAGTTTCATGTTTGAGCAGATATTCAGCAAGCCCAATCATCTTTTCTCTGTGAGTTTCCAAAATTTCACGGCACTTTTCGCCAGCTTCGTCAAAAATAATCTTAACTTCGTCGTCAATTTCAGCCGCAACTTTTTCGGAATAACTCTTTGTTGTGCCAAAATCTCTGCCTATAAACAAGCTATGCGAGCTGGATTCGAAAGAAATCGGCCCAATTTTCTTGCTCATACCATAACTCATAATCATTGCACGAGCCAATCGGCTAGCCTGTTGAATATCGCCAGATGCACCGGTCGATATGTCGTCTAGGAACATTTCCTCAGCAACACGTCCACCAAGTGACATTACGATATTGTCAAAAAGTTCGCCTTTAGAGCGGAAATTTTCCAAATCTTCCTTAGGTCTGAACAAGGTAAATCCGCCTGCCATACCACGTGGAATGATAGTGACATAGTGTACAGGGTCTGTGTTTTCAAGAAATTTTCCGGCAACTGCGTGCCCAGCTTCATGATAAGCTGTGAGTTTTTTCGCTTTGTCAGACATGACTTTGCTCTTTTTCTCTGGTCCCATTTGGACTTTCAAAATAGCTTCGTCGATGTCAGGCATCATGATAAATCTTCTTCTCGCACGAACGGCAAGCAAAGCAGCTTCGTTCAACAAGTTTTCAAGGTCAGCACCTGAAAATCCTGGAGTACCACGAGCAATACTGTTCAAATCGACATCATCGCCGATTGGTTTTCCTTTTGAGTGGACTTTCAAAATTGCCTCTCTGCCCTTAATATCAGGTAGACCGATATAAACTTGGCGGTCAAAACGACCTGGGCGGAGCAACGCATTATCCAAAATGTCTTGTCTATTTGTCGCCGCAACGACAATAACACCCTCATTATTACCAAATCCGTCCATTTCAACCAATAATTGGTTCAATGTTTGCTCACGCTCGTCATGTCCACCGCCGAGACCCGAGCCTCTTTGGCGACCAACTGCGTCGATTTCGTCTATGAAAATAATTGCAGGAGATGCTTTTTTCGCTTGGTCAAAAAGGTCACGCACACGGCTTGCGCCGACACCGACATATAGTTCAACAAAGTCAGAACCGGAAATTGACAAGAATTGAACTCCGGCTTCGCCGGCTACAGCTTTTGCTATTAGGGTTTTACCTGTACCAGGAGGTCCTATAAGTAGAACACCTTTTGGAATTCTTGCGCCCATTTCGCTGTAAGCAGCTGGATTTTTTAGGAAGTCAACAAGCTCTTGAAGCTCATTTTTCTCTTCCTCACAACCTGCGACATCAGCAAAAGTAACTTTTTTCTTTTCTTCACTACCAAGGCGAGTTCTGGCTTTACCAAATTTTGCAGCTCCACCGCCGCCACCGCCACCGGCACGACTAATCATGACATACCATAAGACGGAAATCAAAATTACAACACCAAGGTATGGAAGAAAGCTAACCCACCAAGGGAGGATAAAGCCAACGTCATAATCGTATTCTTCAATAATTCCCTCAGCTTTTTGCGCCTTGACAATTTCATCCACGTCAGATTTAAAATAGTCAACACTGTAAAGCTCTCGAACTACGAGGTCACTTCCGTCAACGGCTTCATGTAGCGTTATAAAAAGTTCAGTTCCACTAACTTCAAAGCTTTTGACTTTTTCTTCTTCAAATAGTTGCAAAACTTCTGAATATGCAATTTCTTTGGGTTGCTGTTCACTGTTCATCGTGAACACAGTTGCCAGAATTATAATCATAATCAGGGCATAAAAACCCATATCTCTGGCTCTTTTTTTATTGGAATTCAATCAATCACATCCTTTAACTGATTAATCAGTATAGATTTCGGGTTTAAGCACACCAATATATGGTAAGTTTCTGTATTTTTCGTCATAATCCAAACCATAACCGACAACAAATGCATCAGGAACAACAAAACCTGACATCTCAAGCTTAACTTCCTTTTTGCGTCTATCGGGCTTATCGAGTAATGTGTAAATCGAAATCGATGCAGGGTTTCTGTTTTCAAGATATTTAAGTAGATAGCTCAGAGTAACACCACTGTCCAAAATATCCTCTAAAATAATAAGGTGTTTGCCCTCGATAGGGTTGTTAAGGTCTTTAGTGATTTTAACAGCTCCGCTACTTACAGAGCCACTTCCGTATGAAGACACAGACATGAAATCCATACTGCATTTAAGGTTTACATGTCTCAAAATGTCTGCCATGAAAACATAGCTACCCTTGAGTATTCCCAAAAACACAGGTTCTAAGCCCTCAAATTTTTCCGTTATTGCTTCGCCCATTTCTTTAACGCGAGTTTGAATTTGTTCTTCAGTTAATAATACATAATCGATATCATTAATCATTTCTATTTTCCTCCTCTGCTTGCTTTTTTATATTGACAATAATTGCTAAATCTCCAATTTTCGCTTCCACCCTTTCGTCCACTCCAAAAGAGAAAACGCCAAGGACTCCCTTATCGTCACGAAAGACAGGTAAAAATTCCCTTTCACTCGACTCAATACAAGCCTCCGCATATAATTTCTTCAAAGTTTTCGTGAGTTTTCGTCGCGAAAGCCGAAGAGTATCACCAGTTTTTCTACCCGTAACCATTATCTTACCACAAACTAAATCACTTTTAAAGCATAAATTAGCTTTATCCAAATATTTTTCAGTATTTAATACTTCTATTTTGGAAAATATTTCATATTTACCCCAATTATACGCTTCATTGCGATAAATTGCAAGCTCTTCCACAGATTTTCTACATTTTTTTCCAAAAAAAAGTGCGTCGTACGACTTAGTGACTCTACAAGCTGTTATATCTATAGTTGCATGAGTTTTTTCGGATTTCAACATGCTTAAAATTTCCGCAACTTGCCTGCTCGTCGCCCTCGGAGCTTTCTTTAAAATCACTCGAGAAGCTATGGAATAGGCTTGCTTCGCCAAATCCGAAGCTGAGATTTCGGGATTTTCTTTCAAATAGTTTTCCGCGAGTTCATCGAGAAATCTCTCGTCCTCCCTTAGAAGTTCAGTCGCAGACAAAAATTTACTTGCAAAATCTGCATTATGAGCCTCAAGCTCTTTCACAGTTCCATGTCGCAAACTATTTCTCGTATATTTTGTATCTAAATTTGTAAAATCAGTTACATATTCTATTGCATTTTCTGCTAAATAAGCCTCTATCTCCGGTCTATCTAGGCACAAAATCGGCCTGATAATATTGCCACGCATAGGGGCAATTCCGCAAAGTCCACGAAGACCGCTACCTCTGCAAAAGTTCATCAGCACTGTTTCGACATTATCCCTAGCGTTGTGCGCTGTAGCAATTTTATTACAGTTTAGTTCTTTCGCAGTCTTTTCCAGAAATTCATATCGTAAAACCCTAGCAGTTTCTTCAATCCCCATGGAGTTATTATTCGCAAATTCCGGAACATTGACTTTCTCAGTCCTGTAAATGATATTGAATTTTTCGCAATACTCCATCACAAATCGTTCATCGCTATCTGCCTCAACTCCTCGAATGCCGTGATTGAGATGAGCCACGCAGATTTCAATTTCTGCTTTTTCTGCCATTTCAAGCAAAATCGCAAGCATAGCCATGCTATCCGCTCCACCCGAAACAGCGCACAAAATTTTATCTCCACGTTCAATTAAGCCATGTTTTTTGCAAAAATTAGAAATCATCATCATGTCTAAACTCCGCATTTGCGTAAGTTGTGTACTCCGGCAACCACATAAGCGGTACGCTTTTTGCCTCACCTCGGCGGTTTTTTAGCAAAATCGCCTCAGCTAAGTTGGGGTTTTCGGCATCCTTATTATAGTAGCCATCACGATAAAGTCCAATAACTATGTCGGCATCTTGCTCGATAGCACCAGACTCACGCAGGTCAGACAGCATAGGTCTTTTGTCCGCTCTCGACTCACTCGCACGAGAGAGCTGTGAAAGACAAATTACAGGAACATTGAGTTCTTTTGCCATAATTTTTAGCATACGGCTGATATCGCTTACAACTTGGGTTCTGCTCTCGGACGAGTAGCTTTTACCCGAACCAGAGGACTGCATAAGTTGCAAATAGTCAATGACCACTAGCCCCAAATTCGAAAGACGTCGGCACTGAGCATTCATTTCCGCAACCGAAAGCGACGGATTATCGTCAACTTGTATGTCAGTTTCGCTCAAAGTACTCGCACCTGTTGCCACTCTTTTCCATTCCTCAGGACTTAAATCACCTGTGTGAAGTTTTTTACCATCAACCAAACTTTCACCTGATAGGAAACGAGAAACAAGCTGTTCTTTCGACATTTCAAGCGAAAAAACAGCAACAGTTTTGCCGGAAAATTTTCCGACATACATGGCAATATTAAGTGCAATACTGGTTTTACCCATGGCAGGACGCGCGGCAATTAGAATTAAGTCACCCTTATTTAGTCCCATAATGACAGTGTCGAGGTCGTTAAGCCCCGAAGAAAGTCCAGGAATATTACTGTCGCTCATCGCAGCTGTGGAAATTTCTTCATAGACCTTAGGTAAAATTGCGGCAATCGGTGTTAAACCTCCTACAGTTCTACCTTTTCTTAGGGCATAAACCTTTTTCTCCGCCGCTTCAAGCATGACATTTGCTTCGCCAGCTCCCTCATAAACCATTTCAGTTATTTCAGAGCCAATTTCAGCCAAGGCACGCATTAGCGATTTATCACGCACAATGGCGGCATATTTTAAAACATTTGCCGCCGTTGGTGTGATTTGCATTAGTTCGAGGACATATTTTTGCGAATCTTCACGGAATACGCCTCGGACTCGCATAGTGTCAAGCACTGTGACAGGGTCAATTGCTTGACTGAACGAAAACATATTGAACATAGTTTCGTAAATTTCTCTGTTTGTCTCCATGTAAAAATCATTTGCGTGAAGTTTGTCAACAACTTCTGAAATGCACATGGGGTCGATGAGCATAGAGCCTAAAACGGCTTGCTCTGCTTCTGCACTGTGTGGCATTCTTCTGCCCAGTAATTCATCCAAACTCTATCCCACCTTTTCAGTGTTATTTTATACTAGTATCGGTAAATGAGACCGAAATTAGTTAGCGACGTTGACAAAGGATTGCGGCACTTTATGCCTCCACTCACCTCAGGGCGGCAGAAACGTCGCTAGTCGAGGAAACTAGCTCACTAATAAGGGAGCATATTTTTATATGTGACCGAAATTAGTTAGCGACGTTGACAAAGGATTGCGGCGCTTTATGCCGTCCTGACTATTTTTCCTCTGCGACTACGACATTAATAACGCCCATAACCTCGTGTCCTAGCTTGCATTTAATCTCGAAAGTTCCGAAGCCTTTTATTGGCTCAGGTTGGACTATTTTATTTTTTTCTATGTTTATTTCAAATTGTGTTTTTAGCCCGTCGGAAATTTCTTTTGTTGTTATTGAACCGAAAAGTTTTCCGCCTGCGCCTGCTTTTGCGTAGATTTTCACTACTATGCTCTTTAGTTTTTCTGAAATTGCTTCTGCCGCGGCTTTTTCTTCTGCTATTTGTTTCTTTTTCGCTGCATCTTTTAATTTCATTGTGTTGATATTATCTGCTGTTGCTGGAACTGCTAATTTTTTAGGCAAAAGGAAGTTTCTTGCATATCCATCAGGAACTTCTTTTAGTTCTCCTTTTTTACCTTTGCCTTTTACGTCTTCTTGAAAAATTACTTTCATGTTTTGTCCTTTCCTATTCGTCAAGATATCTGTCTATTTCTTGTATGATTTGTGGTGCGACATCTTGAATTGAAATATCTTTAATTTGTGCTCCTGCTGCGGAGTTATTTCCCCCACCGCCGAAGTGTTCAAGCAGAACTTGAACATTTATTTTGCCTATTGATCTAGCCGAAATTGCAACACCGCCGTTGTTTGTTGGGTATGCAACTATAGAGGCTTCAACTCCTAAAATATTCAGCATTTCATCCGCCGCCTGAGCAGATGCAATTCTGTCACTTGGAGTTTTCATGATTGAAACAGCTATGCTGTCCCTGTAGATTTTTGCGCCTTGCAAAATGGTGTATTTTTCGATTGTACCCGCAAAGTCGCTTTGCAATAACCTTTTTACATTAACCGTATCCGCACCTAAGCGCCTTAAGTATGCCGCTGCATCAAAAGTTCTCTCACCTGTACGAATGGTGAAGTTTTTTGTGTCAAGAACCATTCCCGAAAGCAGTGCTTCCGCTTCATATTTAGTAACGTCAAATTGTTGCGCAATTTCTTGCAACAGCTCTGAAACAAGCTCTGAAACTGATGAAGCATTTGGCTCATACATCATCAAAGTTGGGTTCTCGATATAAGTCGCCGCTCGTCTATGATGGTCAATTACAACAACTCTGTTACAAGTTAGAAGTAAGTTCTCGTCCTCGACCTGTTCAGGTCTATGTGTGTCGACCACAACGAGAAGTGTTTTCCCATCAGCTAAAAGCATTGCTTCGCTCGGTGAAACGAAAGCGTTTCTATACTCCTCATGCTCTTTAAGCATGGTTATCAGACTTTTTGCGACATTTTTTTCTGGGTCTACTACTATATGATATGGCTTATTGTGTTTTCTCGCAATACAGCAAATACCAACAGCACCGCCAATTGCATCAAGGTCAGCGAACTTATGTCCCATAACCAAAATGTGTGATGAGTCGGTGATAATTTCGTTTAGCGCATTTGCAACAACACGAGTTTTAACCTTAGTTCTGGTTTCAACTTCTATGCCTCTACCGCCAAAAAATTCAAAGGTAAAACGGTTTTTTATAACCGCTTGGTCACCACCACGTGACAGCGCCATTTCTATTCCCAACGATGCATACTGATGATTTTCTGCAAATCCCGAGCCATCACGACCTATTCCGATACTTACGGTTGCATGTATGCCATTACTGCTCACAACACCGTGAACATCTTCGACCAAGCTAAATTTCTGGTTGGACATCTCCGCCAAATGCCTTTCTTCAAATATAAAAAGGTATTTTTCACGGCTCAAACGTCTGACCAATCCATCTCTGCCATCTGCCCACTGCATGATTTTATCGTCTATTTGAGATAGAATGTCATTTTTATTTCTCTCTGTCAAACCTTTGGTCAATTCATCCACATTATCGAGTACGATGATGGAAATTACAGGTTTTGAATTTTCGTATTCTATTTTAGTATTGTCGTATTCTGTGACATCAACCCAATAGGTTATCGCCATAAATCCCGAGGTATCCCCGGCTTTATCCGAGCGAACAACATTGCCGTAAATTTGGTATTTTCTGTCTTTAAGTGTGACCAAGCCTGGGCAAAGCGAACGACCCTCTTTTAGCCATTTATCGGAAAAGTCCGGAATTAAGTCAGGCAACTGTGATTCAAAGCTTGGGTTTTCAACCCCAAACATGCCAAAAAATTCCTGATTTCCCCAAACTATCTGCTTATCCTCTAATTTAAAAACAACCATTGGAAGCGGAAAGTTCAGTAAGGTGTCATTTTTTGCCGTCTGCACATCATAGGTTATGGAATTTATATATTCGACAAGTTCTTTTTGTTTCTTTCGGGCACTTACGGCAGAATATACGAGCAAAATTATGAGGACTGCAAGCTCTATTTGTGCCAGCCTTTGATCAAAAAAGAATGTTGCGCCTGTAAAAATCAGTAAAATAACAAGGCATAATCTAACACTTGGCTCAATAAACCGACGTATTTTATTGTTCATTTGCGCACCTCCCCTAGTTTTTAGACATACATAATACATAATTATACCAAAAACAGATACAATTTACAACAAAAATCTTGTTATGGCAATCCATCTTGAAATTTTAAGCAGTTGTTTTGTTTATTTTTCTATAATTCGGAAATACTTTTCATGACGGTTTATTGTTAAAATCGACCGAATATACATTATAATGAACGGAGATTTAAAGATGAAAGCGATAATTATGGCAGGTGGCGAGGGAACCAGATTACTACCGATAAGTCATGGAATTCCAAAACCAATGACCAGAATTTTTGATAAACCTGTCATGGAACACATAATCAAACTTTTAAAAAAACACCATTTTGACGACATATGTGTAACACTTTGCTCAAAACCCGAACTTATAAAATCATACTTTGGTGATGGCAGTCAATTTGGTGTTAAAATTCGCTACAAAATCGAAACCCAACCACTGGGAACAGCCGGTGGAGTAAAAAACTGTTCGGAATTCATCGGAGATGACGACTGCTTAATAATCAGTGGTGATGCTGTTTGTGACTTCAACTTAACCGATTTTGTCCAAAGGCATAAACATAAAAACCCACTTGTGAGTATAGCACTTACAGAATGTGCCAATCCTCTTCGATATGGTTTGGTCGTGACCGACAACCAAGGCGCAGTGCGTGGTTTTGTAGAGAAACCTGACTGGAGCAGGGTCGTGACAAATCATGTAAGCACAGGTATTTATATGCTATCGCCAAAGGCTGTTGCTATGATACCTGAGAATACACGCTTTGATTTTGCAAAAGACCTTTTTCCAAAAATTTTGGCACAAAACCTTCCCATTAATGGTAGGAAAATGGAGGGTTATTGGTGCGATATGGGAACTCCGTCTGAGTATAGGAAGTGCACTTTCGATGCGCTCAAAAATACTCTCAAACTAGAAATCAACTCAAAAGAAATATCCGACGGCATATTTTGCTCAACTTTAATTGATAAAAGCGTTATTTTAAATCCACCTTGCTTCATAGGCGAAAATGTAATCATCGGAAAGAATGTAGAAATCGGCGCAAATTCCTCCATCAATTCCGGTAGCGTTATAGCCGACGGAGCAAAAATTTATCGCTCTATCATCGACGGAGGAATAGTTGAAAAAAATGCTATACTGGACGGCGCAATAGTTTGCAACTCCGCAGTTGTTGAGGAAAATGACATCTCCGAAATTGGTCAAATTTACGCGACAAAAGGAGCTATCCACGCGCCAATTTCCATGCCACCCAGAATAGAGCCAAAAGTCAAAGGTAGAATTGTCAGTGAAATTCCGTGCCACGACCGAGCCTTATTTATGAGAAAAGTATCCGAGGCGTATATGGAAGCTGGGGCAGACTTTTCAAATGGTCTACTCATAGTAAAAGACGGCGCAGCAGTTCGTGTTTCACCTGCTCATAACAAAAATTCAGTTTTCATCCACTCCGCCTCAGGCTTCCGAAATGTCGGAAATTTAGTCAGTGAATTAGAGGGACTGGGGCTTGAAAATTAGCATGTGAATATTTTAAATAAAGAAACTCAAAATTTCTAACGAAATTTTGAGTTTCTGAGTTTGAGCTTCTTTTTATAGTGACATGTCCATATCTACATCTTTAAGTTTATGTTTTTCTTCGACTTCGAAGAACTCTTTAATAACAAATCCTAATTTCTCAGCCACAATTCTAGCCGGAAAATTCACAACCAGAGTATTATAAACCGAAACATTGCTGTTATAAATCCTACGCGCCGCCTGAATTTGTGTTTCAATATCCCAAACAGCCTTGTTTAGCTGTTGGAACTGCTCGTGTGAGCGTAGCTCAGGATACGCTTCAACTACCAAGCTAATTTGGTCTGCAAGTGTGTTTAGTTGTCGCTCTGCATTTTTCATTTCTGTGAAAGTCATGCCCTTGCGAACCGCTGTGACTTCCGAAAAAGTTTGTCTTTCATGCGTTGCAAATTGCTTGCAGATATCACGCATTTTTGTTAATGTATCAAAGCGTCTGAGTAGCGCAACATCAATATCCGATGCACTTTCTTCAACTTTAATCACAAGTTTGTTTAGTCTGTTTTCAGTCGAAACTCTCCAGAGAACACACCCAACTACCGCCGCAACAATTAGAAAAATTAAAAATCCCATTTTCATCACTCCTCAAATTTTAATTCAAAAGCAAATGGCATATTGTCAACAATATCAACCATCATTTGAACATTTTTAACTGCATCATTATACTGCTCTTCTATGCTTTTTCCGCCTACAAAGCTAACCTCAAATCTGTCAGTTCTCGGCATTGATACAAACAAATACATGGTTGTTCCTTGGAAAAGCAGAAGAATTTTTTTATTAATGATTTTATATAGACGTGTCATTCCGTCTATCATATTCGGCGTCAAAATCATGCGAGAATTGAACTTATTTCGCGTGTAAACATCAAAAATATCATTAAATACTACAGATTCAGTGTCATCCAAAAAGTCATCTCTTTTCGCACCAATGACTTTATCAAACTGAGTTAAAACCCCTTGAACATTCGGAAAACCGGTAGAATTTATCAAAAGTCTGCTTCTATACGATGTATTATCGAATTTAAAGACGACACCCGAAAAAATATCATTGTATGAATAATACACGTTGCCTTTGTTATCATGTCTTTCAACTTCTTTTCGAAGCTTCATATCACTGCAAGAAAATTTCACTCCATTGCGTGTCGCTGTAATCAAGTCGTTTCCAAGGCTGTCATTTGCATCAAAAAACAGTCCTAATTGTAAAAGTTCACCGCCGGAAATACAGTTATCAGTCTCAAATACCACATCTTCGAAGTGCTTGTTTAGCTCATCCTCGACCAGTGATTTTTTGAACCAAATATTCATAATTTCTGCTTTTTCATAAGGATCTTGCAATATTTTTGGCAGTGCACAGATGATTGCAAATGCACCCAGATATATAATCATACCTGCAAGTTCTACATTTCCTATAATCGTAATCAAAGGAATTAAGAGCACAAATGCAAGCACACATCCGACTATTCCTAGAACAAATTTAAGCATACTCGTTAGGACTTGAATTCTTTTTTCCTCATAGGGTGCAAGTTGCGGAAGTCGTGTTTCAAGTTCAGACAGCCGACCTCGTGAATTTAAAATTTCACTAATCAGACTTAATGCCTTTGTGAGACAATATGCGCCCAAAGTGAAAAGAGCAACTTTAAAAATATAGGAAACAAACGTAGAGAAATCCGTCAAATCAGGTAGGTCAGTAACATAAATTAAAACCGCCATAAAGCCAAGGCAAATATAGAATATTTTATTATTTAGTCGTTTTAAACCTAACAAAGCCACAACACAATCCCCCTCCCATTCACCTAATTTACGCTATAAATTATAACATATATTTCAATAAAATGCAAATAATTTACTGTCCTCTTTTCAAAAAGCTGTTGAGCCTTTCGGACATAGTAAGTAGTAATATCGCAAACAACAATAAGTAATATCCATACAGCCAAAAGCCGAATTTTTCCGCCAAAACTCCAAAGAGAGGTGGCATAATTGTGCTACCTGTGTAGGCAAACGCCATCTGAATTCCGATAATCGCCTGAGAATTTTCTCTGCCGAAATAATGCGGAGTTTGGTGAATAATAGACGGGAAAACAGGCGCACAGCCAAGTCCCATAACTATTAATCCAGCCATGGCGCTTGAAGTTGTAGTTTCAAGCATAATCATCGCAATTCCAAGGAAAATCACGACAGTACCGCCTCGAATTAACCATTTATCGCCAGCTTTGTCAGCAAAAAATCCGCATAAAATTCTGCCTATAGTTATGCCGATGAAGAAATATGAAGCGAATTTCGCCGCTCCGTTTGCTTCAAGCCCAAGGTGTTCAACAAGCCAACTCGTCGCCCAAACTCCTGCGCCTGTTTCCAGTGCGCTGTATGCCAAAAATGCAATCAAAACATGCTTGACCCCACGGACAGAAACCGCCTCTTTAAATGAAATTGGTTTAGCTTTTTCTTCAACTTCACCTTGTTCAATTTCGTCCTGTTTATCCCAAATTTTTATGCTTAGCAATAAAATACCAGCCAAAACAAATTGTGTAATTGCAACTAGAAAATAGCCTCCTTGCCATCCTCTAAAATTCAGCAAAGCGTATGCCATTATATACGGACTTACAGAAGCACCCACACCCCAAAAAGCGTGCAACCAACTCATATGTTTTGATGAATAATGCAAGGAAACATAGTTGTTTAGAGAGGCATCGACTCCGCCAGCGCCAAATCCGTAAGGAATTGAACATAGCAATAGCAAATAATAATTATCCGTCATTGAATAGAAAAGCATTGCAAAGGCAGTCATTAAAACACTGCCAGCCACGACTTTTCCAACCCCGAAATATTTTGTCATTCTATCTGACAAGAGGCTAGAAGCTATAGTCGAAGCCGTTGTCAGCATAGTCAGTCCGCCGACAAAAGAAATAGGAACATTTATGTCCCCAAACATAGAAGGCCAGCCCGCTCCCAATAAAGAGTCGGGCAGACCTAAACTTATAAACGCTATGTAAATTAATACCAGTAGTAGTGCGTACATTATCCGATTTGCTCCCCATTTTCTAATTTATCAAGCGATTTTGAAAAGGAGAAAAGCACAGAGCAGAGCCGAATTGCAAATATTATATAAACTATCGCTCCAAAAGCCAGACCCCATTGAAAGTCTACACTTGTAAACTCACTTGCAAGCCATGAAGTCGCTGAGACAGCAGTAATGATTAAAACCATAAATGTTCTACAAGTCAAAATCGCCCCAGCCTCACTACATTCACAAGTTGTCGCTAGTCTATATAAATTTGTAAGCAATATAAAGTCAAATGTCAATCGCATGATATCTGTCACGAGGAAAATCAAATTGTTTTCAATTTCAAGCTCTCCATAAAACGCCGTAACAAACCACAAAACTACATTTAAGCCTATAAGTACTTTACCAAAACCCTCAATTAATTTTAGCTCTTCCAGTTCTTTTCCAAGAATTCCAATCGCTCGGACAATCATTATATACCCAAACCAGTCCGCAAGCAAGTCTAAATTCATAATATTGAAGTCAAAATAAATCATGCCGTATCCCAAGGCTATTTTCTTTACAGCTGAAGCAGTATTTTCCATTATTCCACCTCCTGTAAATATAAAACTTCATGCAGTTTATCATTGATATAAATTCTGGCTTCAAAACTACTGCTCATATGTAGGGTTTCATTTTCCATCATTTCGGCACTTCCTCCACCGCCACCCCAAATCTCTCTGTCCCAGTCGTCGCCAATCACCCGTTGGGTATAATGTTCTCCGTCACTACTGCTCCCCGATTCATCTCTGTATTCATTTTGAGGACTGTCGTCGGATACAATTGCAGTTTCACTAAAAAAGTCATGCCCGTATTCGCCATCAAAAATTTCCTGAATTTCCAATTTTACAACATCAATATTTTCATATTCCTCTTCAGTGCCCTCAAAAACATAACTATAAGTTTGAAAGCTTCTCACATAATCAAATTCAGCATTTGGCTTTAAACTTCTATCGAAACTGCTCCCTCCGCCGAACATAGTGTAACTTTCCGCATAAATATGGTTATTCACGCTATGCACAGACGATGTATTAACAGTGACCGTACCACTTTTTCCCTCGCCGACATGCCTTTTTAAATATTCACCACTTTCCTCAGAATATGCCATGTCTTGCTTATTGACTTTCGGAAAAGTTTCCCTGTCCGTTTCTTCTACTATCCACATACCATCTTCTAAAAACACTTTTACATAAACTACAACGCTCGACATCCCAATTTCGGGAATAGGCAACCCATCCTCCCCCATTGGTCGAGTGACGCTGAATATCAGTCCAGCCGTGTATACGTTTTCAGAAATTTCTTCTAAATTCAAAATGTCATATCCAGATTCATTATCTAAGGCTTCAAGCTCCACACCATCATCATAATGATACCATGGTATATATTTGTCGACTTGCATGGCTTCGACTAGCTGAGTTTTCAGCTCAGTTTGAGTCGAAATGGGTGATACAGTCGCTAAGTAAACAATATTTTCATCAATCAAAGATTTTGCGTAAGTGTCGAGCGCTCCGGCGAGAGTTTCGCACCTGTTTATCCTCGCATTTGCCATGGCATAATCAAATTCAAGCTCGCTCATAGGTCTTAAACTAGAATAGCTGTAGGAAAAACTGTTCCCAGCTAAAGTAGGTAGCGCAAGTAAAATACCTATACAAATTGACAAAATCGCCATGCCCTGTGGATATTTTTTAAACCTAACAATTGCCTCAATTCTTCTGCGGATATTTGCACCGCCGTTTGAAATATTGCTTGTCCCAAGCACTCCTGTGAATTTTTCATTAGCCATTGACAGTAAAATAACTCCATATTCCCGTCTTTCTTCACCCTCCAAGCGCTCTAAAACTCTCGTATCGCAAAGCGACTCCATATCGTTTGCAATCCTATTAAAAACTATGTGCATAAGCGGATTACACCAGTGAATTATTCGAAAAACACACCAAACTGCACTTTGCAAGGCATCTTTATATTTCACATGTAAAAGTTCGTGTAAAATCACCTTGTTGTCAATCTTCGTATTTGACGGCAGTGCAAGCACAGGTTTAATCACTCCGCAGACAAAAGCAGTGTCCAAGCCATCCACAAAAACTGTCTTACATGGTTTTAAATTGTATTTTTCGCAAACTGTCTTTATTTGATTTTCTGTAGACATATCAATCGGCTTAGCTTTTCGCAAAATAAACCTCAACTTAAAATACGAAAATAGGTACACCATCAACACCACAAAAATCCCCGTTAAATAAATCACAAATAACCAATCGGTCATACTATGCGGTGTTTGATTTATAAATGGAAGTGGTGAGCTAATATCAATCGGCTGTGAAATTGCTGAATAAACCGATTCCATGCCAGTTTCGACCTTAAATCTCAATAATTCTATGAAAGTTGAAAGCGGAAGCCCAAAAAAAGTTTTAGCCACATCCACCGGCAAAACGATCCGAACCGCCAAAATCGCCCACACTCCATATTGCCAACGTGGGGACAAATGCACATTCACCATTTGTTTTATAAGTAAAACTAAAATCGCCACAAGCGACACAGTCGAGCTTTGAACAATAAAGTCCCAAATATTTAGCAAGTCTACACCTCCATATCATCGAGCATTTTTCTAAGTCTTTCTCGCTCTTCTGCACTTATTTTTGATTCCTTTAAAAACGCAGAAATAAGCTCCCCAGTCGCTCCACCGTAGACATTTTGAAGCAATCCCGAACGCTCATTTTTTGCGCAATCTTCTCGAGAAATCAATGCAGAATATGGTTTAGTTCCCGACCTGTCAATTCCCACCAGCCCTTTTTTCTCCATACGTGTTAAATATGTGAGCACAGTATTTCTGCTCCATTTCATCTGTGGTTTTAAAAATTCGGTAACTTCGCCGAGTGAGTGGCGCTCTCCCGACCATAGCGCAGTTAAAACCGCCCATTCACTTTCAGTCAATCGTTTCATATAAAAAACCTCCTACAAGTGTAGTATATACTTCAATACTACACTTGTAGGAGGAACTTGTCAAGTTATTAATTTATTACTCAGCTACATCAGCCGTATTTTCCTCGGGTAACTCATCGGAATTTTCAGGCGGTTGCGCTTCTGGGTTTTCAACTGGAAGCTCTTCGGGATTTTCGCTTGGTGTTTCTTCCTCAACTTCCGTTTCTGTCGGCTCAGTTGTTTCGCTTGGTTCTTCCTCGCTAGGGTGCATATATCGGTCTAAAATAACCGCAGTTTGCGCCCTTATTGCTGTGCCAAATGGTTCGAATGTGTCCTCTGTCATTCCGTTCATAAGCCCAAGTCCAACCGCCCATTTAACGGAATCAACTGCATATTCGCTGATTTCTTCGTAGTCAGAAAAAATGCTTAAATCTTCATCTAAATCCAAAGTTTCACCCTTAAATGTAGCATATCTGAGCAAAAGTGTCGCCATTTGTTCACGGTTTATAAGGTCATTTATTCCAAAAGTTTTCTCATCATAACCCATAACAAGTCCTTTTTCGTTCGCCCACTTAACCGCCTCGGTGTACCACATATCAGGCTCTACATCTTCAAAAGTCAAAATATTATCCGACTCCGGCATACCTTCCATTCTATGTAAAACAGTTACAAACATCGCCCTTGTCATATTTTCATGTGGAGCAAAAATCGTGTTTGTCACACCATTTAGAATTTCCATTTCTCCAACGATTTTTACCGATTCATAATACCAGTCGTCCTCGCTTACATCCTCATAAACTCCAAGTGGATACGAAACACTCACAGGTATGCTGATGGTTTTTTCCCCTGCCGAGACCTCTATAGTGCCCTCGGCAAACTCTTCAGAAGCTGTGAAAAATCCGTTTTCATCTATAGTTCCGATATCGCCTGTGACCTCCCATGTGTAGCACAAATCGCTGTCAATAAGTGATAAATAATTGTGCGACGAATACGCCGTAAGGTCTACAGTATCGCCACTATCAAGCTTTAAACTCGATATTGTCGAGCCATTTTCCTTCATAACCGCCATATAATCAGGTGTTTCTATGATGTCGACATTCATTTCACCCTCATTAAGATCATCCGAGCCGACAAATATTTTTCCACTACCTGCCATTTCAGCGGTAAAAACCCCATCCTCTACAGTACCCAAATCATTTTCAACGCTAAAGTCTAAATCTGTGGGAATTTGGCTTTTAAATCCGGTTGCGTCTTGCGCTTTAACTGTCAGTTCGAGTTCTGCTCCGACAAGCATGTTCGCATCATAGGGGGATAAAACCAGTTTATCGGTCATTCCCGACGGCTCAACCGTGGAAACAAGCATAATATAATCAGTAACTGAGCGTTGTTTTCCATCTGATGGAACATTTATCAGCGACAATGATGCATCCCCAGGGTGAACCATGTTCATAGCAGTTGAGCCACCACCGTCCATCAAAATCGCATCGGTGCACCCAAGTTCTAACAATCTTTCAGCAACACCTTGCATATTTGTCCCAACGCTGTGCCCACTTTTTCTGCCGTCAATCGTGTAGAAAATTACAGTTCCATCTTCTTTAACTCCAACCGCCGTTCTCGGTGCATTTCCCACTTCAAAGTCGCCGACAATATTTCCGTCGGAGAGCAAATGGTAAATTGTACCTAGCCCGTATTCCACCTCGTTCCACGCTTCATCAGAGCCGATAGTGACGGTCAACGTGTCTCCAGCTTCCAGCGAATTTATTCCGTTTTGGTGCCATTCATCTGCGGTCATAGGCAAGCTAAGGACATATTTCCCCTCAGGAATTTCCTGCGCTCCGTCCTCGTTTTTGATGACTTCCTCAACAGTAAACTCAAATTCGCCGTTCATTTTTATGTACTCATCTTCAGGCAGAGTTAATATCACGTCTGTGCCGTCTTTGGTATTTTTAGTCACGTGGGCATATTCAGAGCTATAAAGCATATATCCTGCGCCACGGTCTTTGTTAATACCCTCAATGGTATAGGTTTCTCCGCCGATATTGGCATTAATTGTCATAGATGGCTTCCCTATAACAGCCGAGCCATCACTTTTAAAACCTACTGCGACCATTCCGCCATCAGAAGAAATCAACTCACCGTTCGAAATCACAAGGCCTAGTGGCTGATAGTCCCAAGTATTGAAATATCCGCCGTTAATTCCCCCAACCACATACATGCCTTGTTCGTTTAAAAGTGTTGCCATGTCGGCGAAACTTCCGTAATTTGTAAGTTTTGAACCATAGACCACCACAGGATAAATTTGAGAATTAGGGGAATATTCGATATAATTCTCACTTCTATAGTCACTGCCTGTCCAGTAAGTATTCTGAATTAAATCGACACCACCTCTGACCTCTACGTCGTAACCGTCGATTTCACTTCCCAAAGTAGCCGCAAACGCAGAGCTTGTCAGCGCTGTGCTTGCCACTAAAAAAGCACAAGTACTGCGCTTAAAGTTTTTGTTTTTCATTAAAATAATTTTTCCTTTCGCTAAAGTATTTCCTATTATACCATAAATTTATTTAATTTTCCTTGGTAATTTTAGTCAATGTTTTAAATTTTTTGTGACCAAAACTTCACGTAGGCTTGACTTTTACGCTCCTTTTTATTATTCTATTAAGGTAGTGTACAAAAAATTCAATATTTTCCATTGAAAGGAATTCTTTATGAAACGACCTTCCATACAAATCCAGTACAACTCACCTGTTGTGCTAACATTTTCCTTTTTATCGCTTGCTGTGCTCGGACTTTCGTGGTTCACACAGGGTACAAGCAATGGCTTTTTCATGGTGTATCGTGCGCCACTTTCCGACCCATTCACTTATCTCAGGTTTTTCACCCACATTTTAGGGCACGCAGATTACTCTCACTATATCGGAAATATTCTGCTCATCTTGGTGATTGGTCCGTCACTCGAGGAAAAATACGGCAGTAAACGATTGCTAATTGCTATTCTTATAACCGCTTTTATCTCGGGACTTATCCAGTTCATTTTATTCCCAAACACCGCACTTTTGGGCGCAAGTGGCATAGTTTTCATGATGATTATAATGGCTTCTCTTGCTGGAATGCGCGGAAATTGCATACCTTTGACTTTGATTTTAGTTGCATTTTTTTACATAGGCAAGGAAATCATCAGTGCTTTTTCGGTTGACAATGTATCTCAAATGGCTCATATAGTTGGCGGAATTTGTGGTGCAGTAATCGGTTTTGCAATGTCACGTAAGCGCTAAATAAACGAAAAAAGTAAATTATCCCATTTTCGGAAGGAGTGGGAGTGTGAGGGCGAACCATCAGGGTTTGCCTTCACGTTGAAATAACCTGCGTCCGCAGACGCATATTTTATGAATTTTATACATAACTCTATGATAAAATAAAGAATTCAGAAAATGCCATCGCAAGGCGATGGAGCGAAGCTTGGGGAACAAAAAGGCTCACAAGTCTTTTTGTCTTCAAGCTGAAAAAATCCGCCAATGGCGGATTTTTTTGCTTATAAAGTTATTTAGAAAAATATCATAAATCCGACAGTATTCATAGCGAAATTTGCAAAGCTATGACAAAACCAAGAAGCATAAATATTATTATTCTTCTCATTTAAGTAGTTGAAAATAGTGCCTCCGACAAAAAGTGCAAACAAAATCAGCATCAACAAATACACATTAAACATGCCATCCATTATCGCGATGTGATACACACTAAACGCCAAAGAACTCACCGTATATGCAAGCGCCCTCGATGTTTTTCGAAATTCCTTAAACACAAATCCTCTGAAAAACCACTCTTCAAGGAAAGAATTTACAATGCACACATAAAGTGCAATTGCAAAAAAGTTATCCTTATTAATTCCGAGGTTATTCTCAAGAGAAGTTTTTATAGAACTTAGGTCAATAATGGAGCTTGCAATCAAATAGAACGCAACAACTATAACATAAATAGACACACCTAAAAGCAAACCCAATTTCAGTCCTCTTGGGTTTGCTTTTAATATTAAAAATGGGTTTTCTTTTTTATAAATCCTAGTATAAATCACTGGAATTAAAAAGAAAATCGGTGCTTTTACCAAGGTTTTAACTACATATGGAGGGCGGATTACCATATCTGTATATGCAATCACCACAATACACATAGTTATTAATACTATGAGAAAAATATTACTTTTTGTAATTTTATTCACTAGCCAGCAACTATCTCTTCCAATAGAGATTCAATTTTTGCGTCCATAGTTTCGTCATCAAACTGGCATGTGCCAACCATTTTATGACCGCCACCGCCGTATTTTAGCATAAGTTTACCGACATCAACATTGGATGTTTTGTTAACAACGGAATAGCCAACTGCACAGCTACAACCTTTTCCGCCTCTACCGCTGACAATCCAAACAGAAATATTCTGCTCGGGATATAGGCTGTAAATTAGGAAGCGATTTCCTGAATAAATAGGGTCAACTCCACGCAAGTCGCTGATGATAACATCTTTTTCAACTCTTGTATATTTTTTGACCATTTCCATGAACTTTGTGAGCTGATCCCAATAAATTTCAACACGCTCAACAACATCAGGAAGCTTCATAATTTCTTCGATTTTCATTGTAATACAACAAGAAATAAGCTCTTCCATCAATTTGTAGTTTGGAATTGTGAAATTTCTCCATCTTCCCAGACCAGTACGTGGATCCATGATAAACCCGAGAAGAACCCAAGGAGTTGGATTTTGAATTTCATCAACAGTAAGATTTGCGGAGTCAACTTTGTCAACACCCTCCATCATCTCTTCCATACCTGGGAATTTCTCTGCACCGCCATAATATTCATAAATAATTCTTGCACATGAGGGAGCAAGACGGCTTTCGCCCTTGTATTTTCCCTCGAGTTCAAGACGCTCGTGTTCGCTTGAATGGTGGTCAAACCACATGCCACAACCCTCAACATAAGGTACGTTTGCAAGGCAATCGTCAGGACCGATTGCAACCAGTCCATCTTGTAAGTCTTTTGGGTGGGCAAATGTCCAGTGATCTATAACTCCCGCTTGTTTCAATAGTGCTGCACAAGCAAGCCCGTCAAAATCTGAACGTGTAACTAATCTCATATTTTTACCTCCGTAGAAATATTTCTCATCTTAAATATTGTAACATAGTTTTTTAATTTTATAAAGTATTTTTTTACTTATTTTTACTTATTTACCAAAGATTTTGCGCAAGCTTTCGTAAGTTCATGTATTGAGCTGCAATCGAGCATCTCGCATAAGTCAACAAAACTCGTGACTGAGCCTAGTTTTTGCCACTTTCTGCTCGGTATTGGATTCAACCAAATAATCCTCCCCATTTGTTTCGACGCCCTCAAAACCTCTTTTCTCGCCTCATTGAGTTTAACAGATTTCGAGTCACTTATTACCATTAAAATGGAATTATTTCCAGAAACTGAGGGTCGAATTTCCAACAAATCACTAACTGCCGAGGCTATATCAGTCCCTTTGCCCCAAAGTCCGCTATTTTTTACGAAATTTTGAAAGCTACTCATATCATCAAGCACGAAAGGCGAAACTTCGGTTACACCCTCCGAAAAGACAAAAACCCTCGACGAATCCGAAACATCACTCATAGATTTAATAAATCTTATTGCGAATTCGGAATATTTAAGCATAGAACCGGACACATCGCAAAGTAAAATAATTTTTCTTCGACTGCGCCTTTTGTTCCTATATTTAAGCTTGTGGAAATTTCCTCCACTGCCCATATTAGCACGAATAGTGCCCCTAAAATCAAGCCGTCCACGTCTTCCGGTGCGCTTATATTTACGTGAAATCGCCCCATTTAACTGCTTTACCATGGTTTGAATTAGGTTAATCGCCTTGGGCATTTCATCCTCGGTTATTTTAGAAATATCCTTATATAACAAGTCGCTACCCGAGCCACCCAAACCAGCATCATCAGATGCTTCAAACTGAGCATCTTCCATACGCAAATGTTGCTCCAAAATTCGTCGCATAAAATTATAGGTAAAGGGCGAGCGCCGTTTGTTGTCTGTACTCATGCCCAGATAGTTTTTCAATTTCTCACGTTTTGCTATATCCATTTCCGCATAAATATTTTTCAGTTCTTCGGGAATATCTATATCTTGACCACCAAATGTCAGCTCTTCCATGGCTTCTTGTCTGCGAACTTCTTTGGAATATTCCACTTGCTGAGCTTCCATTTGCTGTTGTCTGAGCACTCTTGACGACACAAAAAACTCATCGAAACACTCGTCAAAAATTTCCTGCTCTCTAACACTTTTAGCAAGCACAGAGCGCATGGCAATTTTCATTTTCACTTTTTCAGAAAGTAAAACACTATCGAGCATTTCAATAATGTCAAGCGCCTCCGCAATTCCAACAGTCAAGCCATAGGAGCGGAGTTTTTCAAAAAACAGCACAAGATTATCTGCTAAGGCAGTTTTCAAAGCCCTCATCTCCCAATATTTCATCTATATCGTCATGGTTTTTGAGAACAAAACCCATGGTTTGTGTGGCGGCTTCTCGTGTTAACCTCGACTTTCCAAGTGCATTTAATGCACCTATCCAGTCAAGCGTTTCGGCAATAGACGGCTTTTTAACAACCTTATCACTAGCCCTTAAATACGCAACAGCATTGGCAACTTCTTTTGCAAGCTCTTCCCCTGCCTCGGGTAATTTTGCAGTTATGATATTGACCTCTTTTTCAGGGTTTGGGTATTTTATATAGAGGTATGCGCAACGTCTTTTTAGCGCCTCAGAAAGTGGCCTTGTGTTGTTACTAGTGAGGACGACAAAAGGTGTGCTTTTAGCTTTAATTGTTCCTAATTCGGGTATAGTAACTTGAAGTTCGCTCAAAATTTCGAGCAAAAATGCCTCAAATTCCTCGTCCGACTTATCAATTTCATCGACAAGTAAAACCACAGGTTCTTCACTTTTTATGGATTTCAAAAGCGGTCTTTCCAATAAAAAGCTCTCTGCGAAAATCGATTCCATGTTGTCGTCATTTACAGTTTTTCCAGCTTGAATTGACAAAAGTTGTTTTTGATAGTTCCACTCATAAAGAGCCTTGCTTTCGTCAAGACCCTCATGGCATTGAAGTCTAACTAGCGGTCTATCCATAACTTTTGACAAAACCTTTGCAATTTCAGTTTTACCAACACCCGCAGCACCCTCTATCAAAAGTGGCCTAGCTAGTTTTAGCGCCGCATAAAGCGTGACCGAAATTTCCTCATCGGCTATATAATTTTCTGAGGTCAACGCCGCAGAAATTCCCTCTATTGAATAATTCATAAAACCCCTTTCAAAAACTATTCTTGCTCCCAGTTGTGCCAGACATTTTGTACATCGTCGTTGTCTTCAAACATCTCGAGCATTTTATTCATATTTTTTATATCATCTTCGGTTTCAAGTTTTGCATAGTTTTGAGGAACCATTTCAACTTGGGCAGACAAGAAGGTATACTTGCCCTCAAGCTTTTCAACAACAGCTTGGAATTCTTCCGGCTCTGTGTAAACCTCAAAAATCTCTCCGTCTGCCTCGAAATCACTTGCGCCTGCATCAAGCACTTCCATCATAGTTTCGTCTTCATCCAGCTTATTATCTTCGTTTTCAATTATGATAACACCTTTTTTGTCAAAAGACCAAGAAACACAGCCACTTGTGCCCATATTTCCTCCGTATTTATCGAAATAATGGCGCATCTCAGACGCAGTTCTGTTTCTGTTATCTGTCATAGTATCAACAATAACCGCAACACCGTTAGGGCCATATCCCTCGTAGACGATAGTTTCGAAGTTTGAGCTATCTCCCGCTCCTGCGGCTTTATCTATTGAGCGTTTTATATTATCGTTTGGCATATTAGCCGCTTTTGCTTTTGTAATCGCCGCGGCGAGTCTTGAGTTATTCATGGGGTCGCCACTGCCACCCTCTTTAACCGCAACCATAATTTCTCTTGCAACTTTTGTGAAAATTTTAGCACGTTTAGCGTCTTGTGCGCCTTTATTTTTTTGAATATTGTGCCATTTGGAATGTCCTGACATTAAAATAACCTCTTTCAAATAAATCTATAATTGTATTCTATCACATAATTTTATTTCTTTCAACAAGTGCGAATAAAAAAGTAAAAATGAGCAAAACTAACTGTGAATTCTAATTCAGGAGGATGACTTAAATGTCTGACAAAAACAAAAAATCTAAGAAAACTTCAATCACAGAACCAATGAGCAACTGCGGTAACGGAAGCATGAGTGCCACCGATTGCAAAAACAATGGAAGCAACAGCACAAACCCATCAGTTGAGAACGTAAAAGAGTATAAAAAGAACAAATAGCGTATAGCTATAGTAAATCCTCTAAACAAAAGAAACCTATTGGTCGGAAATTTCCAACCAATAGGTTTTTTATTTGTTATGAATATTTTTCTACACACATTTCAAGTTGTGTGATTACATCAATTTTCTGTGGACAAATATCATTGCATTTTCCACATTTTATGCACCCAGCAGGGTCTCCACCGCCGGTTTTTGTAAAGCCGTAAGTCCCCTTTGCTCTTTGTAAATCTTCGAAATCTAAGTATGTGTTATGCGCCCTGAAAACGTCTTGTATAACAATTTTCTCAGGACATACCGACATGCAATAGCTACAGCTCGTACATGGAATAGTTTCTGAATTTTTGAGTGATTCCTGAGCATTTTTTATGCCGATTTTTTCATCATCAGACAGTTTTTCTATATTATTAAATATTTTTAAGTTCTCTTCCATTTGTTCAATGGTCGAAACACCGCTGAGGATTGTAATAATATTATCAAGGTCATTGCAAAATTTAAAAGCATATTCAGGATAGGATTTTTTGCTCTCTATCTTATCAAGCTCGTCTTTAACTTTTTGGGGAGGATTAGCTAAAAATCCGCCTTTCAAAGGTTCCATTATAATTACAGGCATATTATATTTTTGCGCAACTTCGTAGCACGCTTTAGATTGAATTTGGGAATTTTCCCAGTCAGTGTAATTTATTTGCAGTTGTACAAAATCAATCTCTGGATGTGCGCTTAAAATTTCTTCAAGCACTTTGGCATTATCATGGAATGAAAATCCAATTTTCTTAACAACGCCTTTGGCTTTTAGTTCAGAAATATAGTCCCAAAGTTTGAAATCATTAAACCTCTTCGTTCTTCCTCCGCCTACATTATGAAGCATGTAGTAGTCGAAATAATCAACCTTACATCGCTCTAAAGAAATATCAATCAATTTCCTAGCCGACTCTTCCGTATCAGTTTCTGACCAGACAGGAAGCTTTGAAGCTAAGACAAATTTTTCTCTCGGGTGACGAGCACTCAAAAGTTCGCCGATTATTTCTTCCGAACCCTCATATGCATAGGATGTATCAAAATAATTGTAACCATTTTCCAAAAACAGGTCAATCATTTTTATGATTTGTTCTTTGTCAAATTCCTCGCCGATTTTCGGCAAGCGCATCATACCAAATCCAAATTTTTTTATATCGTTCTTCATGATATTCACTCCCATTCTGTTAATTTCTTCTAATTATACACCATTGTCAACAAATTATCAATATATAGTCAAACCTAATATATTATTTTCCCAGTTAAACATTGACGTATCAATTAAAATATTATATATTATATATGTATCTATATAAATTTTGAGTAATATACATCAAAATTCTTTAGCACACTAACTACATGCAAAGGAGCAACTAATGAAGTCACTGAACATTTTACATAATAACATAGAAGAGACCGAAGTGCTTATAAGTACTTCTAATTTAGGTTCAGGTCTTGGTTGCCTTGTGGTCGTGCATGTTTCAAGTCTTGACCTTGATGAGTCATTAAATCTCGCAAAAAAACTAAAGGCACTTTTGCCCGATTCCGAAATTATAGGCACTACAGTTTCAGGAGTTGTATATAACGGTAAAATTTATCCTGATGGAGATTTAATTTCTATTTTCAAATTCGAAAACTCTCGTATTTTTACACGAATTTTTTCGACTACAGACATTGAACCCTCAGAAATAAGCGAAATAATCGCCTTCGATTGCCAAGAGCACGATCCTGCAATCGCCTTTTTATATCTTGAAGATACCCATTATAAGAGCTGTAGAATTATCGACCGCTTAAACGAAAAAGAGCTAAATGTCCCTTTTATTGGTGGCGGTTCGGGAACTTATGGCATGGATGGCTCTATAACTTCTTTTGTATTCAACCACGAACAAAGCGCGGAAAGTGGCATTCTATACGCCCTTATTAGCAGTGAATTCGTGCTTGCATATACTAATGCAGTTATAGGTCACGACTGTGTCAGCGATGTTCACACAATTACAAAAGTAACTGATTGTCTCATAGAAGAAATCAATGGCACAAACGCTCTTGATTGGGTAAGTAAGCAACTTGCACTCCCAGAGCTTGGCGAGGGCAGGATTTATAACGGAACTCACGAAGCCGAGCTATTGTTATACTTCCCTTTCGTTCTCGAAGAGGAAAATGGTGCTAGCAGATTTTATCATGCTAACCCTGAGGACTCCACCATCAAGCTATATCACAGCACAGTTGAAGTTGGACAGCAGTTTAGACTTGCATATAGTAACCCATTAAAAAGTGTCGATGAATGGCAAAAAGTTTGTTACGACCTTCAAACGATATCATCAGAAGCTTTATTTTGTTATTCCTGTGTGTTTAGGAGGCAATACCTCCAAAATCTTGCAAAATGGGAAATGATTCCCTTTACTGAAAGCGGAATTTGTGGCGCTTTCATGATGGGCGAATTCGGCACTAAGAATAATAAAATTCATTTTTTCCACGGCTCGTGTATGTTTTTGTCACTTGCCCAGCAGGAAAATTATATAGACATAGACTTAACAGCTTTTGACAGCATATCAGGTCTACATGCTAACAAAGAATTTATCGACAATTTCTTGCAGACACAGATTGATAATTCAGATATAACCAAAGATAATTTTTATAAAGCACTGCTAAAAAGTGAAAGTCGCTCCAAGAGCCGAGTTATGAGCTCAAACATAAGCGGTGCGAAAACTATGACGCAATTTTTGCAAGAGCAAGCAAAGAAGCAATACAAAAAAATCTGTTTTGTTTCTGTTGCGCCACCTGTGAAAGATTCTGATAGCATCACTGAAAACCGCATCGCTTTTCGCAATGAAACTATAAGGAAAACCCTATCAATAATCGACAGTACTTTCCCGAGCATGGACTTGTCATTATACATCTATAGTGACACATCGTTTTTCATCACAAGTGAAAACCCTGTGCGTGATGCTGAGTTTATTGAGGCAATTCAAACTCTCTACACCGAATGTAAACAACTTGAAGCTGATGAAATGAAGCTCAATTTTGCAATCACAATTTCAGGAGTTAGAGTGCATGAGCTTGAAGAGAAAGTTTTACACTTAGATTGCAAAAGCGAGGAGGGTCGATTTGTTATCTGCGACATATCAAATGATGATAATTCTTTGCTTCAAAAAGAGTTCGAGCTTGTCGCAGAGCTGAACCAAATAATCAAAAACGATAAGGTAATTCCTTATTTCCAAGGAATTTATGATAACTCTGAAAACAGGTTTTATTGTTATGAATCCTTAATGCGCCTACAAAACTCCAAAGGAAAAATTCTATTTCCGGGAGATTTCATGGACATTTCCAAAAAATACAACCTGTACGAAGCTTTAAGCATGTGCATGGTTTGTCGTGTTTTGGAAATTTTTGCAGAGCGTGAAGAGATTATCACAATGAACGTGTCTATCATAGACATATGCTCTGAAAAATTTAACGAGGAAATTTTCAAGCGCCTTTCACAAGCCAAAAACCCTGAGCGGTTTATTTTCGAACTCGTTGAAACAGAAAAATTCTCAGAGAGCGCAGAGCTTCGCGACTTCATATGCAAGGTGCGCAGTTACGGCTCAAAAATCGCAATTGACGACTTTGGCTCCGGCTATTCAAACTTCATAGAAATCGGAAATCTCGATATAGATTTCATAAAAATCAACGGAACTTTAACCGAGCGCTTGGACAAAGATTCCAGTTACAACAATATCCTCGACAGTATATTTTATTTAGGCAATAAACTAAATGTAAAACTCATAGCAGAATGTGTTGAAACCGCCGCAATGCAGAAGAGCATCATATCTGCGGGAATTCAATATTCACAGGGATATTTCTTTTCAAAACCCATGTCTTTGGACGAACTTTTCATTGTTTCTGCCGAGAATTCTCCGAGTAATTCATCCGAAAAAGACAATGAGGAAAAATCTGTTTCCCATCTTTTCAACGGGAAGCTATCCCCGAAAAGGCAAATGCAGTTTTTCTTATTGGGTGGAATTATTGCAACGCTTTTAGCAATTATTTCTTCGTTTATTTACGTATCATCAACTAATAGGCAAGTTTCTGAGATGTCTGACCTATTTTTGATTGAGCTTGCAAGCGGAATGGCAGAAAAAATCTCCATAATTATTTCAGATGCAGAATTCACTTTGGAAACAGGTCAAGTTTTAATGAGTGACGTTGCTTCGGGTAGAGATGAAACTCTTGAAATCTTAGAGATGATGACAAAGACATCTAATTTCGATAATATGTATATCTCTTTCGATGACCAAACGCCTATAGACTATAGACAAAATATGCTTGGCATTGAAAATCACGAACTAAGCTCGATTGAGAATTCGCAAGAGGTTCAGATACTTTCTCCTATTTATGACACTGAATCGGGCAATGATTTAATCTTAATCAAAGCACCTGTCTTTAAATACGGTATGAACTATGCTGAAATTTATGGCAGTTATAATCTTGACGATTTTTCATCAATTTTCAATCTACAGAGCTTTGGCGGAGATGCATTCTATCATCTTTGTGAAGTCGATGGAACACCTATTTTATTAAGTGGTGATAGCGATAATATGTTTACAGGTGGCGACATGTATGAATTCATCGGCTCACTTGATATTCAAAATGGACACACCAAAGAGAGTATTCAAGAAGATATGGTTAACGGCGAAACTGTTCTCCTGAAATACAATGTAAATAAAGAAGAGAGAACCGCCGTCATGCTCCCCATTCCAAATACACCTTGGTGTATTGTTAGCATCATACTAGACGAAGTTGCGCTTAATATGGCGAGTGAAATCAACTCAGACACCTTAACATTTTCTATGATTGTTATTTTGTCATTCTCGGTTTATTTCACAGTTATTCTGTTGATTTCCAGACGTCATCAAAAGGAGCTAATGAAGGCTCTGAAATCCAGCAGTGAGCTTGCCACGAGTTTGCAAACAAGCATAGAGACAGACCCCTTAACAAGAACTCTCAGCCGTGCAACCGCAACTGAAAAAATAACTAGCACTATAAATAAAATCACCGACCCACCGCAAACGCACGCACTTATCTTGCTTGACGTTGACAACTTCAAAATGATAAATGATGTTTACGGGCATAATATCGGTGACATCTATCTTCAAGAATTTTCAAGTGCAGTTAAAAGCCGTTTACGTTCAGGCGACATTTTAGGACGTTTGGGCGGTGACGAATTTGTTATTTTGTTGAGCAACACAGGCGAAGAAAAAAATGTCAGAATTGTTGTGCAACGAATTATTGACAGCGTAAACAACATAGAAATCCCCGATGTTTCACTCGACCAAGTTTCCGTAAGTGCCGGTATAGCCATGATTCCAGTCGACGGAACAGCTTTCGACGACTTGAGCATTAAAGCCGACAAAGCACTTTACAGGGCAAAACATTCAGGAAAAAATGCCTTTAGATTTCATTCAGAACTCTAAATAAACGAAAAAATCCGCCGTAAGGCGGATTTTTTAAACTTTAGTTTCAAGCCAGTTTATTATATCTTCAAACACTTCTTGGTAATTCGTCTCATTAATCAGTTCATGTCTAGCGCCGTGATAAAGCTTCATATACACGTCGCTCATGCCTGCATCTAAAAAGCTTCTGTATGCCCTGATTACCCCACGACCGAAGCCACCAACGGGGTCTTTGTCGCCTGATATGAAAAACACAGGTAAATCTTTCTGCATACGTTTTATATTCCTTGATGTCGAAATATAAAGCATTCCCTCAAGCATATCACGAAACAACGCCGAAGACGGAATATAACCGCAAAACTCATCTTTTGTGTATGCTTCCACCAGAGCTTCATCACGAGAAATCCAGTCAAAAGGCGATTTCAAAGCGATTATACCAGTATTATATTTTCCAAAAATCAGCTTATTCATTCGCTCGCTGACATATCTACCACCATGGGTTTGGACTTCGACATCAACCAATGCTTTAGACAGTGCCAAGGCGGTTTTCGGCTGTTGACCTGTTCCACTTAATATGACACCGCTAATATCAGAACCATATCTAATCATATAAGTTCTAGTCAAAAAGCTACCCATGCTATGTCCAAAAATAAAATAAGGTACATGTGGATATTTTATCCGCGCTAGCTCGTGAAGCTTGTGCATGTCAGATACCATGATGCCCCAGCCGCCATTTTCACCGCAATATCCAAGGTTTTCGTTTTCAATAACACTTTTACCGTGTCCAATATGGTCACATCCAAAAACAACAAAACCTTTTTCACATAAAAATCTTGCCAGCCTGTCGTATCTACCAAGGTGGTCTGCGATGCCGTGTGCAATCTGCACAATTCCTCGCACACCATATGTGGGAATCCATTGCGCAGCATGAATATCCGCTTTACCATTTGCCGAAGTAAATGTAAATTCACTGTAAATTCCCATGGTAAATCCCTCCGTAGCGTGTTATAGTAATATTATTGTAAACCTATTCAACTTAAACGTCAAGGGTAACACTAAACAATGTTTGAGGCAAAAATGAGAGGATGATAGTAATGAATGAATATGTAATCGCTTTAGACCAAGGCACTACCAGCTCAAGAGCGGTAATTTTTGACTTAAATGGAAATATTGTCTCCATGGCACAGTATCCACTAACACAGCATTACCCAAATTTGGGTTGGGTTGAACACGACCCAATGGAAATTTTAGAAACTCAGACAAAAGCACTCAGCAGTGCATTTGAAAAAAGTGGAATTTCTCAGACTGACATAGTAGGAATAGGCATAACTAACCAACGTGAAACCGTAGTCGCATGGAATAAAAAAGATGGAAAACCCATCTGTAACGCCATAGTTTGGCAGTGTAGGCGCACAGCTCAAATTTGTGATGAATTAAAAGCCGATGGCATGATGGACTATGTGCGTGAAAAAACTGGGCTTTTGATTGATGCATATTTCTCAGGCAGTAAAATCAAATGGATTTTGGAGAACGTATCAGGCGCACAGGCTCTAGCCGATAAAGGCGAACTTTTAGTCGGAACTGTTGACAGCTGGCTTATCTATAATCTGACAGGCGCTCACATAACCGATTATTCAAACGCATCACGCACCATGCTTTTTGATATTGACAAGCTCTGTTGGGACGAGGCACTTTGCAAAAAACTCGGAATTCCAATGCATATTCTCCCCAAGGCTGTGTCCTGTTCAGAAAATTACGGTAAGCTTAAAAAAGGCATAGCCGGTTTAAATAAGCTCAGCGGAATTCCTGTTTGCGGAAGCGCAGGCGACCAACAATCTGCACTTTTAGGACAAGGCTGTATTGAAAAAGCTCAGGCAAAAAACACATACGGAACAGGCTGTTTCACGCTTATGAATGTCGGTGACAGCTCTATTCGCTCAGATTCAGGACTGATAACTTCAATAGGTTGGGTGGTTGGAAACGACAGAGTTTATGCACTGGAGGGCAGTGTTTTCAACGCTGGCAGTGCTATACAGTGGCTTCGTGATGAGATGGGCATAATTGGCTCGTCCTCCGAGTGTGACAGCCTTGCCGAAAGTGTCAGCGACAATGGAGGCGTTTACCTTGTGCCGGCTTTCACTGGTCTTGGTGCGCCAACTTGGGACATGTACGCAAGGGGAAGCGTTTTTGGCTTAACCCGTGGCAGCACAAAAGCTCATTTTGCAAGAGCAACCTTGGAGGCAATCGCCTATCAAGTCAAGGATATGTTGGATGTCATGGAAAAAGAGTCAGGTCAAACCCTAAGCTCACTCAGAGTCGATGGCGGTGCAAGCGTCAGTAATTTCCTTATGCAGTTTCAGGCTGATTTGCTGAGAAAGCCTATAGACCGCCCAAGTGTGACAGAGACAACCGCACTCGGCGCTGCCATGCTTGCCGGTATCTCTTCCGGCGTTTGGAAAAATGTCTCAGACGCAACAAAACTGCGTCAGTCCGACAAAGTTTACAAACCCATAATGGACGAGGCTCAGTCGAAAATATATCACGACAAATGGCAAAAAGCTCTTCGCCGTGCTTGCAATTGGGAGGAGAGCGAGCTGAAATAATCACTAAATAGTAGCCAACATATTAAATAAAAACAAGGAAGAAATACAGCTGATTTTTCAGGTATTTCTTCCTTTGCTATATTATTTTACTATATGCTCGCCGATTTGGTAAACATCTCCGGCACCGATAGTCAAAATCAAATCACCGGGAGAAGCTGTGAACTTCAAGCTCTCTTCAAGTTCGTGGAACTCTTTAAAGTGTAAAGAATTAGGAATTTCACTTGATAAGTCAGCAGATGAAATGCCGAGAGTATTTTGCTCTCTAGCGGCATAAATTTCTGTGAGATAGAGCAAATCAGGGCGTTTTAGTTGTTCTACAAAATCATCAAATAGCGCATTTGTTCTCGTATAGGTGTGTGGCTGAAAAACCGCAATAACACGCTTGTAACCCAAAGGCTCAACAGCATCTAAAATCGCCTTTAGCTCTTTTGGATGGTGGGCATAATCGTCATAAACATCTGCACCGTTGTATTTACCTTTAAACTCAAAACGTCTGCCTGCACCTGTGAAGCCCGCAAGCCCGTATTTAACTGAGTTTGGAGAAATTCCAATACAAATTGCCGCCGCCGAAGCCGCCAAAGCATTGTATATATTGTGCATTCCGGGAACACCAAGGTGTACATTTTGGAAAAGCTCACCCTTGTGATAAATATCAAAATAGGAATGCGCTCCCCTAAAGCTTATGTTTTTTGCATATACATCAGAATCTTCACTTGTTCCGAAAGTCACAACCTTGCGATTAATTCCTGAAATCGCCGACATGGTGTTTGGGTCGTCTCCGTTTGCGACTATAAACCCTCTTTCCGGAACTAATTTCGCAAATTGATGAAAAGAGTTTTTGATATCATCTAAATCTTTAAAAAAATCTAGGTGGTCAGAGTCAACATTCAAAATAACGGCAATTGTTGGCGAAAAGCTCAAGAATGAATTATAATACTCACATGCTTCAAGTATTATAGTATCACCATGTCCAATTCTGTGGCTGGCTTGTAGAAGCGGAAGTGTTCCACCAAGCATAACCGTTGGGTCGTGCTCCGCCGCCATAAGAATATGTGTGACCATAGATGTTGTCGTTGTTTTTCCATGAGTACCCGAAACGCAGATTGCATTTTTATAGTCCTTCATCAAAGTGCCCCATGCTTCGGTGCGCTCGAAAACAGGGATGTTCAGTTTTCTTGCCGCCATAACTTCGACATTATCATCTCTCGCGGCTGCGGTACGGATAATAAAATCTGTGTCCTCGCCAATATTCCCAGCGCTGTGTCCTATGTCAATTTCCATACCTTTTTTGCGCAAGGTGGAAACCTTTTCGCTCTCGTTAATATCAGAGCCTTTTATAATAATCCCCATATCATGTAAAACTTCAGCAAGCGGCGACATAGAAACTCCGCCGACACCAATTAGATGTCCCTTTTTACCGGGACGTAAATATTCAGAAAAAGATGTTTTCAATTTATTACTCCATTCAATTTTTAAGGTTTACAGTTTTATACAAACATTAAACCAAACAGGCATTGTAATTTTTACGTTCATATATTATAATGCTTATATTGTGTTTTGACAATAGTGTTATTAAGTTTTTGGTCATTATTTGAGCAGAAATTTTAATTTTTTTAGATTCAAACTGTCTATACGGAGGTTTTTTTGTGAAAGTATTGATTTTAAGCGTGACTGCGGGCTATGGGCATATCTCAACCGCAAATGCAATTGCCGAGGAATTCAAGTCCCGAGGCGCTGAAGTTTTGGTTGAAGATTTGTATCAAGAGATAAGTCGAATGACTTACGAAGTGATTGACAAGGGCTATCTCCTTTCGGTGAAAAACCTGAAAACAAGCTATAAACGTGCCTATCGTTACATGGAAATGAGCGAGCAACTCAGAAAGCTTGCTTCTTTTTTCACATCAAACAAAGTCATAACAAAAAGAATTTCACGCTTTCTTAATGAGTATATGCCCGATTGCATTATTTCAACACACCCCTTCGCAGGTCTTGTTATAAGCAAACTAAAAGAGGGTAATCATATAGATATCCCCTCAATAGGAGTTATCACGGATTACTGCATACATCCTGGTTGGGAAGATTGCACACAACTTGAATATATTGTAACCGCCAGCGAGCTTTTAAATTACGTTGCAAGCACAAAATCTATGGATTTAAGAAAAATTGTTCCACTTGGAATACCCGTGCGCCCAATTTTCCGTCATACTCTCGACAAAATAAGTGCTAGAAAAAATTTAGGCTTGCTTGAAAATAAACGAACCGTTCTTTTAATGGGCGGAAGTATGGGCTATGGCGATATGATGAGTACTGTAAGCTCCATAGACAGGATGAATTTGGAATTACAGCTGGTTTGCATCTGTGGCAGAAACGAAAAACTGCGTAAGCATTTATCCATACTTAAAACTAAGCGACAACTGGTTATACATGGCTTTGTTAATAATGTTGACGCTTTTATGGATGCCGCCGATTGTGTGGTTACAAAACCAGGAGGACTGACCGTAACCGAGGCACTTTGCAAAAAATTGCCATTAATTTTAGTCAACCCTATTCCAGGGCATGAGGAGAAAAATGTTGCATTTCTGCTTAATAACGGTGCGGCTATGCGTGTTGACGAAACTTTTTCTATTACGGAGGCGATGTATTTTCTTTTCTCTGGCAGTGATAGATTACAAAATATGCAAAATTCTATTGAAAAAATCGCAAAACCTTATGCATCCGTTAAAATTTGCGACCTTGCAACTCAATTATGCACATGATTAATATACCAAAATATGTCGATAAAATACTCGAAAAACTTGAAAATTCAGGCTTCGAAGCCTATGTAGTCGGCGGTTGTTGCCGTGATATTTTACTTGGAAAACAGCCGACAGACTGGGATATAACCACATCTGCTCTACCCGAAAAAGTGATGGAAATTTTCGAAAAAACCGTTCCGACCGGCATAGCACACGGAACAGTAACGGTCTGCAAAGAAAAGCAAACCGCAGAAGTCACGACTTTCCGAACAGACGGAGAATATAAGGACTTTCGCAGACCCGACAATGTTGTTTTCACATCCAATATAACAGAGGATTTGTCAAGGCGAGATTTCACAATGAACGCAATTGCCATGGACAGAAACTTTAATACTATCGACCCATTTTCAGGGGAGTTGGATATTAAAAATAGGCTTATTCGCTGTGTCGGACTTCCCGAAAAGCGTTTTGAAGAGGATGCACTGAGGATGTTTAGAGCTTTGAGGTTTAAAGCTCAGTTGGGCTTTGATTTCCACGAGGACATCTTGCCGACAATCAGTGCTTTATCCGAAAACGCAAAACACATTTCCGCCGAGAGGGTTTATTCAGAAACACGTAAAATTTTACTCTCAAATTCACCCGAAACCATAAAAACAGCCATAAATTGCAAACTTTATTCACGGTATTTAATTTCAAACAATGCGCCAAATTTAAGCAATTTATCCAATTTTGAAGCGGATTTACCCATGCGCTTCACTGCCCTTTGTGCTGTTTTAAAAACTTATGGACTCATAGAAAATTCTACGCAATTTTTAAAAAGCCTAACCGCCGAAAACAAAGTTATAAAAGCCGTCAGTGCAGTTTTAGAGCCTGATTTCGTGTGGAAAACTTACAAAACTCTGCCCGAAATCGTGGCAAGAGTCGGACGAGAATTTGCACCATGCTCCGCGTGCGCTATGGAAATTTGTGGATTTGAAAATGCAGTTTCAGACATGGAAAAGCTACTCTCTGAAAATCGCTGTTTGACCATAAAAGAGCTTGATATCAATGGTAATGATTTAATTTCTATTGGAATTAAAGGTCTTGAAGTGGGCACAAGTTTAAACTTTTTACTCTCGCATGTTTTGAAATATCCGAAAGATAATAAAAAAGATCTCTTAATTGAAATTATATCAAAAAAATAGTGGCGACCGGCGGTCACCACTATTTTTTACTTTACTCCAAATTCTTCATTAAACGTTCTAAGCGTCACGCCTTCAACGTCCAAGTCAACGTCCATTATCGCATCAATAGGAACTGCTAAGTACATATCTTTTCCGTATGAAAAATATCCTGAGGTTATACCGATTACGTCACCGAACTCATTGAGCAAAGCTCCACCCGAGCTACCCGACGAAATTGATGCTGTATTTTGTATCATTGGATATGCAAAAGCGGAAATTACACGGTCTTTATTGCTTATAATTCCCGATGAAATCGAGTTTTGTAGTCCCAAAGGATTGCCCAATGCGAAAACAGGGTCTCCCACAAAGGCAGTTTCTGATGATACCATGTTTAAGTATGGAAAAACTGAAATTTCTGTTCCATCCATTTGCTCGTCAGATAGCCTTAGTACAGCAACATCTGCTTCTTCATTGTGGTATAAAACTTTGTCGACTGCGATTTCTTCACCTCCAGAGAGTGTCGCAACTGAGAAAATCGCGTTGTCTATTGAGTGGTAATTTGTGACAACTATTCCATCTTCTCTGATAAGAAATCCACTCGCATTTGTGTCCGGTGTCTTATTCATAAGACTTGCTGATGTTTCATAAAAAGTTAAGAAAACTATAGAAGAAGTGTATCTTTCTGAAATTTCACGCGCTGAAAGTGGCGCTGTATCTGTTAAACCAAGGGCGGAAGCTTTCGCTCTGTCTATGTCTCCGCTTGTAATTAATACATCAATTAATTTGTCGTCACTGTCTTTTAATTTTGTGCTTAAGGCTGTTAAAGCACATTCAAACATAGATGCTCTGTCAAATTCTGTATCTACATATTCAATCAATCCCATACGAACAGCAACCGTAGCAGAGCTTGCCCAAGTGAAATCACCATCCACGTCAGAATAGCCCAACGTGCGTAAAATCATGGTGTAAAAATCCTTGTCACGCACCTGCATATCACTGCCGAAGGTGTTTTCGTCAACACCTGTAATTATTTCATTATCAAAAGCATAGGCTACATAGTTTTTTCCCCAATCGGGAACATCAGAAAACTGTGTTTCATCCTCATAAGCCATAGCCTCGTCTTCTAGTCCTGATAGTCGAAGCGTGAAAACCAGCGACTCAAGTCTTGTTGGAACTCTGTCGAGTTCATATCCGCTTTCTGTTCCCTCTACCAATCCCAAGGTGTAAAGGATATCTGCTGTCACACCGGAAGCCATTGCAAGCTGACCCGAAGATAATGTAAGCACAGCACAAAGCAATAGTGCAATTATTCTTTTCATTTCTTTCTCCATTCTGCTAATTTTTGTCCTAAAATACTATTGTAACAAATTTTGAGAAAAATTCAAGCTATTTATTACGAGCGTGAAAAAACTGTTGACTTTTTATTAAAATAGTGTATAATTACTCTTGCTACTTAGCGGGTTTGTGTAATGGTAGCACAGCGGACTCTGACTCCGTATGTGAGGGTTCGAATCCTTCACCCGCTGCCAGAAAACTACAGTTAACTTTTTGGTTTAACTGTAGTTTTTTATTGCTTTAACACAAAACTTACACATACTTATTGACATTTAATCTAAAAAATTGTTATAATACGAAATTGTAACGCTTTTATCAATTGAAAGAAGGAATTTATGGTAAATACTCTTAAAAAAGAATGGTTTGGAAACGCAAAAGCCGACTTATTAGCGGGAATTGTCGTCTGCATGGCGCTTATTCCTGAGGCAATTGGTTTTTCAATTGTCGCCGGTGTCGACCCTATGGTCGGTGTCTATGCTTCGTTTGTGATATCAGTTATCACAGCTATCTTCGGCGGTCGTACAGGGCTTATATCCGCCGCTGCTGGCGCGACTGCTCTAGTTCTTGCAAGCCTAGTCAAAAGTCACGGCATTGAATATTTATTCGCCGCAACAGTTTTAACAGGAATAATTCAAATTATTTTAGGACTATGTAAAATCGGCAACCTTATGAAGTTCATTCCAAAACCCGTTATGATAGGTTTTGTAAATGCTCTCGGTATTTTGATGTTTCAGTCACAGATTGCCCATTTCCAAGGCTCTTACATATTAATCGTTTTGGGTCTAGTCGGAATTGGTATAATTTACGGACTTCCAAAGCTCACAAAGGCTGTCCCCTCTCCGATTTTTGCAATAATTATTATTTCTATAATTGTTTGGGTGTTTAAAATTGACATCAAAACTCTGGGCGATATGGGCGAAATTTCAGGCTCATTTGCCGCTTTTCATTTGCCACAAGTCCCATTTAACTCAGAAACTTTGAGAATAATTTTTCCATACGCTGTTTCTGTCGCACTGGTCGGCATAGTCGAATCACTTCTGACTGCACAATTGGTCGACGAAATGACAGACACACCCAGTAACAAAAATAGAGAATGTCTTGGGCAAGGTCTAGCAAATATCGGCGCAGGATTTTTCGGCGGAATTGCAGGTTGCGGTATGATTGGTCAAACAATCACAAACCAAACTTACGGCGGTCGTGGAAGACTTTCAACTCTACTAGCCGGAGTTTTCATGCTTGGCTCTATCATACTTTTAAACCAGTTTGTCGTGCAAATCCCAGTTGTTGCCTTGGCTTCGGTTATGGTTGTAATTTCATTTTCAACTTTTAATTGGAAATCACTAAGGCGCATAAAAACCGTCCCTGTTACAGATACAATAGTCATGGTTTGCACCGTAGCCGTGGTACTGTTTACACACAATTTAGCTTTCGGTGTCGTCGCCGGAACTGTCCTAAGCGCACTAATTTTCGCTGGCAAAATGTCCTCTATCCATGTACACAAATGCCAAGAAAGCAAAAATGCAACTTATAAAATCACAGGTCAGCTGTTCTTTGCTTCGACCACAAGTTTTATTGAAGCATTCGACTATAATATAGACAGCGATAGTGTCGACCTGCATTTTCACAAAGCGAAAATATGGGACGAATCTGCTGTTGATGCGATTGATAAAGTCGTTTTAAAGTACAGAAAAAACAAAATTAAAGCAAATATTATTGGACTGAGCAATACTTGTGTCGAGTTGGTTGATAAAATCTCAACCCATAATGACACAGCAGAAAACTCTGTTCCACAGCATTAAAAAAATGCCTTCCGATTTTGGAAGGCATTTTTTATTAATCTCTTGATCTCACTTTTGCAAGCAGTTCTAAAATTCTCATAAATAACATAAGAATAGTCACAACCAAGCCAAATGCAAGCATCCATTCTTGGCGTTTGTCACTTCCCATTTTGACGCAATTTGCTATGTTATCAAAATCAATTACCAGATAAAGCGTTGAAATAGCAACACACAGCAGTGAATATCCAATTCCAACTGTGCCATTTCCATAAATCACCGAGGACAATGCCGATGTGAAAAACGAGCTTATAAATGTAATTATTCCGATAATCGCAGTTGCAAAGAAAAGCGTTGTAATTATCGCTCTTGTTTTTTGACCGAACTTTACTATTCCAGTGACGTACAAACCTAACATTGTTAAAATTACCGTAAACGTAATTCCAAGCGCCAGTGGAATAATTCCGTCAAATGCAGCAGAATAAACAGCAGTGACATATCCGATAACAAAACCCTCGCTGATTGAGAAAATGCTTCCAACCAAGGGTGTTACACTCGGGATAAAACTGCCAGCGAGCATAGTTACCAAAGTTATAACCGATGCGACTACCATCGCCGTATTCATCATAGAAATAGGAACAACTCCAGATCTAAAAATCAGAATTCCGACGCCGGTCAACGCAAGAAAAAATAGAGATTTCGCCGCCACGCCTTTAATGCTTGCGGCTTCACCTGTTCCTGAGAAAGAGCTATTTTGAACTCTGCGTAAATAAGGGTTTGACATTGCTTTTTGCATAGATATTAATACTCCTAAAATTATACCACTTAAGTTTAGCTGTGATACAGTGCATTAGTTTCGTAGGTCGGTTCACAGGTGAGGTCAATACGCAATTTTCTGAGCAGAGCACTATCCACTCCCGAAACTATAACCGAACTGTGCGCTTGACATCCTGTGAGTTTTGGCAAACACGAAAGTGCTAACGCAGCATTTTTATCAGTTGCCGCACTGATTGACAAAGCGATTAAAGCCTCGTCTGTGTGTAATCTTGGGTTTTTGTTGCCCAAAAAGCCCACCTTTAGTCTTTGCACTGGTTCAATAATTGATGCAGAAATTAAATGTACATCGTCGGGAATTCCTGCTATTGCTTTTAGCGCATTCAAAAGCATGGCACTTGACGCACCCAGAAGTTCCTTTGTTTTTCCGCTTATCATTCTGCCATCAGGCAATTCCAGCGCCGCCGCAGGCGCACAGGTTTGCTCTGCAAGTTCCATGGCGTGGTTGACGACATTTCTATCCGACACACTGGCGGAACATTGTGTCATCAAATTTTCAAGCCTCGAAAGCTCGTTATTTTGCGCAATTCCACGGCACTTGTTGCAAAGTGCATTAAAATATCTGCGAATTATTTCTTGTTTTGCTGCCTCGGAAACGACCACATTGTCGTAAATGCAGTGTCCAGCCATATTAACCCCCATATCCGTCGGCGATTTATAAGGTGACTCGCCGTAAATCCGTTTAAACACAGTGTTAAGCACAGGGAAAATTTCAATATCTCTATTGTAGTTTATAGTTGCTTCATTGTATGCTTCAAGATGGAACGGGTCTATCATATTTATATCGTTTAAGTCTGCGGTTGCAGCTTCATATGCTAGGTTAACTGTATGTTTTAGCGGTAAATTCCACACTGGGAAAGTCTCAAATTTTGCATATCCCGCCTCTATTCCTCGTTTGTGTTCATGGTAAAGTTGGCTTAAGCAAGTAGCCATTTTCCCGCTTCCGGGACCGGGCGCTGTTACAACTACCAATGAGCGAGTGGTTTCTATGTAATCATTTTTTCCAAATCCGTCAGCACTTACAATTTTTTCGACTGCGGTTGGATATCCGTCTATGGGATAATGTGTAAAAACTCTTATTCCAAGAGCCGAGAGCCTCTCTCTAAACGCTCCTGTTGCTGGTTTTCCGTCGTCTTGGGCGATGACAACACTGCCAACGTAAAGCCCTGTACTCCTAAATGCGTCGATTAGTCTAAGCACCTCAGAATCATAGGTTATCCCCAAGTCAAAGCGTTTTTTCCCCTCATCAATCGCCGATGCATTGATTACAATTACAATTTCAGCCTCGTCTTTCAACTGTAACAGCATTTGCAGTTTACTGTCAGGTAAAAAGCCGGGCAAAACACGTGATGCATGGTGGTCATCAAACAATTTCCCACCAAACTCCAAATAAAGTTTTCCGCCAAATTCGTCAATACGCTTTCTAATTTGTTCAGACTGCATTTTTATGTATTTGTCGTTATCAAATCCTTTATTACTCAAATTTTCTCCCCCCAAGTAAATTATTATCTAATTTTACTTATTATAACAGTTTTTATTGAAAAAAGCAATATTTAGGTAAAAATTTTGTTAATTTTTTACTATATTTCTTATTATTCTCTTTGTTGAAATACTACCAACTTCTTATCCAAAACGTATATTTTTTGTTAATTTTGCAAAATAATACGCTGTCGTGATTTTGCTATTTTCACGACAGCGGTTTTTAATTTTTTAGCCTATAGCTTCATGTCTCTTTTTGTGAGGTCTATACAGGTCAGCACCACGCTTGCAATTAGCATAAATGTCGCCAAGGTCGCTGTTGCAGCTAGAATAATGTAGGAAATAATCCTCGCTTTTGTCATAATATTTCTCCTTAATATATTTTCCTGCGTTTGTCTTTTTCGTTCATATCTTTGAGTGCTTTCGATGGATTTTCTACTTTTGCAAGGAAAATCATCGCCGCAATTATATATGGTTTATAACTCGCTTGGTTATAAAGTGGAATTCTATATTTTTCAAAAATGCTCGCCACAACTTCGCCCTCAACACAGCTAACGTCCGATATATCAGCTGGTAAGCAGTGCATATAAAGTGCATTTCCGTCTTTGGTTAGGCTCATCATTTCCTCTGTGCATTCCCAATTCTTGTGCTGTGAATTTTGTGCAAGCAAAACTCTTTCAAGAACTTCAATCCCCTCCATATCGCCCTCGTTATGAAGCTTTGTTCTCTCCACCATTGCGGCAAATGGTGCCCAGCTTTTTGGGTAAACAATGTCTGCTTCCAAAAATGCCTCTTCCATTGAATTCACTTTTGTAAAACTTCCGCCTGATTTTTCAGCATTTTCTAAGGCAACTGCCTCGACTTCCGGCATGACTTCATACCCCTCAGGATGAGCCAAAACAACGTCCATTCCAAATCTTGTCATCAGTCCGATTATACCCTGAGGCACGCTGAGAGGTTTGCCATAACTTGGCGAATACGCCCAAGTCATTGCAATTTTTTTGCCTTTTAAATTCTCAACTCCACCGAATTCATTAATAATATGGAGCATATCAGACATGGACTGTGTCGGGTGGTCAATATCACATTGTAGGTTAACGAGTGTTGGTCTTTGTTCCAAAACTTTGTCGTCAAAGCCCTCTTGAACAGCTTCTGCAACGGTTTTTTGATAAGTATGACCTTTGCCAATAAACATATCGTCACGAATTCCGATGACATCTGCCATAAACGAAACCATGTTCGAAGTTTCTCTGACAGTTTCGCCATGTGCAATTTGACTTTTTGCTTCGTCTAGGTCTGCAACCTCAAGCCCAAGTAGATTACAAGCTGAGGCAAAGGAAAATCTAGTTCTTGTTGAATTATCTCTAAAGTTTGAAATTGCAAGTCCGCTTTCATATACTTTCGTGGAAATATTTCGTTCTCTCAAATCACGAAGAGCCTCAGCGACAGCAAAAACCGCTGCAATTTCATCATCTGTTTTATCCCATGTTAGGAAAAAATCATTATCAAGCATAGCCTTGGTTTCCAAAGTCTTTAGCTTTTTGCATATTTTATTAATTTTACTCATTTGAATACCTCAATTATTATATTTCCAATTTTCTCACTAATGGAATTATACATCTTTTCACACATTTTGCATAGTCTTTTATTTGTAAAAATTAAATTCAAATTTGTTAATAAGTTGACTTTTATGCTTTTGGGGAAACTTATGATTTTTTCACTGTATTTATGTACAGTTTGTTAAAACATTATTGACATTTCCCATTATTTTACTGCATAATATCTCCAAAAGCCTAACAAGTCAGACAAAAATTCGAAATATAGTATAATATACATATAAAATTATTGCTTTTTTAAAATATTGTGGTAAAGTAAATTATAGAGGTGATGACAATGATAGATGAACAATACATGCGCAGTCTTAGACAAACTGCGGACGCTTTTTCGGCGCAACTCGGAAATGATTGCGAGGCGCTAATATGCAATATAAGCTCTCAAAGCAACAGCACAATCCAATATATAGTAAATGGTCATGTCTCAGGAAGAAAAGTCGGAGACAAACTTCTTCAACACGAAGTAAGTTCAGACCTCTCGTTTATAGATAGGCTAGGATTTGTCACCACTGCAAGTGATGGCAAAGTTTTGAAGTCTTCCGTCATGTATATCAAAGACTCAACAGGTGCGGTAAGCGCCTCTCTTTGTATAAACCATGATATAACAAGACTTTCATTTTTGCTCAGTTCCGTGACAGACATTACAAGGCCTACATATAAGCCCGAGCCTTCAACCTCTGCTGTGCCGTCAAACGTCAACGACTTACTCGACGATTTGATTAGACAGTCTGTTGAACTAATCGGAAAACCCGTCCCCTTAATGACAAAAGATGATAAAATCAAGGCGATAAAATTCCTTTCAAATTCAGGTGCTTTTTTGATAACTCGTTCGGGTGACAAGGTTTCTAAGCATTTTGGAATTTCAAAGTATACATTATATTCATATTTCGACGCAAAATCTGATGATAGCAGAGACAGGAAATAAAAATATAACACATGAAAGAAGGAGATTTGCTATGATAAACCTGCAAAAAAATCCAGATATTCTCAAAAAGAATATTGATAAAGCTCGCGAAAACAAAGTAATTATCCCAACTTTTGAACAAATGAAAAACCCAGAAACAATTCCTGAAAAAATTAAAAATGGATTGAAGGATGTCGGGTTGTGGTGTGTTAATCCGATTAATCTTTTTCGTATTACATGGAAAAATGAGGCAAAAGAAAGTGGTGGACTTTTCCAATCAGCACCAAATTACATAGAATTGCCCCCATCACTAACAGGTGTGCCCTGTCGAATTGTCGCTATGGTCGGAAAATGGTTCCCAACAGGTTGCCATAAGGTCGGCGCTTCTTTCGGTTGCCTTGCTCCAAGATTGGTCACTGGTCAATTTGACGCAAACTACCACAGAGCAGTTTGGCCTAGCACAGGAAATTACTGCCGTGGCGGTGCTTTCAATTCAAAACTTTTGTCGGTTGACAGCGTTGCAATCCTCCCCGAGGGCATGAGCCGTGAGCGTTTTGAGTGGTTATCCACTATCGCCGGTGAAGTTATTAAAACTCCCGGAAGTGAGTCAAATGTTAAAGAAATCTTTGACAAAACAAACGAGCTTAAGCACGAGTCTGACTGCATGATTTTTAACCAATTTGAGGAAATGGGCAACCACCTTTGGCATTATCAGGTAACAGGTTCTGCTTTCGAAAGCCTCTTCGAGTCTATTAAAAATCCTAATGACAATTTCTTCGGTGCTTGCTTCACATCGGGTAGCGCAGGAACAATTGGCTGCGGAGATTATCTAAAAGAAAAATATAATGGATTCAAAATTGGTGTCGGTGAAGCTCTTCAATGCCCAACTATCCTAAATAATGGATTTGGTGACCACAGAATTGAGGGCATAGGCGACAAACATATTCCATATATTCACAATGTCAAAAACACAGATTTAGCAATTGCTATAGATGATGAAGATTCACAATCCTTGCTTCGCCTATTTAATGACGAAAAAGGTAAAGAATATCTTGCAAAAGAACTTGGCTTAGATTCCGATTTGATTGAAAAACTATCTTGGATGGGAATTTCAGGAATTGCAAACGTACTTTGCTGTATTAAAATGGCAAAATACTATGAGTTGACCGAGAACGATGTTGTCGCAACTGTTCTTACTGATTTTGCTGGCATGTACGAAAGCCGTATTGCAGAGCAAAACGAGGAAAAAGGCAATTACACATATAATTCAGCAAACCTTGACCACGCAGTCCACATGCTTTCTCTAAAAACAGACAGCATGTTAGAGCTAACTTATCCTGAAAGAAAACGTGTGCATAATTTGAAATATTATACATGGGTTGAGCAACAAGGAAAGAGTGTCGAAGAGCTAAACTCTCTCTGGTACGACACAAAAGGCACTTGGGACGCTGTTCACAAGCAAGTCAATGAGCTTGATGAATTGATAAAAGAATTCAACGAAGCAACGGGAGTTTTGGAGGCATTATAATGAAAAATGTTATTTGCTGTAAATGCACCCAATGCGGAAAAGAATATGATGCAACACCGACAGTCACAACTTGTGACTGTTCGGGCATTTTAGATGTTATTTATGATTACGAATACATCAAGAGTATCCTAACAAGAGATTTCCTTGCCACATGCCCTGAGCAGTCTATGTGGCGATACAGGGCTCTTTTACCTGTCGAGAGAGATAGTCCCACTTCACCTTTAAGAGTGGGTATGAGTCCCTTTTACAAGGCAGAGAGATTGGGTGAAAAGCTTGGGCTAACCAATCTTTATATCAAGGATGATGGTGTTAATCCAACGGCGTCTTTGAAGGACAGAGCCTCTGCAATTGCAGTAACTAAGGCGCTTGAAGCAGGTTTCGACACCATTGCGTGCTCAAGCACAGGAAACGCTGCATCCTCTCTCGCCGGCAATGCCGCAGCGGCTGGTCTTAAGACTTATATCTTTGTTCCTGAGCGCGCGCCAAAAGGAAAAGTCGCACAACTTTTAGTTTTCGGCGCAACTGTAATTTCAGTTCAAGGCGATTATGGAAAAACATTTGAATTATCCAAATCAGCGATAGAAAAATATGGATGGTATAACCGAAATGCGGCGATAAATCCATATTTGGGTGAGGGTAAAAAGACAGTTTCACTTGAAATTTGCGAGCAAATGAACTTCAAAGCACCAGATTATGTGGCAGTTTCTGTCGGTGACGGCTGTACCATTGCCGGAGTTTGGAAAGGCTTTAAGGACATGTTTGCAATAGGTTTAATTGATAAATTACCCAGACTTATTTCAGTTCAGGCGAGTGGGTGTTGCCCGATTAACACAGCTTTCGAGACCAAAACACCGCTCTCTCCTCAGGAGGAAAACACCCTTGCGGACTCAATTGCGGTCGGAATTCCACGCAATCCGCACAAGGCTTTGACCGCAATAGAAGAGTCAAACGGAATTACAATTAATGTAACTGATACCGAAATTTTGGAAGCTATGTCTCTGCTTGGTAAAACTCAAGGCGTTTTTGGCGAGCCTGCCGGTGTCGCTGCAACAGCAGGGCTTAAAAAGGCTGCCGAGCTTGGACTAATTCCAAAAGATGCCAGCGTGGTGAGCATAATCACGGGCAACGGACTAAAGGATACTGAGAGTTCAACAAAAATGGGAATTTCGGCTATAAGCTGCCCTCCTGACATGAACGAGTTAACTTTAAAAATTGGTAAATAATTTCAATTGTTTCCATATACTAACTAATACCTCTTATGATAAAATAATTTATCGGCTAAAATAACACATATTTTGCCTTTATTTTTAATTTATTTGGAGGTTAACACAAGATGAAAAAACTCAAATGTACAGATCGCCTACAATGCAAAACTTGCTACCAATGCATGAACTCATGTTCACTAGCATTTTACAAGGAAGCTGACGTCACAAAATCATGCATCGTTATCGGCGAAAAACCTGATGCAACTCCAGCTGTCAACGTATGTATCCAATGCGGAAAATGCGCTAAAGTTTGCGAAGCTGGTGCAATCACTCAAAACGCTAAGGGCGTTTACCTACTTAACAAAAAGCTATGTACAAAGTGCGGAAAATGCGTCGACGAATGTCCATTCAATGTCATTGTTAGAGTCGGTGAAGAAGTTCCCACAAAATGTATCGCTTGCGGTATCTGCGTAAAAGAATGTCCAATGCAAATTCTTGAAATCGTAGAGAAATAGAAACTATATAAAAAAACTACCTGAGCACTCCGCTCAGGTAGTTTCAGCCTGAAGACAAAAGCACCTACTTTATGGTATAATAGAACCATAAGGTAG
>CAYJLH010000010.1:51049-52923 GCA_964370925.1 uncultured Oscillospiraceae bacterium | reverse complement strand
GGTATAGGGGTTAAATGTCCCCTCTTGGTCACTATTTAAGGTGAAAATCCTGTCAGAAGCAACAGTTGTCGCCAATTCTTCACCAACGCCTGTACCCTCGACATAAGCCTCTTCTTCAGTCAGTTCAGTATCACGACATGCCGAGAAACTTGTAACCATTATTGCCATAGCCGAAAATAAACAGACACATTTTTTGAAATTTAAACGCATTTTTCACTCCATTTGGGTTCTACAAAACGATAAACGCTGCCATATTGCCTCGCTCGTCAGCACTTGCCCTGTGCGACCAGAACTTATCGGGTCGGCACATGGTACATTCTTCACAGATGTCTATATTTTCAGACAGCACACCGAGCGAAACGAGCCTAAATTTATTCGCGGAACGTAAATCAACTAAAAACTTACCTTTTTTGTCATGTTTTTCTTTGACAAATTGCATGGCATCCTCGCCCAACCATTTTTTCATCGCGTCGACAACATCATTGTCGACTTCAAAACAGCATTTTCCTATAGCCACGCCGATTGCAGATTTTATATTTTTTGGTTCAGCCCCCAGCTTCACCATTTGTTCAAGCGCAACCGCCAAAATGTCGCCAACACTCGACCGCCAACCGCAGTGAACAGCAGAAACAACTCCGTTCACATCATCGCATAACAAAACAGGCACGCAGTCTGCAACCATGCAATGTATAGGCAGCCCTTTTTCCTTGGTCGCCAATCCATCACGCTCAAAGTCCATAGGCGAAAATAATTCTCTACTGTCCTTAGACGTAACTATGGTAACTTCTGTTCCATGCACCTGTCTTGTGTAGACCAATTTTTCCAAATCAAATTCAAGCGCATCGGCGACTCTTTGGTAATTTTCCCTCACATGTTCGGGATTATCGCCACGTTTTTCGCCAATGTTCATGCTAGAAAATCCGCCGACACTCACGCCCCCTCGTCTGCTTGTAAAGCCATGACGATAGGGGATGAGGTCGCTTACATATAGCGGTATATTATTAATTAATTTTTCAGAAAAAGCCATATGCTCTCCCTTATTATTCCGGTTTTTGGTCGTTTTGTTGTTTTTGGTTGTTTTGGTGGGTTTGCAAAGTTTGTTGTGTTCTCATCACCTGTGCATTTTGCATCTTAGGTAGGCAACACTTTTTGAACTTTTGACCGCTTCCACAGGGGCAAGGGTCGTTAACTCCAACTTTGATAACTTTTCTAACAGGTTGCTTTCTAACAGCTTCACCGCCGACATTTGCAACAGATTCTTTCACAACCGATTTCCTCTGCACTTGCTCATTTTTTCTGATTTGAACAGTGAAAATCCTGCGTGAAACTTCGGTTTTGATTCCCTCAATCATTGCGTCAAACATATCAAATCCTTCACGTTTATACGCATCAATTGGCTTTGTGTTACCAAACGCACGAAGCCCAATTCCACGGCGAAGTTCGCCCATTGCATCGATATGCTCCATCCAATATTGGTCGACAACACCCAGAACAATAACACGCTCAAGCTCACGCATGACGGGTTTTCCTGTTGGGTCATCTCCGAAGCCTTTTTCACGAATTTCATAGATTTTATTTGCAAATTCAAGGCAAAGTTCTGTCAATCTCTCAGCGGTCAACTCTTTTAATGGATATTTTTCCACAGTAATTGCGCCTTTTGGCAAGAAAAGAGGGTTAAACATTGAAAGAATTTCTTCAAGTTCAAGCTCGTTTTCAAGCGTAGTCGCAGAGCCAAATCCATCAATGATATGACCTGTTACAAAGTCATTAATCATCGACTTTACATAGTTTTCAACATCTTCACCGTCAAGGACACGTCCTCTTTGTTGGTAAATAATGTTTCTTTGTGAATTCATGACATCATCGTATTCAAG
>CAYJLH010000010.1:0-50978 GCA_964370925.1 uncultured Oscillospiraceae bacterium | reverse complement strand
TTTACGTGACTGGAAGTTACGGCTTTCAACAGTCTTTTGTGACTGTTCAATAGCATTTGTAGTCATTTTATATTCCAGTGGTGTGTCCTCGTCCAGTCCTAAACTGTCCATCATTCCCATGACACGTTCAGAGCCAAAAAGACGCATAATATCGTCAGTCATAGCAAGGAAAAACTTACTTTCACCAGGGTCACCTTGACGGCCGGCACGACCACGAAGCTGGTTATCAATACGTCTTGATTCGTGGCGCTCAGTGCCGAGAATATAAAGTCCTCCGACTTCACGGACACGCACAGCCTCTTCTTCAATAACTGCTTTGTGTTTAGCCATTGCACTTGCAAAAAGTTCACGAGCCTTGATAATATCTTCATTATCGGTATCGCCGTAACCTGTTGCCTCGGCAATAATTCCATCGTGGAAACCTGCTTTTTTAAGCTCACGTTTTGATAAATACTCGGCATTACCGCCAAGCATAATATCCGTACCACGACCAGCCATGTTTGTTGCGATCGTAACCGCACCCATTTTACCGGCTTGTGCGACAATTTCAGCTTCTTTTTCATGGTTTTTTGCATTCAAAACATTGTGCGGAACACCCTGTTTTTTGAGCAAAGTTGAAACATATTCACTCTTTTCAATTGAAACAGTACCGACGAGGATAGGTTGCCCTTTTTTGTGGCACTCAACAATTTGATTTACGATAGCGCGATTTTTACCCGCTTCGTTTTTGTAAATTACGTCAGGATGGTCAATTCTCGCCTTAGTTCTGTTTGTCGGAACTTCGACAATATCAAGTCTGTAAATCGCACCAAATTCCTCAGCTTCCGTAACGGCAGTACCTGTCATACCTGAAAGTTTTGTGTATAGTCTGAAGAAATTTTGGAAAGTAATAGTTGCTAAAGTTTTGCTTTCATGCTCAACTTTAACACCCTCTTTTGCCTCAATCGCTTGGTGCAAGCCCTCGGAATAACGTCTGCCGACCATTAAACGACCTGTGAATTCGTCAACGATTACAATTTCGCCATCACGAACAACATAGTCGATATCGGATTTCATTGTTCCATGTGCTTTCAGGGCTTGGTTTATGTGGTGGTAAAGAGTTGCGTTATCAATATCAGCAAGGTTTTCAACCCCAAAATATTGCTCCGCTGACGCTATACCTTTTTCAGTTAGTGATGCTGTTTTGCCTTTTTCGTCGACAATAAACCCAACATCCAAAGCTTCATGGTCATTGGTTTTTTCGTCAATTGTAGCATAAACTTTTCTTGAAAGTTTTCTGACAAATCCGTCAACTTTGACGTATAGTTCGCTTGAAGTTTCGCCCTTACCCGAGATGATAAGCGGTGTTCTCGCTTCGTCAATCAAGATGGAGTCAACCTCGTCGACTACGGCAAAGTTATGGCTTCTTTGAACCATTTGAGATTTATAAATTGCCATGTTATCACGAAGATAGTCAAATCCCATCTCATTATTTGTTCCATAAGTCACGTCGCAAGCGTATGAACGGCGACGCTCGTCAGGAGTTAGTCCATGAGCAATAAGCCCAACGGAGAGACCCATAAATCTGTGAACTTTTCCCATCCATTCGCTGTCACGTCTTGCCAAATAATCATTGACCGTAACAATGTGCACGCCTTTTCCCGTAAGTGCATTTAGGTAGGCAGGCAGAACCGAAACAAGGGTTTTACCTTCACCAGTTTTCATCTCGGAAATTCTTCCTTGATGCAAAACGATACCACCAATAAGTTGCACGCGGAAAGGTTTCATGCCAAGCACACGCCAAGCCGCTTCACGAACTGCCGCAAATGCCTCGACCAAAATATCGTCGAGGGTTTCGCCATTTTCAAGGCGAGTTTTAAACTCATCTGTTTTTGCCTTAAGCTCACTGTCAGTAAGCTTTGTATATTCCCCGTCAAGTGCTTCAATTGCATCTGCCATGGGGTACAGCTTTTTTAGCTCTCTATCACTGTGAGAGCCAAATAGCTTGGAAAATAATCCCATTTCGAAACCATCCTTTTACAAATCTGTTAATGTATAGACTTAATCACTATATTGTACCACAAAATTGTGAACAAAAAAAGAAAAATCGGCGTAAATTACGCCGATTTTAATAATTTGTTAAATCAGTTTAGCTTTACCATTGTACATAGCTTGGAATTTTGGCTTTAATGCCTCATTTTCGAAGCTAACACAGAGTGGAATTTGAATTGCGTACTGACATTCGGCAATAATTTCCAAATCTTCATCGCTTTTAATGTGCAATTTCATGACCTCTCCGCCCTCGGCTTGTACATCTTCGGCATGTTCTTCAAGGTCATCGTCAATGGGTTTCTCAACAAAAACTGTCTTTTCTGTTATGTCAACAACCCTTGACGGACTTGCACAACAATCCAAAATCTCAGGCTCGGGCGCAAGGGTTTTCATACCTTTCACCGCCTCGCTAACTTTCGCAATATGCTCCGCATGAGTACCGCAGCAGCCACCCAAAAGACTCGCCCCGACCTCGACAAAAGTCACAGCCGCTTTTGTAAATTCATCTGCGCCCATGTGATAAACCGCTTCGCCTGTGGACATGTCCGGCATACCCGCATTGGGCTTAATCAGAAGCGGAATTTTTGCATATTTTCTAAGTCTGATGATAGTATCTCTCGCCAAATCCATGTCACTAATGCAGTTCACGCCGAATACATCAACACCCATTTCTTGGAATGTCAACAGCGCAGAAACCATGTCATCGCCCATGACAGTTCTTCCAATCGGGTTTGGCGCAAAGCTCACGAAAATGGGTTTTTCGCTGACACTTTGAACCGCAGTAACCGCACACTTTGCATCAGCAATCGACATTTGAGTTTCAATAACAAAAAAGTCAACCTCGGCTTTTTCAAGTGCTTCGGCTTGCTCTCTGTAAATATCAATCAAATCTTCGGGACTAGCCTCGCCGTAGGGCAAAAGTGTAAGTCCGCAAGGCGCCATATCGCCACCAATCATCAGATGTTCTGGTGTAAATTCACGTGCGTTTTTTACCAAAGTTGTGCAAACTTCTTCTACGCTTTTTTCAACACCAAAACTTTTTAACTTAACTCTATTCGCACCAAAAGTTGGCGCATAAACACAGTTAGAACCGGCATTTATATAGCCTGTTTTTATATCTTTTATTGCTTCGGGGTTTTCTATATTCCACGCTTCCGCGCAAGCTCCATTGGGCAATCCTCGCTTTTGAAGTTCCGTTCCTGTCGCTCCATCAAGGATAATTGGCTTAGAAAAATCGAATTTCATAGTAATCCCCTTTCATCTATATTACATTTTTTCGGGTGCACTAACACCCACAAGCTTAAGAGCCGCCGCAATTACAAGTCTAACACTCTCACAAAGTTTAAGTCTCGCAGATTGAACTTCCGGCTCTGCATCTTTTATACGGCAAGCATTATAAAATCTGTGGAATTTAGCCGCAAGCTCTGTCACATAGCGGTTTATACGGCTTGGGTCATAGTTTTTCGCCGCAAGTACAATCTCTTCCGGAAAAGCAGAAAGTTGCTTAATTAGGTCTTTTTCTTGCTCCTCAGAAAGCTTTGTAAAATCAGCCTCAATAGCCTTGGGTAGTTTCGCTCCGTCCGCAACTAAATTTTCAATCATAGTGCAAATTCTCGCATGTGCATACTGCACATAGTAAACAGGGTTTTCGCTGTCCTGTCTAACCGCTAAATCAAGGTCAAATTCAAGATGGGTGTCGGGCTTTGCATTGAAGAAAAATCTGCAAGCATCAACACCGATTTCGTCCAACAGGTCGTTTAGTGTAAGCGCCTTGCCTGTTCTTTTCGAAACTTTAACAACTTCGTTTCCTCGAACAAGTCTAACCATCTGCATGATTAAGAAGTCTAGCTTTTTATCCGCAAGGTCTAAGCATGGAGCAGTCATTGATGATGCAAAACGGATAGAGTGTCCGTGGTGGTCAGCACCCAAAACATCAATAACTCTGTCGAAATTTCTGACAACAAATTTATTTCTGTGGTAGGCGATATCGACCGCGTAATATGTATAAAAACCGTTTGCGCGTTTCAAAACTTCGTCTTTATCTGCGCCAAGTTCTGTATTTTTAAGCCAAAGTGCGCCGTCTTTTTCGTAAGTAAGTCCGCCCTTTGTAAGCTCGTTTACAGTGTCCTCAACGTAACCGCTTGCATGAATACTGCTCTCCAAAAACCAAGTATTGAAGTTTATGCGATAACGCTCTAAATGTGTTTTCATAAGAGCAATATTGTGTGGCAAGCCAAATTCAACAAAAGCACGACGACGCTCGTCCTCTGTAACTTTTGTATATTTATCTCCGTCTTTGTCAAAAATCATTTTCGCCAGAACTTTGATGTCCTCGCCGTGGTATCCGTCCTCGGGGAAAACAACGCTGTCCTCACCGTTACAGATTTGAAGATATCTCGCCTCTAGGCTTTTGCCAAAAATATCGACTTGATTTCCAGCATCGTTGACATAAAACTCACGCTCAACATTATATCCAGCCATAGCCATAACAGAGGCTAGGGCATCGCCAAGCACACCGCCACGGGCATTACCTATAGTCATAGGCCCTGTAGGGTTCGCTGAAACAAATTCAATCATAACTTTTTCGCCATTGCCGACATTGCTTTTACCGTAATCTTCGCCCTCGTTTTCAATAGTGAAAAGTACATCTGAGTACCATTTTTCAGCAAGTCTGAAATTCAAAAATCCAGGTCCTGCGATTTCTACACTCGAAAAATAGCTATCCTCAAGTGCCATGCACTCACATAGAGTCTCAGCAATTTTTCTGGGTGCAAGCTTAAAAGCCTTAGCGCCAGCCATTGCGTGGTTTGCGGCATAGTCACCATTTTTTGTGTCTTTTGGAATATCAACACTGCCCGAAAGTGTCCCCTCGGGAAGATTTCCGTCTGCTATTGCTTTTTTCAAAGCATTTTGTATAAGTTCGTCTATCTGACTTTTTGCGTTCTCGATCAGATTTGCCATGTAGTTTCTCCTTTTGCGCTCTGCTCTCTGATATTTATAAAAAATTGATTTTTCCCAACCAAGCTGTGGTCTATATCGGTGGTATAAAAAATCTCAAGCTCTCCACCGTTTTCACCCAATTCACTTCTAATCATTTGGGTGTCAATCGCCATTGTAGTTGCTCCGAAAGGTAGTTCATACAGAAAATGATGTTTTTTACCCTCTTCAAAAACCATATTGCTTGTCAATGTTCCACTGCGGCTCATCGTAACTGAGTCGCTGTTTATCGTGAACGTGGTTTTTGTGCCTTCAAGACCTGTCATTTCACTTTCCATATATGTGAAACTTGCGCCTTTTTTGCCATAACTATACTCGCCGTCAGTTACAAGCTCTATGACATCGTCTCCCGAGCCTTGGTATTTTTGAATACCCTTAATTGTTATAATTACATCTTTTGTCAATTATTTTACCCCTCAATTAGTTCATACGGTTTAAGTTCAATGACTTCACCGTCAAGTTCATTACCAATAAATTTCGAGCCAAGTTCTTTGAAAACCTCGGCACTACCGCTTGTGTAATATGTTCGTTTACCTTTGCGTGTGGTGTCTGGTGTATAGCCATTTTCAAATAGTTCTTTGCCCAATGCGTTTGCCGCCTCACCGCCACAACTTAAAAGTTTGACGTCCTCACCCATATATTTTGCAATTGCTTCCTCAAGCATTGGATAATGCGTGCATCCCAAAATCAAGATATCCGCCCCTGCGTTTTTAATCTCAGCCAAATATTCGTGTACAGTCTCCATAACTTCCAAAGACTCGTGCGAGCAATTTCCGGCTTCAACCATGGGAACAAACTTCGGACATGCCCTGTCGATTACTTCTGCTTCGGGCATTAGTTTTTTTATAAGTGACTTCGTGAAGCCACTTTTAACGCTCGCCTCGGTTGCTATAAAACCGATAACTTTATTTTTAGTTTCCCTAACCGCTGTTTCAGCCGTAGGAAAAGCCGTTCCAAAAAGTGGTGTTTCTGTTTCTCTCTCTACAATATGAAGTGCAACAGATGAAATCGTTCCACATGCGGCAAGGATGGTCTTTGAGCCTTCGCTTTCAAGAAAGGCAATATTCTTCCTTGCCATATATAAAAGTTGCTCATTGCTCCTACCCCCATAAGGCATATGTCCTGTATCACCAAAATAAATTATGTCGGTGTGCGGAAAAAGTTTCATAAGGTTTTTCATTGCGGTTAAACCGCCCAATCCGGAGTCGAATACTCCGATAGTCAATTCATGCATATAGCCAAATGCTCCATTCAATTCAAAGACAACATAAAATCTAATTATTCTTAAATATAATACTGCAAAAATAAATATATTACAAGTACAAAATTAAGTATGGTATTTTTCTTCGCGCTTTGGTATAATATCAAAAGTAAATTTTTTAACTCATTGCGGAGAAAAAGTCAAACAACATTCACTTTTAACCCTTCTCTGCAATATAATACAGTATATGATTACTTGCTTGAAAGGGGGCACCGATTTTGAACATTGAACTCACAAAAAAAGAATTTCGTTTTCTCTTAGACATGGTTTACATTGGAAACTGGGTATTAAACTCCGCTAGGGGAGACGACAGAATTGCAGAATATGACGACTTACAAGAAAAAATCTTTAAAAACTGCCTTGGAGCAGACATGAAAAGTCTTATCCAGCCAAAAAACTCCCGCATTAGTCCGTCACGCTTATATGAGGACGGAGGAATACACGACGCCATTGCAGATTATGAGGACTCTATTTTCTTTGATATCCTCGCCGAAGAACTCGCAAGGCGCGATATGGTCAGCGAACAGCTGAACCAAGATGATTTAACGGAGCTTTCTCTTCGTATGCAAGAGTATATCTCTGAGTTTGAACAAAACGGTGTTCAAAACATTTCACTTGATATTTAAACTGTAAAAGGGCTGTCGCAAAGGAAAACCAAATGCGACAGACCCTTTTGCTTTTTCCCTACTTGCCAAAAAGCCCAATAAATTTTTTAAGCCAGCTTTTCTGTTTATAAACAGGCAATGCAAAGCTATTTTCCATGAAATATTCTTGACTGTTCATGGTCAAAAGATTATTTCGGCGTCTTTTATAAGTGCCGTCAGAAAGCATATATGAAGCCTTAGAATTATCGGAAAGTTGGGTTGTCAAAGTCCAGAGAAGTTTTCTCCTCAGGTTAGAATCTTGAATAGGACAGGCGACCTCAACACGCCTTAATAGATTTCTCGTCATAAGGTCGGCAGAAGATATGTAAAGCTCCATGTCCTCTCCCTTACCAAAGCAGTAAATTCTGCTGTGTTCCAAAAATCTTCCAACTATGCTTGTCACGTGAATATTTTCGGTTTTTCCAGGTATCCCAGGAAGCAGACAGCAAATCCCACGCAAAATAAGGTGGATTTGAACACCTTGGCACGAGGCATAAGAGAGCTTATCTATAACCTCTCGCTCGGTCATGGAGTTTGCTTTTATGCATATATATCCATGCTCACCTTTTGCTGTTTCACGCTCGATAAGCCTTATAAGGCTTGCCTTTATGCCATCGGGCGCAACCAAAAGTTTGTTGTACGAGCCATGCAAATTTGCAACCATCATATTTTGAAAAAATGCGGTCGCATCTTCACCAATTTCACGTCTAGCGGTCATATAAGTAAAATCTGTGTACATTTTGTTTGTTTTTTCGTTGTAATTTCCTGTGCCGACTTGGGTTATATATTGAAGTCCGTCACCGCTTTTCATGGTAATCAAACAGAGTTTTGAATGGCACTTAAATTCCTCAATTCCATAAATGACCGTACAGCCCGACTCTTCCAAAAGCCTAGACCATGAAATATTATTGGCTTCATCAAACCTCGCACGCAGTTCCATGAGAACTGTAACTTCTTTTCCGTTTTCAGCTGCACGAGAAAGAATATGTGCAATTTTCGAGGACGAAGCCAGTCGATAAATGGTAATTCTAATTGAAATTACATCGGGATGTGAAGCCGCCTCACTCAAAAGTTTAAGGAATGGATTAACGCTTTCAAATGGGAAAAACAAAAGCTTATCCCGCTCCTTAATCGCCTTGATTATCCCTGTAGTCGGGAAATCATCGGGCATCTTCGGCTTATGCGGAAAGAACTGCAACGGCGCGGAAACATCTTCCGGCAAAGCTCCCGCAAGCGAAAACACATATTGCATTCTAAGCGGAGTTTTTGAGAAAAAAACTTGCTTATCTGTGACACTAACCCGAGTTGTCAATGTTTTCAGGTGATGATTTGAAATCTCGCCCGAAACTTCAAGCCTAACGATACCAAGACGTGAGCGCTGTTTTAAAAGCCCCAAAAGTTTGTCCAAATATTCATCGTTATTGATATCTTCAAACTTTTCACGGTCAAAGCTAATATCGGCGTTTCTCGTTACGCACATAACGCAACTTTCAACAGCCTTAAAATCTCCGTACATATGGTCTAAAAAGGCACTGACAACATTTTCAATTCGTATAAAACGACAGGGGTTGCCGGGCATTTGTATGAACGGAGTCATAGCCTCGGGAATAGGCACAAGTCCTAGCATATTTTTGCCACTATTGTCTTGAAGATATGTCGAAATATATAGCTGTTTGTTTATCAAATTTGGAAATGGATGGTGTATATCCACGATTTGAGGCGACAGAACAGGAAGTATCTGTGTTTTAAAATGCAGTTCTAAATAGTCCTTTTCATCGTCAGTAAGCTCTGCATAACTGAGGTCAAAAATCCCCTGTGAATTTAACTCTTTGACAAGTCTTTTGTAGATTTTATCCCTTTTCTTAATCAATTTAGGCACAAAATCATAAACCGCTTCAAGCTGTTCTGTTGCGGTCATGCCTGTTTTATTGTCGATTTGCTCGGACGCCAAAACAGAAATATCAAAAAGACTTCCCACGCGAACCATAAAAAATTCATCAAGATTTGTCGTGAAAATCGAAACAAATTTCAGCTGTTCCAATAGTGGAACTCCGCCGTCCTCGGCTTCTTCCAAAACTCTCTCGTTAAATCTAAGCCAACTTATCTCTCTGTTCTGGGTATAGCTGTAGTCTCTTTGTTTAGTCTGTGACACAAAAATCCCTCCCTAACTCCGTAAGAGCCAACCAAAAGCTCTTTTGCTCCAAAACTGTTGATAACTTCTTTTAGAATGGTAAGGCCTGGTATAATAGTGTGTATACGTTCGGGTTCTGTTTTTAAAATCAAGTCTATAGCCTCTTTGTCGCCTTTCGCCAAAGTGTCCCACAGTTCCCAGAGTTGCGTTTTTGTGATAATTCTACTCTCGTCTGACAGGCGAAAAATCTTTGAAATAAATTTAAGTGTTGCACGTGCTGTTCCACCAACACAAATAACGCAGTCTCTTTTTTCAACATTTTTAAGCTCTGCCATATCTTTTTCAATTCTTTCCTCCATGAGTTCAATGCTCTCACGGTTGGGAAGAATTTTTTTAACGCAATCGGAATACAAGCGAAGTGAGCCAATAGGGTAGCTGACCGCCTCGCCTATCGCTCCGTTGTTGAAGGTTACAATTTCAGTACTTCCTCCGCCGATATCGACAAATCCACCCTCTTCAAGACCAAATTCTCTCATTGCGCCTGAATAGCCATACAGGGCTTCCTCTGTACCTGATAGAATTTGAACTGAATACCCTGTTCTTTTTTTAATTTCATCCACCGCTTCGGCTGTATTGTCAACATTTCTGAGTGAAGCTGTTGCAAAAACCGAAACATCAGTAATTTTCAAATTGGTTAAAATATGGTCAAACTGTAAAAGTCCGGCACAGGCTCTTGTAATTCCGTCTGCGCTGAGTTTTCTTTTTTCGACAAAACCTGCAAGCCCAGCCATGATTTTTTCACGGAACAAAGTTTCAAATGCTCCGTCCTCGTAATATCTGTAAACCGACAAGCGCATTGAGTTTGAACCTATATCTATTAAAGCACATTTCATTATTTTTCTCCCTGTCTCATGCTATCTCTGTTAATTATAATCTTACAATGTTAAATCCACAGCAATTAAAGGTAAAGTTTCCTTTAATACTGCGTATATTTTATCCTACTCCACAAAAAATATCATCAATTCTAAAAAAGGAGAGCACTCCATGAACATGTCTGATAAAGAATATGACGAATATATCAAAAAAATTTCTCCACCGTCCAATGTTTTCAAAAACACTGTCAAAGCCTTTGTTTCAGGCGGATTTATCTGCTCAATCGGGCAAGCCTTTTTATATTTTTATGAACACGTTGGACTGGAAAAAGAACTCTCCGCCGCCGCAACATCAATCACCATGATTTTTCTAGGCGCTATCCTCACAGGCCTTGGAATTTATGACAAGCTCGCTCATTTCTCAGGCGCCGGAACATTAGTTCCGATAACAGGCTTTGCAAATGCTGTCGTTTCGCCTGCTCTGGAATTTAAAAGCGAGGGCTTAGTTACGGGAACAGCTGCAAAAATGTTCGTAATCTCAGGACCTGTGATAGTTTTCGGAATTACGGCAAGCGTAATTTATGGACTTATCCTTATTTTATTCGGTTTATAATCTCGTTTAAAATCTCATTTGCCGCATCAAATTTACTCATAAGCGGCAGTTCTTTTTCGCAATCTGCGGTTATAATCGAGATTTTATTGGTCGGCACACCAAAACCAGCGCCCTCTTCTTTAAGGCTATTAGCACAAATCATATCCGCATTTTTGCTTTGCAGTTTTTTTCGTGAATTTTCAAGCATATTTTGTGTTTCCATAGAAAAACCGCACAAAAACTGCCCGTCTTTTTTATTTTTTCCCAAATGGGACAAAATATCTTTCGTCCGTTCAAGTTTAATGGAAATATCGCCATCCGCTGCTGTTTTCTTCATTTTCTCGTCCACAGGGTCAAGCGGTCTGTAGTCTGCAACAGCGGCGGATTTTATAATAATATCTTGCGTATCCGCTCTCGACGTAACTGCATTAAACATATCTTCGGCGCTTTTAATAGGTACAAGTTTGACAAATGCAGGAGGCTTTAGTGCAACCTCTCCCGAAATCAAAGTGACCTCCGCCCCTCTATACGCTGCCGCCCTTGCGATTTCATATCCCATTTTTCCTGTTGAGTGGTTTGTGATATAACGCACAGGGTCAATTTTTTCCTTGGTAGGCCCAGCCGTTACGAGGACTTTTTTACCAAGCAAATCTTTTTCGCAAGCGAGTTCACGCAGTACATATTCAAGTAAAACTTCGGGTTCCGGCATTTTCCCCTCGCCCGAAACGCCACACAAAAGCATTCCATTATCAGGCTCTATTATATGGTAACCATATTCTTTTAACTTTGCAATATTCGCCTGTGTCGCTGGGTTTTTCAGCATATTCGTGTTCATAGACGGCGAAATATAAATAGGGCATCGGCAAGCCAAAACAGAAGTCGTAAGCATGTCATCCGCAATTCCGTTTGCGAGTTTTGCAATAACATTCGCCGTTGCTGGTGCGATTAAAACCATATCTGCACTGTCGGCAAGCGAGATGTGCGCAACATCAAAGCTGTGATTTCTGTCAAAAGTGTCGACCATGGTTCTACGCCCTGTGAACTCTTCAAAAAGCATGGGAGAAATAAACTCCGTTGCATTTTTCGTCATCACGACCTTAGTATTGCATCCTAGTTTTTTCAGTGCAGAAACCAAAGAAACAGTCTTATAACAGGCAATTCCACCCGACACTCCAAGTACCAGTGTTTTTCCTTTGAGCATAACAGTCCCCCCTAATTTTCCGACTTTAAAGCCAAATCATACAGCGTATTTTTTGAAAATCCACTCAACTCAGAAATCTCTTTGCAAGCCATCTTCAAAGGTTTTCCATCGTTCTTTAAATTGAGAACAAGCGAAACTGCCTCTTCAATCGCCATTGTTTCCTCTTTCTCTTCGACTGCACCGCGGATTACAAGTACAAATTCGCCTTTGGGATTTTTCTCTTGAAAATGCTCTAAAGCTCCCGAAAAAGTCGTCCTCAAAGTCTCTTCATGTAACTTTGTGATTTCACGGCATATGGCAATATCTCTATCGCCCCAATATTCAAGCATATCCGCCAAAGTTCGAAGCAATTTATGTGGTGCTTCATAAAAAATCATAGTTCGTCTTTCGCTTTTAAGTTCGTTTAGATGTTCTACTCTGCTTTTTTTTGCAGTTGATAAAAAACCCTCAAAGCAAAATCGCTGTGTCGGCAATCCACTTACAGCTAGTGCCGAAACTAAAGCCGTTCCACTGGGGATTGTGATAACATCCACATTTGCCTCAGCGCATATTTTAACTAAATCCTCACCAGGGTCGCTTATAGCGGGCATACCGGCATCTGTAACCAATGCGCAACTTTCGCCGTTTAAAAGTCGCTCCAAGATTTTTGCTCCGCTTTGAACTCTGTTGTGTTCATAATAGCTCACAAGTGGTTTTTTTATTCCAAAATGGTTTAAAAGTTTAATACTAACTCTTGTATCTTCTGCGGCGATAAAGTCAACCTCAGAAAGGGTTTTTGCCGCTCTATGCGAAAAATCGCTCAAGTTTCCAATCGGCGTACCGACGAGGTAAAGTGTTCCCGTCATGTTGCGCCTCCTTATCTTTTATAAATATCCAAAGTTTCTGCGCTGTCTGTTCCGTCATCATTTGCCAAAACCAAGGGTTTTTCAAATATCAGTCCGGCTTTTGCCCCACGTTTGCATTCAACTAATATCAAACTAGGCGCACTGTCTACCTTATATTGTACCACACGCAGTCTTTTGGGTTCAAGTCCATATTCTGCTCCCATAACACAAATTTCCGCCAAACGCTCGGGTCTATGCACAAGAAAAAAAGCCCCTCCCCATTTTGTTAGATAAGCTGCGGCGGAAAAAACATCCCTTAAAGTGCAACAAATCTCTTCTCTGGCGATTTTTCGGGCTTCTAGTGGCGCTGAGTATCCTGATTTAACCGGAAAGTATGGAGGGTTTGAAACTATTGTGTCATATTCTCCTGCGGAAAAATATTTTTTAAATTCTCGCAAATCACAGTTAATTATTTCAGTTCTATCATGAAAATTATTTTTTTCTATGCTAAGTTGCGATAATTTTGCAGAACTTTCTTGTATTTCAACTCCTGTGACACGGGCATTTTTATATTTATGTGCCATAAGCACAGTTAAAACCCCAGCCCCACTGCCCAAGTCCACTATGTTTTTCGGACTCGTAGCATTAACAAAATGAGCCAGCAGAACTGAATCTGTCGAAAGTTTAAAACTTTCTTCTGTTCTTGCAATTTGTGGGCCGTTTGGGAATAATTCATCATAATATATCATAGCTTTTCCTCATATAGTTATAAAGAATGGGCGGTATTCCTACCGCCCATAAATCCGAGTCCGTATGGCTTATTGCTCAACAATAGCCTCTGTTGGACATGAACCTACGCATGCACCGCATGAAACGCAAGCTTCAGCATCAATAACATAGATGCCATCGCCCTCAGCGATTGCATCAGCAGGACATTCAGCAACGCAGCTTCCGCATGTTACGCAAGCATCTGTAATAACGTATGCCATTTTCATTACCTCCAATTAATATTTGCTCACATTATACCTGTAAGCATGTACGAATTTATATTAACACAAATTTGAAAAAAATCAACCATTATTTTGAAATATCTTGTTAAAAAAATATCATGCCAAATTTTATTAGCATAAATTGGTAAAATCGTGCAAATTAAAGCATTTAATAGTATAAAAGAGAATACGTAAGCAATTGGCCTTGATTTTTAAGCTAATGGTCAGTAAAGGTCAAATTCGGAACTTGCCATCTTGACCTTATCTGACTATAATAGAAGTATAGGTCAGGAAAGGTCAAATTTTTCCTGTAAAATTTTAGATATATAGATAGGAGTAGTCTATGGCAACCAGTGATTTAATTGCTAGCTTTATTTTAGACCAACTGGAAACTTGTGGCTTCGCTGAAATTCAACGCTCAGGGCTTGCAGAAAAATTTTGCTGTGTCCCCAGCCAAATAAATTATGTGTTAACCACAAGATTTGCTCCCGAACACGGCTATATAGTCGAATCACGCAGAGGTGGCGGCGGGTATATCCGCATAAAGCGAGTTTCGCCAACACCTGATAGGCTTGTTCTCCACTTAGTGAACTCGATGGGAGATATCGTCGATTTCCAGATGTCGAGAGCCTTAATTTCAAACGCACTACACGCAGGTGCTTTAGATGAGAACAGCGCAAATTTGATTTTAACCGCCGTATCGGACAGCGCTCTGAAAGCTGTTTCGCAACCAATGCGAAATATGGTACGAGCTTCGATTATAAAACACATGCTTATCGCAACCGCAGAATTGAAAGGGTGATTAATTTGAAATGCGAAAAGTGTCATGAACGGGAAATTAATTTCCTATATACAACTAATATTAATGGTGATATCACTATAAAAAAACTATGTTCCGAATGTGCGGTCGAAGATGGATTAATTAAAGAGCGAGTTTTTTCCTCTAAAATCCCACCTTTCGACCCTATCGGTTTATTCTCTTTGTTTGATGATACAAGGGCGAGAGGTTTTTATGCGCCACTGCCGGTCTTGGGGAATGCGGAAATTATAAATTTCCCTCCTGCCGACAATCGCGAAATGGATATTTCAAGAGAAAAGGTCGCCGACCTTCGCAAAAAACGCGAGGTTTCGGAACTTCGTGCAAGGCTTGAAAAAGCCATACTTGAAGAAAATTTTGAATTCGCAATTTCATTACGCGACGAAATTCGCAGTCGAGAAGATGTAGACTAGCGTGTGAGCAGTTTTCACAAGGATTTTTTCAGGCAGCATATTGTATATATGTGACCGAAATTGACGAGTGCAGCTGACGATGGAAGAAAAATTTCAGCGAAATTTTTCGTTTGCAGTGTTTTCTGCCGTTCATATGTTTAAAAAGTGGCTAAACTGCAAATATTTTAATTACAAAGGAGTTGATTGTATTGCGCAATTCAGATAGATTTACGGAAAGAGCTAAAAAAAGTATTGCTTTGGCACAAGAAAAAGCCTCGGAGCTTGGACATAGTTATGTTGGGACTGAACATTTGCTACTTGGCATTTCGCATGAGTTTGAGGGTTTGGGCTCGAAAATTCTGCGTGACAGCGGAATTGACGAGAAATTGATTACTGAGCTTATCGAGCGATTTGTTGGACGTGGTGTTGCTGGCGTTCCTGCTCAGGGATTGACGCCTCGGGCAAAACGGGTTATTGAGCTTTCTATGGCTGATGCTAACAGTTTGGGGCATAATTATGTTGGTACTGAACATCTTTTGATGGGAATTTTACGAGAGCCTGAAAGCTCCGCTGCAAGACTTGTCAGCTCTTTGGGTGTTGACCTTAACAGGCTTTACACCGATATATTAGCCGTTTTCGGAAATCCCGAAAGTCGCCCACCTAAGGGTGCTCAGCACCGTTCACAGCGAAAAAGCTCGGGTAGCACGAAAACACTTGACCAATACAGCCGTGACCTCACCGAGTTTGCCGAAAAAGGCAATCTTGACCCTGTAATCGGAAGAGAAAAAGAAATTGCACGTGTGATGCAGATTTTATCACGTCGCACGAAAAATAACCCTGTTTTAATCGGCGAGCCAGGTGTCGGTAAGACTGCCGTTGCCGAGGGGCTTGCTCAGATGGTTATGAGCGGAGATGTGCCTGACGATTTACGTGACAAGCGTATAGTTTCGCTCGACCTCACGAGTATGCTTGCCGGCACAAAGTACAGAGGCGACTTTGAGGAGCGCATAAAATCTGTCCTAAAAGAAGTCGAAAAAGCAGGGGACGTAATCTTATTTGTCGACGAACTCCACACCATAATTGGCGCAGGAGCTGCCGAGGGTGCAATTGATGCGGCAAATATCATAAAACCCGCTCTCGGACGTGGTGAAATCCAAATTGTCGGCGCAACCACATTAAACGAATACAGAAAGCACATCGAAAAAGATGCAGCATTAGAGCGACGTTTTCAGCCTGTAATGGTTGAAGAACCGTCAATAGATGAGAGCATTTTAATCATAAAAGGCTTGCGTGACAAATACGAAGCACATCATAAGTTGAAAATTACCGATAGTGCAATCGAGGCGGCAGTTAAAATGTCATCTCGTTATATAAACGACCGATTTTTACCCGACAAAGCCATAGACCTCATGGACGAGGCCGCCTCTAGGGTTCGTATGAAAAGTCACACCGCACCACCCGACTTGCAGTCGATTGAAAATCGCATCAGCGCCTTAGTCTCAGAAAAAGAGGCGGCAATTCAATCGCAAGATTTTGAACAGGCAGCGATTATTCGTGACCGTGAACGTCTACAGCGTAAAGAGCTGGACGACGCACGTAAAAACTGGGAAACTAAACGCGGAAAGCTCCATTTCTGTGTAAATGAAGAGAGCATAGCGGAGGTCGTTTCGGGTTGGACAGGTGTTCCCGTAATTAGCTTAACCGAGGACGAGAGCGCAAGACTTATGCGCATGGAAGAAATTTTGCACAAACGTGTTGTTGGGCAAGATGAGGCAGTTTCGGCTGTCGCCCGAGCAATCAGACGAGGCAGAGTCGGATTAAAAGACCCAAAACGTCCAATAGGAAGCTTCCTTTTCTTAGGTCCGACAGGTGTTGGAAAAACCGAACTTTGCAAGGCACTTGCCGAAGCAGTTTTCGGTGATGAATCGGCTATGATTAGGATAGATATGTCCGAATTTATGGAAAAACACACAGTTTCAAAGCTAATCGGCTCACCCCCTGGTTACGTGGGTTATGACGAGGGCGGACAGCTTACGGAAAAAGTGCGCAGAAAACCATACAGCGTAATTCTATTTGACGAGGTCGAGAAAGCTCATGAAGATGTTTTCAATATCATGTTGCAAGTCATGGAGGACGGACTTTTGACCGATTCCCAAGGCAGAAAAGTCAATTTCAAAAACACCATTATTGTAATGACCTCAAACGTGGGCGCAAAAGCTATAACTGATTTGAGATCAAAGCTCGGTTTTTCGGGAAGTGCAACGGATGATGACGAGAGAAGTCCAATCGAAATCCGTAACATGGTCATGAAAGAGCTGCGCCGAACATTTAAACCCGAATTTTTAAACCGCATAGACGATACTATAGTTTTCCACCGTCTATCGAGAGAAGATATCAAGAAAATTGCAGAAAAAATGCTCGAAACCGTTAGAGCTCGAGTTGGAAGCTTGGGAATAGAGCTTTTAATTTCGGAAGAAGCTCTGGACGAATTAGCCGACAAAGGCTTCGACCCGATTTATGGAGCAAGGCCGCTTAGACGAGCGATACAGTCTGCAATTGAAGATGTTGCGGCAGAAAAAGTACTCATGGGTGAATTTAAAAACGGTGATAAAGCACTCGCCACAATTGAAAATAAGGAAATTATTTTGACAAAGTCATAAGGCTAAAAAAGCGCAAAAGGGGTGCTATCTCCGGTGGGTTTCTCTCTTTCAAAAGAAAGTTATCCCACGGAGTGCATCCCTTTTACTTAATAAAGCAACAATTTAAATACCTCGTTCTTTTTTAATTGTCCTTATATCTCTTCCGCAGAATTCCAACGCATGAAAATCCCCGTCAATTCTTGAGGCAATCTGTGCCGAATATCTTTTTGAAATCTCAATTTGAGAAAAGCCTGTGACTAAAATCATGGGCTTTTTTTCTGCAATCCTAGTGCTTATAATCTGGTAAAGTGCTGCGGTTGAAAATGCCCCCGGAAGTTCTGTCCCCAAGTCGTCTAAAATTAGCAGGTCGCTTTCAAAAATTTTTCTCGTTTTTTCGAGCGCAACACTTTCAGGGTCACGAGAAAATTTTCTCTCCTCCATGGCTTCAAATGCGTTTTGTGCTGTTTCATAAACTACGGAGTAACCACGCTTTGCGACCTCTCTTGCTATGCAAGCCGAGAGAAATGTTTTCCCAAGTCCGGGAGCGCCTCTGAGCAGTAAATTTATGCTGTTTATCGAAAAATTTTGTGCATAAATTTCACACGCATTTTTTACAATCTCCATGCGTTTTCTGGGTGAAGCACCAAGCTTATAATCAACATTATCGTCATAAAAGTTGAGCTTGAAATCCGCAAAATTTCCGCTATCGGTTTTGACTAAATCCGAAAGCCTCTTTGCAGACTCATCTCTGTACAAAGCTTTCAGACAGTCACACATTCTTCCCATCACATAGCCGGAATCCTTACAAATTTTGCAGTCGCAAATTTCGGATAAATATTCCGCACTATAGCCAAGCTCGCACAGCCTTTCTGCTTTTTTCATCTGAACTGTGAGACTCTCCTCTTCCAAATCAGCAAGCGAACCCTTTTTCCCTGTAGCAATAGCAAAAACTTCCATCATTATCATGCGAAGCCTTGCGTCCATCTCTTTTATCTCGGGCGCTTTATAATAAATTTCACGTTTTCGTCTTTCGTGCTCGGTTTCGTTTTCCTCTTTCATTCTCAAAAGTCGTTCACGAGCCAAAGCCAATGTCTTGCCGTCTAATGCCATTTATTTCACGCCCCTAACTGTTTTTCATTTTATCTATGAGTTTTTCCATTCTTTCGATTTCGCCCTCGGCACTAACAGGCTTTGTATACTGTGGTTTTTGCCTGCTTGTCAACGGCATTTTGTCGCCAACAGAAATTTCTTCGGCTGTATGTAAATTCTTATTATGCCAGTTATTCACTATAGAATTCATGTATTTCCACTGCAACCCGCCTGTTTTCATAACTGTTTTGTCATATGCAATCGCAAGTGCCTCGGCTTCAAATCCCAAACCTATCCAGCTTTCAATGTATTTCCTCTCCGTTGTCGACAAATCACGCTGATGTATTCCCAAAACGGATTTTATCTTATTAACTTCGCTGTCGCGTCGTTCGAGATATTTCAAATGTTCATCCGCCATTGCAAGTGTCATGATTTCTCTATTCGCCCAAACATAAGCCTCTTTTTCTATAGAGCGCATTGTCGGTAACTTCCCTATTCCAAGACGTTTTTGAGTTTTTTCTATGCAGTGGCTCACTAACATTAATATAACCTCAGGAGGCAGAGATAAATAGTCATAAATGCCGAAAAGCAATTTTAATTCTATTCCTGACATAATCCTGCCCATCAAACCTTGAACTTCGTTTATAAGCGTTGAAAACTCAGGACTTTCCATGGTTTTAGACTTTATATCCTCAGTCGAAACTTCGGGCAAAGCCTCGGCTGGCTCTAAAATTGCATGAATTTCAAGCATACCCATTTTTTCTAATGCGTCGGCTGTATTTCGAATTTCTAAACTCGTTCTGCCCAATACATTCGATGCCTCTTCAAGCGTGAATGAACCATTACACCGCAAAAGGTAGAGAAAAAGCAGGGCGCAGTTTGCATCACGTCTTGCAATCAGCTTATCTATATCACGAGAGGAGATTGAAATTGCGTGCTCTCTCGGGATTAAGTATTTTATTTCACCCATAGGTTTTTTATCCTCAATTGTAAATTTATTTTGAATTTGGCTTTAACACTCATTATAACATCAAAAATGACTTGTAGCAACATACTTGTTTGTGGTATAATGCTTTGATACAAGTAAAACAGAAACAAAACAGTTACAGAATTATCTTTGAGGAATATTAAAAATGTTAGAACTACTATCTCCCGCAGGCTCTCCTGAGGCTGTCATCGCTGCCGTTCAGAGTGGTGCGGATGCTATTTATATGGGCTTCGGCGCGCACAACGCAAGACAAGGTGCAAAGAATTTTTCGGATGAAGAATTTGAAAATGCCGTTAAATATTGTAGGGTTAGAGGTTGCAAAGTCTATCTGACCTTAAACACCCTTGTAAGTGACAGAGAAATTAAAGAAGCCTCAATCCTTGCACAAAAAGCCGCAATCATGGGTGTTTCGGCTATAATTGTACAGGATTTAGGACTTGTCAGAGTTTTAAAAAGCCTAATCCCCGACATGCCCATTCACGCAAGCACACAGATGAGTGTGCATAATCTTGAGGGCGTTTTGGCAGCGGCGGAACTTGGAGTTTCCCGAGTTGTGCTCGCTAGAGAGCTAAGCTTTGACCAAATTGAGTACATCAGCCGTCGTTCACCTATAGAGCTTGAAGTTTTTGTCCATGGCGCACTATGTTTCGCCCATTCGGGACAATGTTATATGAGCTCACTTATCGGAACTCACAGCGGAAACCGTGGTAAATGCTCCCAAACATGTCGTATGGACTTTAGCACAGGAAGTCGTTTGGACGAAAAACCCATGAGTTTAAAAGACAACTGCCTAATAAATTACCTCCTTGAGCTAGAGCGCATAGGCATTGCCTGCGCAAAAATTGAGGGTAGGGGAAAAAGGCCGGAATACACAGCGGTTGTCACCGAAATTTATTCCAGAGCACTTAAAACTCAAACTCCCCCAACACCGGCGGATATGCAAAGACTTGAACTTGCATTTTCTCGTCAGGGCTTCACTGATGGATATATGCGTGGGGAGCTTGGTTCTCATATGCTCGGAGTAAGACAAGACCCCGACAGAGGTGTTGAAAGACTATATTCTGAGGCACGAAAAAAATATATCAATGCCGAGGGCAGACGTGTTCCCGTAATCATGTTCGCCGTTATCGAGGCTGGCGCTCGCTCACTTTTCGCCATTGAGGACGAAGAGGGCAGACACGCAACGATAGAAGGCCCTACCCCTCAGCGCTCGGTCAGTCGAGAAATTAACGAGGATTATATAACTCGTCAGCTATATAAAACAGGCGGAACTCCTTATTATTGCTCAGCTATTAATTGCAAAATCGGCAGTGGTCTTTATCTTGCCGCCTCTGATTTAAACGAAGTCCGTCGTGAACTAATTTCAAAATTGACTCAAATGCGCCGTGATGACCTTGTTCGTGCCGAGGGAATTTTCCCTGCTGCACCCCTGTCCGCGGCACAAAAGGGGACACCTAAAGTCATCTGTCAGGTGACGAATTTAGAGCAACTTTCCCCCGAATTATGCGAAACTCACCCTGATTATCTGTATATTCCACTTGAGATTATACACAAAAATTACGAAACTGTTGCACATTTCGTCCGTGCCGGAATAACTGTTTGCGCTGTTCTGCCGAGGATAGTGACAGACTCAGAGCGCACAGAAGTTATCGACATGCTTAAACACGTAAGTGCCTTGGGCATAACCGAAGCATTGGTCGGAAATCTAGGACATATAGCAATGTGCCGTCAAGTTGGCATTTCTATACGTGGTGATTTCGGACTAAACACTTTCAATACACATTCCGCCGAAGTTTTGAGAATGGCAGGACTTATATCCGTCACGGCTTCATTTGAGTTAAGGCTCAGTCAAATTCGCGACATGATAAAACCGACAAATACAGAGCTTATTGCCTACGGACGTTTGCCCTCGATGATAACTGACCAGTGCATAATCAAAAACAGCGCAGGTCGTTGTAACTGTGATAATGTTACCCAGCTTTATGACAAACGTGGGGCGGTTTTCCCTGTAATTCGTGAGTTTGGACATAGAAACGTGGTCTTGAACGCTCATAAATTATATTTGGCGGACAAAAGTGCAGATTACGAGAACATAGGACTTTGGGCGGTAAGGCTGATTTTTACAACCGAGAGTTCCAGAGAATGTGTAAACCTCACCAAAAACTACATGGGCGAGGGAAAATACATAGCAACAAACATAACAAGAGGACTTTACTACAGAGGCGTAGTTTAAAAAAGGATGAAAAAAATGAAAATAATTCTGGCTTCCGCTTCTCCACGCAGAAGAGAATTGCTTGAAATGATGGGATTTAATAATTTCGAAGTCATCCCAGCAAAAGGCGAGGAAATTATGCGTTACGGTGTTGCACCCAACGAAATTGTAGAGGAACTTGCACGTCAAAAGGCGCTTGAAGTTAAGCTTCAAGCCGAGGACGATGCGCTTATCATAGCCGCAGATACCGTTGTAAGCATTGATATGAAATTACTCGGAAAACCCAAGTCAAAAACCGAGGCATTCGATATGCTTAAAAGGCTTTCGGGAAATCGCCACAAAGTTTATACAGGAATTTGTGTAGTAAAAGGCGATATTGAAATTTGCACTTTTGAGGAAACTGACGTCATTTTCAGAGTTATGACAGACGAAGAAATCCAAAGATATGTCGAAACGGGCGAACCCATGGACAAAGCCGGCGCATACGGCATACAAGGTAAGGGCGCACTTTTTGTCAGTGGAATTTCTGGTGATTTTTATAATGTCATGGGCTTACCTCTCTGTAAATTGGGTAGAATATTGGTAAAATTAGGTGTGGATATAATTTGAATATAAAAAAGTTTTTTAGAAGATACGGCATAAGGCTTGGCATCATGGTTGTTTCCGTTGTCATTTTAGTGTCTGTAAGCTCCGTATATTTAGCTGGAAAAGCAGGCCCAATAAGCAACGCCTCTGGTGTTATAAAAACGCCGGTACAAAGCGCCGCCGATTCACTTTTGGGATGGTTTGAAAGCCTTTACGGACAAATTTATGAATACGACAAACTGGTCGCAGAGAACAATGCCCTAAAAGCCCAACTTGCCGACGCAGAAGAGCGAGCGAGAGAGGGCGAAGCGGCAGTTGGCGAAAACGAAGAGTTGCGCGAACTTCTGGGTTTGAAGCAAAAACACTCTGACTTTATTTTAGAAACTGCACGCATAGTTAACTGGAACTCATCTAACTGGTCAAGCTCATTTTCAATAAACAAGGGTGAGGACGCAGAGCTTGCGGTCGGTATGCCCGTTATAACTTCTGCCGGTGAACTTGTCGGTCAAATTTCGGAAGTCGGCGATAACTGGGCTAATGTCAAAACTATTATTGACGTCGAGATTGATGTCGGTGTTTTGGTCGGTGAAACCGGAAATCCGGCGATGGCTATAGGTGATTTTGAGCTTATGCAAGACGGAAAATGCCGAATATTTCACCTTACAGAGGGTACAAACCTAATCGAAAGCGACATTGTTTTAACATCTGGTCGTGGTGGTTCTTTTCCACAAGGGCTTGTTTTGGGAACTATTGAGTCAGTTTTAACCGAAGCTGGCGGACAAATGCCCTATGGTGTTTTAGCACCTTCCGCTGACCTAGCTTCTCTTTCTCAAATTGCAATTATCAAGGACTTCACAGTCATAGAATAGGATGGTTTAATTTTGATTTTAGACCTTATTGATATAGAAAAAATGAAACGTGCTGCACTGTATTCACTTGTGATGATTGCTATGCTCACGTTTCAAGAAATTATAATCTCACGAATTTCATTATTCGGAGTGAGAGCATTTATAATACCGATTTTTCCAGTCGCACTCGGCGTTTTACAAGGGCCAATGTGGGGAATTTCTTTCGGTTTAGCCTGCGGACTTTTGACCGATGCCATGCTTGCCGAAACTTTGGTGCTTTTTACGATTTTATCGCCCACGCTTGGATTAATGGGTGCAGCGGCTGATAAATTCCTCATAAGCCCAAAAGTGACTTCCTTTTTGTTCACAGGCACAGTTGGACTTTTGATTTCTGCGTTTTTTCAATCCCTTAGAATGATTTTGATGTATGACACAGGAGTTGCCGAGCTCGCGAAAGTTTCGGGATTACAGGTTTTATATTCAATTCCATATATAATCCCGATTTATTTAATTTGTAAAACCATAGGTAAAAAGAGCATAGATTAATCCTCGAAAGGAGACTTGATGGATAGATTTTACAGCAAAAGTAGACTTATAGCATTCTCAATTTTTTTATTAGTCCTTGTCGGTGTTTATGTTTCAACTTTATATAAGCTACAAATTGTCGAGGGACAAGCTTATTATGAGAGTTCCACAAATAGCATTGTAACAACTGAGCGAGTTGTCGCCGCCCGAGGTGATATTTTGGATAGATATGGGCGAGTTTTGGTGTCTAACCGAACCAGTAATAACATTGTAATCGACACAGATGAGCTTTTTGCACAAGACGACCCCAACGCAATTATTTTAGAGCTTATACGAATAGTCCAAAGCGAGGGCGAAAAGCACACAGACACCATGCCAATAACAACTTCCCCTCCTTTTGAATATGTCGAAAACATGACAAACATGCAAAGAACCTTTCTTAATGGTTATTTATTAGACGAAAATCGTGACGATTTGACCGAAAATTCCAGTGCGGTTGATTTGCTTGCCTATTGTCGTGACAGATATGATATTGACAATAATTACACAGGCGAAGAGGCAAGGCTAATCGCCGGTGTTAGATATGAAATCAACGGTAGATTTTCGGTCGCAACTGCTGATTATGTTTTTGCAAGCGATGTTAATATCGACCTTATTACCAAACTTTTAGAGAGTGATTTGCCAGGTTTTGATATCGAAGTTGCATATATTCGTGAATATAACACTGATTATGCCGCGCACATCCTCGGTTATGTCGGCGCAATGACTGCCGAAGAATATGAGCGTTATGACGAATTTGGATACGCAATGGATTCACTTGTCGGTAAAGAGGGCGCTGAGCTGGTTTTTGAAGAATACTTGCACGGTGTTGACGGGCTTGCCCGCGTTACGACAACTTCAACAGGTGTTGTCACAAATACATCTTATATAGAAGAACCTCAACCCGGAAACCATATATACTTAACTCTTGATATTGGTATTCAAGAAGCTGCGGAGCAATCTCTTGCCGCATATATAGAAAATTACAATGCACAGCTCGATGAAAAAAACGAGGAGCGCATCGCAAACGGCGAAGAGGACGAAGTTCGTACCCCAATTACAGGCGGCTCGGTCGTTGTAATCAAGGCAAATTCGGGTGAACCACTTGCAATAGCAAACTATCCGACCTTTAACCCTTCAACAGTTTTTGATAATTACTCAGAGCTCTTGGAGGATGAAAATAACCCGCTTTATAACAGAGCGTTGAACGGCCTATACGAACCGGGTTCGACGTTTAAACCTGTAACATCGCTCGCCGCTTTGGGTGAAAATGTTATACAAACCACCACAACCATATACGATGAGGGCATTTATACGAAATATGCCGCGCCTGAACAAGGCTCATATGCGCCAACTTGTTGGATTTATGGCGAGGGTTCACATGGTGATGTTAACGTCACAAGTGCAACATCAACTTCGTGTAACTATTTTTATTATTCTGTAGGTGATATGGTTGGACTTGATGCGATAAACAACTATGCAAGAACCATGGGCTGGGCAGAACCGTCGGGAATTGAGTTGCCCGAAACTATAGGAACGCTTACAACTGAAGAATTTAAGCTACAAGTTGAGGGCAAACCGCTGTACGTTGGTGATACTTTGATGACAGCTATTGGGCAAGGTTTGACACAAACAACGCCCTTACAATTGGCGAATTTCTCGGCGATTATTGCAAACGGTGGAACAAGATATTCTACAAGTATTCTAAGAAGTGTCAGAAATTACACTTTTTCAGAGAGTATTTACACTCACGAGGCAGAAGTTGTAGGCGTTGTAACAGCAGAAGAGCACGACTTCGAAGCCGTTCGAGCAGGTATGTATAGCGTTGCAAACGACTTCACCGGTACATCATTCCAAACTTTCGGATATTACGAAATTGACGTCGCCGCAAAAACAGGTACAGCGCAACAAGGTGAGGGCATAACAAACGACGGTCTTGCAATCATATATGCGCCCGCTGTAAATCCTGAGATAGCAATTTCTATAATCGTGGAAAAAGGTGGAGCCGGATCTGAGGTCGATGAGATAGCAATTCCCATACTAGACTACTATTTCAGCTCCAAAAATGGTGGCACTGGCTTAGAAAGTGAAATGCAATTGTTGAAATAGGCAAATTTTGGTAAAATTTTTTACAAATTTTTATTGAAATTTAATTTTTCTTGTAGTATAATAGAAAAGTACAAATTGGAATTTTCATAGTACCATAAAAATAATTAGTTAGAAGGTGACTTTAAACTATGAACATAGCGTTGATAGCACATGATGGTAAAAAAGAGCTGATGGTTGAATTTTGCATTGCATATTGCGGAATTTTAGCCGGGCATAGCATCTGCGGAACAGGCTCAACCGCAAGACTGGTCAGTGAAGCAACTGGCTTAACAGTAACCCCTTATTTTAGCGAGGAACAAGGCGGAATTCAGCAAATTGGTGCAAGAATTGCGTACAATGAAATCGACCTCGTTTTGTATTTCTGCGACACCAATGGTAGAGAGGACTATGCTGGAATTAACGAAATTTCAAGGCTATGTGACACTCACCAAATACCTTTCGCAACAAATGTCGCAACTGCAGAAGTTTTAATCCAAGGATTGAAACGCGGATTCCTTGACTGGCGCGACATCGTAAGAGACAATAAGAAAAGACAGTGACAGAGCAGGAGTAGCCAATGACCGAAGCTCACAGGGACGAAGCGCCACGACTGAAAGCGCTCGACTTTGAATTGGTGAAGACAGCTCTCGAGTCAGCGTATAAGGCATCATTATGCCGAAATCGCAGTTTGCTCCGCTTTAAGGAGCGTACCAAGGGCGTTTTGCGCCGAATTTGGGTGGTACCACGATTTGCAATCGTCCCAATCTACGGGATGATTGCAATTTTTTTCGCTTTTAATTAATTACTAAATAGGAGAAATCAAGATGCAAAGAATTAAACCACGCACATTATCGGGTTTTATGGAGCTGACACCCGCAAAACAAATGGTTTTAGAGCGTTTTATGGAAACACTTCGAGAGACATACTCGCTCTATGGCTTCACGCCTTTAGATACTCCAATACTGGAAGCCGCTGAGGTTTTATTGGCAAAAGGCGGAGGCGAAACAGAGAAACAAATATATAAATTCCAAAAAGGTGACACTGACCTTGCAATGAGATTTGACCTCACAGTGCCATTGGCAAAATATGTCGCTCTAAACTACGGTGCGTTAACTTTCCCGTTCCGTCGATACCAAATCGGAAAGGTTTACAGGGGCGAGAGAGCGCAAAGAGGAAGATTTAGAGAATTTTATCAAGCAGATATCGACATTATTGGTGATACAAATTTGAGCATAATAAACGAGGCGGAAATCCCCTCAATCATTTACAAAACTTTCACAGAATTTGGATTTAAAAATTTTGTAATCCGTGTAAATAACCGCAAAATTTTGAATGGCTTCTATGCAATGTTGGGACTGTCCGAGCAATCGGGTGACATCATGCGTATATCCGACAAAATCGAAAAAATCGGCGCTGATAAAGTCAAAGAATTATTGACTACAGAAGTCAAAATTTCCCAAGAGCACGCAGGCGAAATTTTGAAATTTATTGCAATTAAAGGTACAAATTCAGAGGTTTTAGAAAGCTTACAAGAATATGTAGGCAAAAACGAGCAGTTTGACACAGGATTTTCTGAGTTAACAGAAGTTGCAAAGCACCTTGCAAATTTTGGAGTTCCCGAGAAAAATTTCGCTGTCGACCTTACAATCGCTCGTGGTCTTGACTATTATACTGGCACAGTTTACGAAACTGTCATGACAGATTACCCAGAAATTGGCTCAGTTTGTTCGGGTGGCAGATATGACGACCTCGCTGAGTACTATACGGACAAAAAACTTCCAGGAGTTGGAATTTCCATTGGGCTGACAAGACTTTTCTTTGTCCTAAGTGAGCAAGGATTGCTAGCCGAAGAACTTGTAACCTCGCCTTGTGACCTGATTGTTTTGCCCATGACAGACGACCTAGCGTTTCCAATTTCATGCGCAACATTATTCAGGGAAAAGGGTGTTCGGACACAGCTTTATGCAGAAAATAAGAAGTTTAAGGCAAAAATGAGCTATGCTGACAAACTAAAAATTCCATTTGCGGCTATAATCGGCGAGGACGAAATTGCGAATAATGTAGTCAGCTTGAAAAATTTAAAATCGGGCGAACAATGCACAGTTTCCGCGGCAGAAGCAGCCGAAATTGTCGCCACTGAAATGGAAAAACTGGCAAAAATCTCACCTGTTAACGAGGTAAAAAAATGAAAAAACAGCTAATTTCGGGGGCACTTGCGCTAACGATATTGACATCAACTTCCGCAATGGCTGTCGCAAGTTTTGATGATACCGAAAACCACTGGTCGGCAGAATATGTTGATTTTTGCACAGAATTAGGCTTAATAAACGGAATTTCGGATTCAATTTTCCAACCTGATGAGAAATTGACTGTTGCACAGGGCGCTGCAATTGCGGCTAGATTTCATGTTTACATGACAGAAAGCGTCGATTTGGTCGAGACTGACGTTTGGCACGAGGTATATATTGGATATTTTGAGGATTTGGGTTATAAATTCACTTCAAACTTGGATACAGAAATTACCAGACAAGAGTTTTTTGACTTACTTGCGCTTGTAATGCCAGAAAAATATCTTGGTGCTATTAATGAAATCGAAGAAATCCCAGACACTGATGACGAATCGGTTTTGGCTTTTTATAAGGCGGGAATTTTGACAGGTAGCGATGCCTACGGAACTTTTAACGGTCATACCAGTTTGACGCGCGCAGAAAGCAGTGCGATTATGGCAAGATGCGCCGACGAAAGTTTGAGAATTGAGTTCACACCCAAGGAGATTGATGACAGCATAGCAGCTGAATATTTATTCATCAACGACGAAGATACCGCAGTTACGATTAGTGGTTATGATGTCACAGCAGATGCATATATTGCAATTTTAAGTGCAGAACTTGAGCGAATTTCTGCTGAGTATCAACTAAGTTTTCACCCCGAATACGAGGATGTTTACAAGCTTTGGCTAACTTCTGATTTCCCACATGGATTTGAGAGGTATCTATCCGAAGTTTATGCAGAAAACTCATATACTCCCATAGATTGGGCAGAATTCAACGAATATTTGAACGCATTTCCATATGAATTGGCGAAAGAAAATGTAAACGAATATTTGACTTATCACGCTGCAATTCGCTCATATGCTCAGGAGTTTGAGCTGTACCTTGACGACAAGGACGTCAAGGCAATCGAGAATGAGCTTGACGAGCTCAACATCAAAGATGACATTCGAGAGTTGTATAAAAAAATTACATTAGAAGATGAATATTTATACAATTTGTTAATTGATGAACTAGAGCCAACCGAACCCGCAATTGACCGCATGTTAGCAACAAATGACTATGTTTGCGCGGACTATTTGAGCTTTGAAAAATCAGAACTCAGCGAAGCTGAGTTGACACTTTTACGAGAGGGCATGACCGTCTTAAAGGCAGAATTAACAGAACTTCCCATTTATGTGAAATTTGAAGAAACCGCCAAAGCCCTAGAAGTCCCCTATTCGGGTCTTCGCCCAACCATCTACGAAAAAGATAGTACGTCTGCGGCACTTTTTGACACTTTAATCGCTTTAAAGCCAGCTGGCGTGAGCGCCATTATTGAAACAGAGGACAGCATAAGTTTGCATTTTGTAATGCTTGGACTTGACCATGAATTAACCTCAAAAGTTCAAAAAAACTATGCAATCGACCTATTAGAAGCAGAAATCAACAGATTTTCTGTAAACCCAACAATAACAAACAGCGCAGCTGTTAACAACTTAAATGTTTTGGAATTTGCCAAAAAACTTAACTAGGAGATTTGAAAATGAGAACAAATTATTGTGGAGACTTAAGAATTACAGACTGCGGAAAAAGTGTCGCAGTTTGCGGTTGGGTACAGCGCCAACGTGACCTTGGACAGCTAATTTTTATCGATTTACGTGACAGAACCGGCATTGTTCAGCTTGCTTTTAACGATGCAACAGACAGAGGAATTTTTGAAAACGCTTTCGCAACTCGTTCAGAATTTGTCATCAAAGCAGTCGGAACAGTTCGTGAGAGAAGCTCAAAAAACACTGAAATTCCAACAGGTGAAATTGAAATCGACGTCACCGAATTCCAAATTCTAGCAAAAAGTGAAACTCCCCCATTTGCAATCGAAGAAAACAGCGATGTTAACGACACATTGCGTCTAAAATACCGCTATTTGGATTTGCGTCGCCCTGATATGCAAAAAATCATCAAAATGCGCCATAAAATTTCCAAAGTCTGCCGTGATTACTTTGACGAAAACGGATTTTTGGAAATTGAAACACCAGTTTTGACGAAGTCAACTCCCGAGGGCGCTAGAGATTACCTAGTCCCCAGCCGTGTTCACCCAGGAAAATTTTATGCACTTCCCCAAAGCCCTCAGCAGTACAAACAATTACTAATGTTGGCAGGATTTGATAGATATTTCCAAATTGTACGTTGCTTCCGCGATGAAGATTTAAGAGCAGACAGACAGCCCGAGTTCACACAAATCGACCTAGAAATGAGCTTTTTGAATGAGGACGAAATCATGGAAATCCAAGAGGGATTCATGAGAAGAGTTTTTAAAGATGTTCTTAATGTTGATATCAAAACACCTTTTGAGCGTATGCCTTGGCGCGAAGCTATGGATAGATTTGGTAGCGATAAACCCGACACACGTTTCGGTTTTGAGCTGTGCGACATCAGCGATATAGTTGCAAATTGTGGATTTAAAGTGTTCACTGACCCTGTCACAAATGGCGGTTCAGTAAGGCTTATCAACTTAAAAGGCTATGCTGATAAGTTCCCAAGAAAGAAAATTGACAAGCTAGTTGACTTTGTAAAAACCTACAAAGCAAAAGGTCTTGCATATACACGAATGATAGACGGTGGAGCAACTTCCTCCTTTGCTAAATTTTTAACAGAAGAAGAAAACGCAAAAATCCTAGAAAGAGCAAATGCAAGCGATGGCGACTTAATTCTAATCGTCGGAGATGCTGATAATGATGTAGTTTTTGCGGCACTTGGCGCTCTTCGTTGTGAATGTGCAAAGCAACTTGAGATATTAAATCCCAACCAATTTAACTTCCTTTGGGTCACTGAATTCCCGATGTTTGAATACTCCGCAGATGACGACAGATACTACGCAAAGCACCATCCGTTCACCGCTCCAATGATTGGCGACGAAGAAAAAATCGTCAGTGATAAGGCAAATTGTCGCGCTCGTGCCTACGATATTATACTCAACGGCTGTGAGCTTGGCGGTGGTTCAATCCGTATCAACACACCCGAAATGCAGGAGACAGTTTTTAAAGCACTGAGCATTTCTGAGAAAGATATCGAAGAGCAATTTTCACACCTTGTCGGCGCATTTAAGTTCGGCGCACCTCCTCACGGCGGTATAGCTTATGGCTTGGACAGACTTGTGATGCTTATGGCTGGCACGGACTCAATACGCGACGTAATTGCATTCCCCAAAGTCCAAAATGCATCAGATTTGATGATGAATTGCCCTGATTTCGTTGACGAAAAACAGCTGGATGAGCTTTCAGTTGCAGTCAAAATCCAAAGCGAAAACGACTAATTTTAATTGTAACATTATACAATAATCAGTGAAAGGTAGGTACATTATGATATCAGCCATACGTTCCATGGGCTTTCAGGGCATAGGTGGTTATGCCGTCGGGGTCGAGTGTTTCATATCAAACGGATTACCTGCTTTTGACATTGTCGGCTTGCCCGACACCGCTGTAAAAGAGGCGAGAGACAGGGTTCGTGCCGCACTAAAAAACTCTGGTTTGGGTTTTCCTGTCAGCCGAGTTACCATCAATCTCGCCCCAGCGGACACCAAAAAAATTGGTACGCTTTACGATTTACCGATTTTACTCGGAATTCTCTCTGCTCAGGGCGAAATTTCCCCACTGAAAGACGACTGGGCATTCATAGGTGAACTAAGTTTATCGGGTGAACTTCGCCCAGTCCGCGGAGCACTCTCCATGGCTATAGCGGCGGCAAGAAATGGGATTACTAAAATTTTCCTCCCCTCCGAAAACAGTCTGGAAGCCGCTTTCGCTGACGGTGTTGAGGTATATCCTGTCAAAAATGTGCCTCAATTAATCGCCTTTTTGAACGGCGAAGAACAGATTTCACCAGCTGTAGCCCCAGAATTGGCTATTACTTCCAATCATTTGGCAGATTTTGCCGACGTAAAAGGACAAGAAAACGTAAAGAGAGCTTTGGAAGTCGCCGCTGCTGGCGGACACAACGTGCTTCTTGTCGGGCCTCCGGGTTCGGGAAAGTCCATGCTCGCTAAGCGTTTACCCTCCATTTTACCCGACATGACGAAGAGCGAAATAATTGAAACCACAGAAGTCCATTCCGTTAGAGGGTTAACAGATGGAAAAAATCCCCTGGTAAACACGAGACCATTTCGTTCACCTCATCATTCCGTTTCAGCGGTAGCACTTTCGGGCGGTGGCTCTAGTTTGTTGCCTGGCGAAATTTCACTGTCGCACAACGGGGTTTTGTTCCTCGACGAACTTCCCGAGTATCACCGAGATGTGCTTGAAACATTGCGCCAACCCTTGGAGGACGGACATATCACAGTGTCGAGAGCGTCGGGAACAGTCACTTATCCCAGCCGTTTTATGCTTGTTTGTGCTATGAATCCATGTAAATGTGGTTGGTTTGGAACTGGTAATAAATGCATATGCTCGGAGTATTCTGTAAAGAATTACCGTTCGAGAATTTCCGGCCCCATTTTGGATAGAATTGACATAATTCTGGAAGTCCCAGCACTCGATTACGACGAATTGAGCCGCCGCCAAACCTCGGAAAGCTCCGCCGAAATCAAGAGAAGAGTGGACACCGCACGTGCGGTTCAGAATACAAGATTTATAAGCAAAGACTCCGATTGCAATGCAAGAATGGGTCAAAAAGAGCTACACGAGCATTGCAAATTGGATGAAAAAGCCAATAATTTACTTAAACTTGCTTTTGAGCGAATGAATTTAACCGCTAGAAGCTACGATAGAATTTTACGTGTCGCACGAACCATAGCCGATTTGGCAGGCGAGGAGAGCATAAAAAGTTCTCATATTGCCGAAGCGATACAATACAGAGCGTATACCTACGGGTAAATAAGGAGTTATTTATGAAAGATATTATCCTGTTAAAACAGGGCGAAATTGTTCTAAAAGGCTTAAATAGACGCAGTTTTGAACTAAAACTGATTTCAAATGCAAAGCGTATGATTAAAGACTTGGGAGAATTTCACATATACGGAGTGCAATCAGCAATCTATGTCGAACCCAAAAGCGAAGACTGTGATTTGGAAGAGGCGCTCAACAGACTTAAAAAACTTTTTGGTGTTGTATCTTTGTCTATCGCAAGAGCATGTGAAAAAGACAAGGACGAAATCTACAAAACCGCTGTACAATATTTAGGCGAAAGTGTTAAAAATGCATCAAGCTTTAAGGTCGAAACCAAGAGAGCAGATAAGCGTTTTCCAATGACTTCCATAGAATTGTCACAATATGTCGGCGGACTTCTTGCCGATGACTACCCCGAAACCAAAGTTGATGTCAAAAACCCTGAGCTGATTGTCAATGTAGAAGTTCGCGATTTCAGCGCCTATGTTCATGGCAATTCTATTCGTGGAGCTGGCGGAATGCCTGTTGGAAGTAATGGTCGCGCCGTGACCCTACTTTCCGGTGGAATTGACAGCCCAGTTTCCAGTTATATGATTGCTAGAAGAGGCGTTCAAGTCATTCCTGTTCACTTTTTTTCCTATCCTTACACCTCCGAAAAAGCCAAAGAAAAGGTCTTAGAATTGGCAAAAATTTTAACAGGATACTGCGGAACTTTGAATGTTGAAGTCGTTCCATTTACAAAAATTCAGGAAGAAATAGGCAAAAAATGCCCCGAGGAACTTTATACAATAGTAATGCGCAGATTTATGATGAGAATTTCCGAAAAAATTGCAGAAAGAAACGGCTGTTCAGCACTCGTCACAGGTGAAAACTTGGGTCAAGTCGCAAGCCAAACCATGCAGGCGATGGCAGTGACCGAAGAGTGCGTAAATCTTCCAATTTTGCGTCCACTTGTCGGAATGGACAAGCGAGATATTATCGAAATTTCCAGACATATCGAAACTTTTGACACTTCAATTTTACCTTATGAGGACTGTTGCACAGTGTTCACACCGAGGCATCCACGCACTAAGCCAAAGATTGACGAAGTTGTAAAAGCAGAGGCCGATTTGGACATAGACGCACTGGTAAATGAAGCCTTTGAAAACATCGAGCGAGTGAGGATTTATGCATGAAAGCCGTATATAATGCAGAACTATTAGGCGTAGGCACAGAGCTGTTATTGGGGAATACCGTGAACACAGACGCGAGAGATTTGTCGATTTATCTATCTGAACTCGGCATTAATGTGCTTTGGCACACTGTCGTCGGAGACAACCCAAAAAGGCTCTCCGATGCTGTGGAAGTCGCAAAAAACAGGGCTGATATCATCATAACAACTGGTGGACTTGGACCTACTTGTGATGACCTCACAAAAACAGTTTTAGCCGATAGTTTTGGTTTGAAATTGGAGTATAATGAAGAGGCGGCGGAGCGGATTCGCCAGCTGTTTCTCTCCATCGAAAAACCCATGACTGAAAACAACTTACAGCAAGCATTTCTACCTGAAAAATGTACTGTTTTTCAGAACTTTTGGGGCACAGCACCAGGATGCGCTTTTAAGGCTCAAGGAAAAATTGTGATGATGTTACCAGGGCCACCAAGAGAGTGCAATGCGATGTTCAATCACTGGGGAAAACCATATTTAAAAGAGCTATCAAACGATGTTATTTTGTCACACAACTTAAATATTTTCGGACTAGGCGAAGCTCAGATGGAGCATATGCTAAGGGGTCTGATGAACGAGCTTCAAAATCCCACTCTCGCACCTTACGCGAAAGAGGGCGAATGCCTTTTGCGAGTTACTGCAAAAGCCGAAAATGAGGAAGTCGCCGAAAAAATGATGTCACCTGTAATCGAAAAGGTACATTCAGTCCTCGGTGAATATATATACGGTATGGATGCAGAATCACTGGAAAAAGTAGTCCTTGATTTACTACGTGATAAGGGCTTGAAACTTGCAACTGCGGAGAGCTGCACAGGCGGTATGATAGCCACAAGAATTACAAATTTAGCTGGTGCTTCTAGTGCTTTTTGCGGTGGTGCTGTCACATATTCGGACGAAACCAAAGCAATTTTACTTGGAATTAATCCCCAAATAATTGCCGAAAAAGGCGCAGTTAGCGAAGAAGTCGCTGAATTAATGGCAAAAAATGTACGCGAAAAACTTGGTGCCGACATAGCAATCAGCACAACAGGCATCGCAGGGCCAGATACTGACGGCAAAAATGAAGTTGGAACAGTCTATATTGCCCTCGCGACGACAGAAGAAGTAATTGTCAAAAAAATGCAACTTGGAACAAGACGGGACAGAATTCGTTTGTCCGCTTGCAACAACGCATTTGATTTTATCAGAAGATACTTAATAAATCTTTCAATTTAGTGTTGATTTTTGAGATAAAATTAGATATAATAACGGCAGAAATATACTGGAGGAATCTTGATCATGACTTATGAATTGGATGTTGCAGGCTTAAAACGCACTTTGCCACTGTGCCGTGTTAATGACAACCTGTACATTGCCGCTTTCGTCATTTTTGGCGACGTGGAACTCACGGTACACTGTGCAACCGAACTTTTAAAAGTTGCACCCGATTATGACTTTTTAATAGCTCCCGAAGCAAAAAGTATACCACTTTTGTATGAAATGGCTAGACAAAGTGGTGCTGAAAAATACTATGTTGCACGTAAAAATGCAAAACTTTACATGCAAGGGACATTTGAAGTCAATGTCCGTTCAATCACCACCGAAAAAGAGCAGAATTTGGTGCTATCCGCCGAAGATGCAAAAGAGCTTAGCGGAAAGCGTGTAATCATTATAGATGATGTAATTTCAACCGGCGAATCCATTAGTGCAATGGAAAAATTGCTAGAGCAAGCCGGCGCTAATGTAGTCGGAAAAATGGCAATTTTGGCAGAGGGCAATGCGAAAAATCGCGATGATGTCATCGTTTTAGCCGACCTACCTTTGTTCAACTCAGACGGTACAGAAAAATAATATAAACGCGACTGCAGAAGCAGTCGCGTTTATATTAGCACTGTAAAAATTTGGAGGAAAAATGTCAAAAAAACTTTTTTACGAGGATACATATTTAAAATCATTCACCGCAAAAGTCACAGGCTGCCACCCTGAAAAACAGGGTTTTTCTATAATATTAGACCAAACGGCTTTTTATCCCGAGGGGGGAGGACAAGCCGGAGACATGGGTTTTTTGAACGAAATTAGCGTACGAGATACCCAAGAAATTGACGGAGAAATTTTGCATTTTACAGATTTACCCATGGAAATCGGAACGACTGTAAATGCCGAAATCGACTGGAACAGGCGACTTGATTTGATGCAAAATCATTCTGGTGAACACATAGTTTCTGGCCTTATAAATCGTCATTTCGGACTTGAAAATGTCGGTTTTCATCTCGGTAGTGAAATTATAACCATTGATTTCGATGGTGTTTTAACTTTAGAGCAGTTGCGAGAAATCGAAGTGATTGCCAACGAAAAGATACGAGAAAACAAGCTCTGCGATATTAGAAATTTTGACAAACACGAACTTTCAGAGCTTAATTTTCGCAGTAAAAAAGAGTTTGACAGCGAGGTTAGAATTGTAAGTTTCCCCGAGAGCGATTGCTGTGCCTGCTGTGGTTTGCACGTAAAATCCACGGGTGAAATTGGTTGCATTCGTATATTATCAGTACAAAATTTTAGAAGCGGAATTCGTGTTGAAATGCTTGCGGGCGAGCGTTGCTACAACTATTTCTCCATGGTTTCTGAGGAAAACCGAAAAGCATCTTCAGAACTTTCAGTCAAGGAAAATGGCACTTTATCGGCTATTTTGCGCTTAAAAAACGAAAATTTACAGCTAAAAAACCAAATTGCAAAATTACAAAAAGCAAGGACTGAATTTCTCGCAAATTCACACAAGGACTGCGGAAATGTATTAATTTTCGAGCCTGATTTGAGCGCCGATGGTGTTCAGCGTATTTGCTCCGCAGTTATTGAAACTTGTGGTGGAATTTGTGCCGTTTTTAGTGAAGCCGAGGATGATAGCTTTAAATACGCTATCGGAGAACTGAACGGCGATTTGCGTGAAACCGTCAAAGCCATGAACAGCAAACTTTCGGGAAGAGGTGGCGGAAAACCACATTTTGCTCAGGGTAGCGTTCAAGCAAAAAAAGAGGAAATTTTGAATTTCTTCAATTCTTTTCTAAAAGTGTGAAACTTTTCACTAAATTAAACGTCTAACAATAAAAGAGTACATTTCATTTTGAAAGGAAATTAGTATTATAATGAATAAAATTGGAAAAAAAATCGCCATTGGCGCAATTGCAACATCATTGACAATGGGAATTTCTGTCGGCGCTAATGCCTATAACGCTAACACAGCCGAGGAGCAAGCCGAAGCATTAAAAACTTTATCTCTATTCCAAGGTAGTGACAAAGGTTTTGAGCTAGACCGAGGACTAACTCGCATGGAAGCTCTTATAATGGCTGTTCGTTTGAGCGGAAACGAGCACGAGGCGCTTAATTCTGAGACAAGCCACCCATTTACTGACGCGCCAACTTGGGAAAATGCTGAAAAATATGTCGGCTTTGCCTACGAAAACGGCATAATCACAGGTGTTACTGATACAACTCTTGACCCTAACTCACCTGTAACTGCGCAAATGTATGCAACTTTAGTTTTGCGCGCTTTGGGTTATACCGACGGCGAAATTGCAGTCTGGGACAACTGGGAAGAGCTTGCAAAAACCGCCGGAATTTACACAGACGACCTTGCTGATGATGTATTTTTACGTGGTGATATGGTAGAGGTTTCCTACCTCGCTGTTGAAGCTACTGATTTGGATACAGGGCTTGCACTTTCTGAAACTCTAATGGATGAGGGTGTTTTTGGCGAGCTTTCATATGCTGTTGCTATGGCTTCATCAGCTAAAGTGACTCCTGAAAGTGATTTAGTTGACATCGCCGGAAAAGCTTATGAGGGACAAAATAGCGACATGCTTAAAGGCCTTGCAATCACTCCTCTAAGCGAGGAAAATATGCAGTATTATTTGGGAACAAGCGAGCTTGAAATCGAAGAGGGCATAGGCATCGAGCCGATGTTTTCCGCTGTTGCTCACTCTGTTGTCATCCTAAGACTTGCGGAGGGCGAAGATATCGAGGAAGCAAAAGCAACTATCCAAGCAAGTGTCGACCCAAGAAAATGGATTTGTGTTGGTGTTGAGCCTGAAAACGTAAAAGTTTCAAACATCGATAACCTTTTGATACTCGTCATGGACAACGAATCTTCTGATGAAATCACAGAAAATTTCCTATCTATCACAAAGGCAACTGCCGATGAAAATGGCATGATTATGCTTGATGATATGTATTTGCAAGAGGGAAAAACGGTTAATGTTGAGTATGTGACTGATTTTTCTGATAAGCTAAATTCCCTAAAAGATACTTATTTTGCAGAAAATGAGACATTTTACGCAACAGTCCCAAACAAAAGCTATTACGCAAAAGATTTAGTTGCGTCTTACACAGACCACGACGAAATCACTTCAATTCTTGCTGAGAATTTGACTAATTTCACTGCAATAGATTTGAGCGAAACACTGGCTCTTGACGAGTTCTACAACACCGACCCACACTGGGAGCAAGAGAATATTATCGACACAGCAGAGGCAATCGGTGCGGCATTGGGATTTGCCGTTGGTGAGTTTACAGAAACAGAATACAGCGATTTTGTCGGCTCCTACGGCAGAAATGTTGAAGATATCGCTGGCGAAACTGTCACTATTTTGACAAATTCCGCTATCGAAAATGCAGTCGTTACAAACACACAAAACCCTGAATTCACTGCGGTTTATGAAATGGATAAGCTACAATCCGAAAACCCTTATGACGTCTTTTTATCAGGCGCAACTCCGCTCACTGTTATCGAAAACCCCAACGCAAGTGGCGTTCGTGAGCTTGTAATTTTCAGAGATTCTTACGCAAGTAGCATTGCCCCTCTGATGATTGATTCCTATTCAAAAATCACTTTAGTTGACCTTAGATACATGGCAAGTAGCCTGCTTCCGGAACATGTGAATTTTGAAAATGCAGAAGTTTTATTCCTATTTTCTGATGATTTTGTCAACAATATGATGTTAATGAAATAAATTCATAAAAATCAATAGGGGCGACTCTTCGTGACTTCCGAAAACTTAGGTTTACCTAAATCTCGATTGGTCACTTAGAGTCGCCCCTTTTTGTTGCTCAATCATAGAGCATTGCCTTTGCATCAAAATTTTACTCGTCTTCTGTGAAATCTTCCTTGCCGACAAAACACAGTGGGCAAGCAAAATCTTCTGGAACGTCTGCCCATTTTGTACCTGGGGCTATGTCGCTGTCTTCATATCCCTCGTCTTCATCATAGACGTATCCGCAAACATTACAAACATATTTCATAATAGACCTCCATCATTTTAATTTTAGTTTATTGGTAAGGATAGTATACTGGAAATAAATAGAAATTAAAAGTGTCAAATTCAACAAATCGATTTATGCAGTTTGCCAGTTTGTTCGCTTATTTACTAATTTAGGAAAATTTATTTGTAAAGTATATGATATATTGTCATTTTTCAGTTGCCCTTTTAATGTTATTTATGGTAGAATATTATCGGAGATGCATATCTATCTACGATAGGAGGGATCGCTTGAATATCAAAAAACAAAACTTGATTATACTACTTTTAATCACAGTAGTTGTACTTTTTGTGCTTTTTGGCACAAGTGTATATAGCGATTCCATCGAGAAGCGTCTTTCTGCTTCCACCAAAACAACATTAAATGAAGCAGCTAATCAGCAACAACACGCCTACAACAACGATTTGCATAGCGAAATGATAAGATTGGGCAGTATTGCAAACACTTTGGATGTTTTTGAAGCTTCCTCAGCAAGCTTGCAAGCATACCTCAGTTCCCTTTCGTCAAGACATGATTTCGAAACTTTGATTTATGCAACTGCCGACGGTGGTATGACTTCCGAGGGGCGCTATATCGACATGCATTTATCCGATATATTTAATGAATCCATGCAGGGTAAATCACGTATTTCCCTAACCATGATTTCTCAATATACAGGCGAAATGGTCTTAACTTTTTCTGTCCCTGTCTATGACGGAAGTGATGTCGTTGCAGTTCTTGCCGCCGAATATCCTTTACAGTTCCTAAACGATATTTTCACACCTGCATTTAACGGAATGGGATATGGATTTGTATTTGATTCAAGTGGTGAAATCATCGGATTTTCAAGAAACGACTATACTTTGGCAAGCGACAACCTTTTTGTAGGTTTATCAACGGCTACTTTTAATGACGGAACTACTCTTGAGGAGCTCAAAGCTTCTCTTAGTGCGAGAGAGTCGGGTACTTTAGCCTATACCATGAACGGCGAAGACCGCCTTGCTGAATATAGGCCTCTGGATTTTTCTGACTGGTCTATTTTAGTCGCAATCCCAACCAGTGTTATTTACGAGCATACCAATATTATTAATGAGCAAATGGCAAGTTTTAATAATTTTATTTTAATCACTGTTTTTATTCTTGCCATAACTATCATTCTTATTCAGCAATTAACGACAAAAAAAATCCAGAAACTTGCTTACTATGACGAGTTAACAGGAATACCAAATCTTTTGAAGTTCAAGCACGAAATATACAAAATCCTAAAAAATAACCGCGAAAAAGATTTTGCTATTATGAAGCTCGACATTTCAAATTTTAAGTCAATTAACGAAATTTTTGATTTCGAGACAGGTAACGATATTATTCGTGCAATTGCAGATGTCGGGCGAGAAGTTAACGCACCACATTTTGTACAGGCAAGAGTCGGAACTGATGAATTTTTGATTTTCACAATCGCTGATAGACTTGCAGGACTTGAAGAGGAACATTTTTTAAGAGAAAAAATCTTCTTGTCTAAAGTTCCGGTTTTAGAAAACTACAATGTCGTTTTTAGATACGGTCGATATTTCATCGAGCGCGGTGAAATCGATGTCAATGTGGTCGTTGATAGGGTCACTTTGGCGCATAGTTTGTTGCGCAACAAAAACGACAGAGCCATTTACGACTATGATGATAAAATCAGAGAAAATGTCGTAAAAACCAGTGAAATTACAAATAAAATGGAATCGGCTATGGCAAACCGTGAGTTTAAGGTTTTCTTGCAACCAAAATACAAGTTGAACGACAGCTCAATTGACGGCGCTGAAGCATTGGTTCGTTGGATAGAAGCCGATGGAAAAATGATTTATCCGAATGACTTCATCCCTATTTTTGAGCAAAACGGTTTTATTCTAAAGCTAGATATTTATATGTTAGAGCGTGTTTGCGAGATTATAAGAGACTGGATGGATAAGGGCATAACTCCTGTTCCTGTTTCAGTTAACTTCTCTCGTGTACACCTCAACAACCCAAATTTCACCGACCAAATCAAAGACATCACCAGAAAATACAATGTCCCTGAGGGTTATATCGAAGTCGAGCTTACAGAAAGTGCAATTTTAGACAACGAGGAAGTTTTACTCAATGTTTTAAAAGAGCTACACGACAGTGGGTTTACACTTTCTATGGACGATTTCGGAACTGGCTATTCATCTCTCGGGCTTCTGAAAAACTTGGAAGTCGACGTAATCAAAATGGACAGAAGCTTCTTTATCTCTGAAAAAGACGAAGAGCGAGCCAAAGTAGTTATCGAGAGTGTTATAGATATGGCGCACAGCCTTGGCATAAAAACGGTCGCCGAGGGCGTTGAAACAAAAGAACAGATGGAATTTTTACGTAGTCTTGACTGCGAGGTTGCTCAGGGTTATTTCTACGCAAAGCCCATGCCTGTTCAGGAATTTAATAAGCAAATGAAAAAATCGGAGGGGTGTTAAACGGATACATATAGCAAAATTTATGAAACGGTTAAATCTATTCCCTATGGAAAAGTCACGACCTATGGACGTATCGCTTTTTTGTCGGGAAATCCAAGATGGGCAAGAGTTGTCGGTTATGCTATGCGAGCATGTAAAGACGATGATGTCCCCTGTCACAGGGTTGTTCATCGTGACGGCACGCCTGCAAGAGCAGACGACGAAATTGGAAAATTCAGTGTAATCCCTGCACTTAAAAGCGAGGGAGTTGAATTTTTAGACAACGGAAAAGTCAACTTGGAAAAACATCTCTGGTTTTAAAGCTAAAAAATTTTGGAGGATAAGAAATGAAATCAATAATCAAAAGATTAAGCATCTTTGCAATTTTTGCGGTGCTTATTGTTGGAATGTCAGGAGCTTCAGCGGCAGATATCACAGTCGGCGACTTCATAATAGATGGGCAAGTTCCCGCTGACCCAAATGTACCCGATAGCGTTCCAACTGATTTAGTAAGTGGTACTCATTACTCACTTAGCGGCAACACTCTGACAATAATGTCTGAATATGTCACTAGCATAAAAGGCGGCGCTGATGATGCAGTGCTTGTCATCGAGGCAGGTGCAAGCGTTGCTGCGGCAGACGATATAACAATTAATGGCGGTACAATTGACGGTGAGTTAAAAATGGGTGGCCATACTTTGACTATTTATGGTGAAATCACCGCCGGCACTTACGGAAAATTATCAGGCGGTACTTATGTAAAACCACTTACATCTGCTGATGACATCCAAGAAACACCTAAACTCACTTATACAGGCTCAATTATTCAGCCAGCACTATCCGACTTTATATTCAAAACCTACACATATGTTGGTCAATCATTTAGAGTCGATACAATTGGATTTGATGTTAGTTCAATAACTGAAGTCGCTGTAGGCACTGAAAAAGTTGTCAAGCTTACAAAAGGTTCAACTGAAATTATAACAGAAGCCGAAATTATACCTGCAACACCAGTTGGAACACCTACAATCAAGCATACCGATGCAAATAACAATACAAGATTAGACGCCGGAGACACTGTCGAAGTTATCACAACAGACATAACTCCTACTGGCGGAACTGTGTCTTACGAGTGGAGAATTGCGCATGCAACTGGAACTGATAGTGTTTCCACTTCAAAAACATATACCCTAACAAGCAACCACACTTCCGGCAACATTTACTGCATTGTAACATACACAGGAAACTTAGTCGGTGACGTTGAAACAGATCCCATGGGCATCAACCAAGAAGAGCTTAAGGGTACACTTAAGCTTAAAGGCACAAACAACACAATAGGCACAAAATTAGAGCTAGAGGGTATCACAAACACAAACCCCGAATACACAGTTAGATGGTATCGTGACAACGAAACCATTACAAACGCAACAGCCGTTACATACACAATCGCAGAAGAAGATTTAGGCACAGAAATCCATGCTGTTATCACAGGCTCAGGCAATTTCACAGGCTCATTAACTTCTGACAAAAGAGAAATCCCAGCACTAAAACCTGACGCACCTGAATTTGAAGTCACAATCGGCGATGGCGAAGCAGTTGTGAAATGGAGTCATCCAGATGACAACGGTGCAAAAATCGAAAACTACTACTTATATGTAAGATCTGGAAGTTCTACATATGTGAGCGGTTATAACCCCAAAGAGCTTACAGGAACAACAACAAGTCATAAAGTTGAAGGACTTACCAACGGCACTCAATACACATTCTTGCTTAAAGCTAGAAACGATATTGGTGATTCAACACTGTCTTCAGAATCAGACACACCTGAGCAATCCGACGAATACGAAACAGATTCAGGCCTAGAAGTTAAAGTTTCAAGTAGCTATGTCCGTGTAACAATCGAAGCTAATACTTCAACTTCTGGAACAACTTCAAGAGCGGACATTGATGACGACTGGATGGAAGAAGCTGTTGAAATCGTTGAAGACGAAAAAGATAGCAGTGACGATGGAATTGTCGAAATCGTTGTTGACTCCTCTTCAAAAACAACAAAACTAAATTTTGAGATTTCTGACAACGCTATGAAAGAAATTGCCGAAGGTGATGTTGATGAACTAAGAATTCTAACTGATTTTGGCGACCTATATTTCGACAAACAAGCTATTGACGAAATCTATGAATTATCAGACGGTGATGATGTTACATTTATCATCGGCATTGAAGATTATGACGACCTAGACGAAGACATGCAAGACGCTATACCAGATGATATGGTTGTATATTTCATCGAAATCGAAACAACTGATGTTGATATCGACGACTTCGGCAATGGTGAGCTTTATGTAGAAATCGAGTACGAACTTCAAAATGATGAAGACGAAGATGAAGTTAAAGTTTGGCATCTTGCAACAGACGGCGACCTAACAGACATGAAAGCCGACTACGATGAAAACGACGAAATCGCAAGCTTCACAACAGACCACCTCTCTTACTATGTCGTCGGTTTTGATGACCTAGACGAAATCGAAGAGGAAGAAGAGGACGACTTCGATTTATCCGGACTTTATACCGATGTTGTTCCAACCGACTGGTATTATGATGCTATTCAATATGTTTCAAAAAACGGACTTATGACAGGTACTGGTACACTTAAATTCTCACCAAATGACACAACAACTCGCGCCATGATTGTTACAATCCTTTGGAGAATGGAGGGCGAACCCTCAGCTCTAAACTATGGTTTTGAGGACCTTGAGGACGGTGCATGGTATGAAAAAGCAGTTAACTGGGCAGCGTTCCACGGAATTGTAAACGGCTACAGCGACGAAGCTTTCGGACCTAACGACCCCATAACACGTGAACAAATGGCAGTTATTTTGCAAAACTTCACAGATTACCTAGACGAAAGCACCTCAGCAAGCGCAAGCCTAAACGATTTTGACGACAAAAACCAAATCAGTTCATACGCAACAGATGCTATGGAATGGGCTTTTGAACTTGAATTTATCACAGGTAAAACAACAAACACAATTGCTCCACTTGCACATGCAACACGTGCAGAAGTCGCAACTATCCTAATGCGTTACTGCGAAGAATTCAAGATTGAATTTGATAACTAAATAAAAAAAGCTCTGACAAATTTCGAATTTGTCAGAGCTTTTTTAATACATTGAATTTGGTTTGCGTAAAAATGATTTTGTAAGCTCACTACTGGGGTTTGAGAACAGCTCCTCGGGTGAGCCTTCCTCTTCAATAACTCCATTCGCCATAAATATAACATGATCTGAAACATTTTTTGCAAATTCCATCTCATGCGTTACTACAATCATGGTGCTGTCAGCGGTTTTAAGCTCTCGTATGACTTTCAAAACCTCACCTGTCAGTTCTGGGTCAAGTGCGCTTGTCGGCTCGTCAAAACATAAAATATCAGGCTCCATCGCCAAGGCTCTCGCAATTGCAACACGTTGTTGTTGTCCACCTGAAAGTTGGTGAGGATAGTTTTTCATTTTGTCCGATAACCCGACTTTATCTAAAAGTGCCTTTGCATTAAACTCAATTTCCTGCAAAATTTCCTTTTTTCTTCTTTTAAAATCAGCTCTTTCTTTCGCCTCCATTTGAGGTGCGAGCATCACGTTTTCCAGCGCTGTGTACTGTGGGAAAAGGTTGAAATTTTGAAACACTAGCCCAAAATGCAATCGCTTTTTTCTAACTTCACTTTCAAGCTGTGTCGCACGGTCATCTGCATCGTAAAGTGTTTTTCCTTTTACGATAATCTCGCCTTTATCTGGTATTTCTAAGAAATTTAAACAGCGCAAAAGCGTGGTTTTTCCACTACCGGATGAGCCGATTATAGATAGAACCTTCCCCTTTTCCAGTGAAAAATCTATGCCTTTCAGCACTAAAGTTGAGCCAAAACGCTTCTCTATATTTTTAACTTCAAGTATAGCCATTTTGCCTCCCCCTTATCTGAAATAATCGAGCTTTCGCTCTATGTACGCAAATAAAATTGTCAAAAATCCATTGAATACTAAATAGTAAACTCCGGTGAAAAATAGTGGCCATATTAAGCCCTCGGATTTGATAAAATCCTGTCCCATCCAGAGTACTTCATAAACTCCGATAACCCTCACGAGTGAGGTGTCTTTAACCAGTGTTATCATCTCGTTAGACATCGGTGGAACTATGCGTTTTATGACTTGTAATAGGGTTATTTTAAAGAAAATTTGTGTTTTTGTCATACCCAAAACTTGCCCTGCTTCATACTGCCCAACCGTAATCGACTGAATTCCGCCACGGAAAATTTCAGAAAAATAGCAAGCATAGTTTATTACAAAAGCGCATAGCGCAGCGGTAAATCTTTCTAAAAGTGGCAAATCAAAAAGCAAACCCGGCCCATAATACACAGCAATAACTTGAAGCATAAGTGGAGAACCTCGGAAAATCCATATGACAGTACGTGTCAAGTCGCCTATGGGTCTTGCCTTTGAAATCAGGATTAATAGCTTGTTTTTCGTTCCACCCTCGCCCAAAAATGCAAAAGGCCTCCATTTACTCATAGACCCAAAGCTCATAACAAGCCCGAGCGGAAGAGCGAACAGAAGTGTTAACGCAAACATTTTTAGTGTTGTTCCAAAACCCTCAATTAGGGCTAAATTTACCGTCCAAAACATAGTCAACCTCTTTAAAATGAGCGAAGTTTTAGGAAAAACTTCGCTCCAATTCTTTGTTAATTATCCAACTATAACAGCTTCTTGTAGGCCATATTCAGTCGCAACTTCCATAACAGTTCCTGCCGCTGCAGCTTCTGTCCAGAATGTGTTGAACTCTTCAACAAGGTCAGATTGTTTTCTGAAAGCAACGCCATATTCTTCATTGCTTAGTTGAATTGTGTAAGTTAGGTCAGGGTAGCTTGTGCCCTCACCTATCATCGCACCAGCCATTAGAAGGTCAATAACGCAAGCATCAGCCGCTCCGGCTTTGACTTCAAGAAGTGCATCTGCTTGAGTTAGAACTCCTGTATAAGCGATTTCACGCTCGTCAAGCACATTAGCACCAGCCGAACCGTTTTCAACTGAGAAAGATAGGCTTGCTATGCTCTCTTCTGTTTGATAATCTGCTGCAACTTCGGATGCAACAACCACAACTTGACCGTTTAGGCAATATGGGTTAGAAACATCAGCACCACCACGAACTTCATCTGTGATTGTCATGCCGTTCCAGATGCAATCGATAGCGCCTGTTTGAAGCTCTAGTAGTTTGTTGTCCCAGTCGATTTCAATAAATTCAACTTCAACACCCAATCTTTCAGCAAAAAGTTTTGCCATATCAGCATCAAAACCAATCCACTCGCCTGCATCATTTTTATAATCCATTGGAGCAAAGTTTGTGATACCAACAATTAGCTTTCCGTCTTCCTTGATACGCTCGATGTCGCTATCGAGTAGTTCTTCAAGTTCATCGTGTGGAGGTACGTCGCTTGCTGTTGATGGAGCTTTTGTAGCCTCTGGTGCATCTGGCGCTGCGCTCTCAGCGGTGTCTCCGCCGCCACAAGCCACAAGGGCAAACATACTCATGCAAAGCACAAGTAAAAGTGCAATCTTTTTCATTTCATTTCCTCATCTCTTAAATATTGCAATAGCGTGTTATCACACTAAAGCACTGGTAATACTAACACAAAAACAGCCAAATGTCAAGAAGTAATGCCAGTTTTAGGCATATTCAAAATAAAAATCCGCCTTTCGGCGGATTTTTATTTTGTCATAAGTTATATTATTAGTTTAGAGTTTCAATTCCCTCGATAACCCAGTAGAAAGTTGGAGCAGAAGTTCCGCCGTTTTCTACGTCAGACTCAGAGTAGAATTCGCCCTCAGCCATTGTCATTGTGTCAGGTGCGTCAGCGCCATAAGCTGTGCCTGTACCTGTCCATGGGCCAGCAAATACTTCGATAGTGCCGTCGGCAAGTCCTGCTTTAACTTCTTCAACTTTTTCCATTGTGCCAGGAGCTGCAATAGTTTCGTTGATTGTAGTTAGAGAAACTGCACCTTCGTTAATACCAGCTGTCCAGTCTTGTGGAATTTCTTCGCCATTTAGTATTGCATGGATGATAAACTCAAAGTAAACATTCCAGTTGATTGTGCAAGCTGTTAGAGATGCGTCAGGAGCAACAGGAATCATATCGTTGTTATAACCTGTGTGGTAAACACCGTTTGATTGAGCAGTTGTCGCTGGAGTTGTTGTATCTGAGTGTTGTGAAATCAAAACTGCACCTTGGTCTATAAGTGCTTGTGCAGCATTTGCTTCTTGAGTTGGGTCGCTCCATGTGGAAACGTATTGAACTTTCATTGTCGCTGTTGGGCACACGCTACGTGCACCGAGGTAGAAAGAAGTGTAACCTGAAATAACTTCAGAGAATGGGAATGCAGCAACATAACCGATAACTGCTTCTTCTTCTGTGATTTCGCCACTGTCGATTAGTTGTTGAAGTTTTAGACCTGAAACAACACCGGCAAGGTAACGACCCTCATAAATATCAGCAAATGCATTGTGTGTATTTGCTTGGTCGTCAAATGTAGAGCCTAGGTTTGTGCAGCAAACGAACTCGATGTCGGGGTAGTCTGCTGTAATGTTAAGGATTGTAGGCTCAAATCCAAAGCTGTTAGCAATGATAAGCTCGCAGCCCTCTTCTGCTAGTTCGATAGCAGCATCTTGAGGCTCTGTACCACCCTCAGATACGTTGAATTTGATAACCCATTCAACTGCAACACCTTCTGCAGCCATGTTTTCAGTAACTAGTTCTGTCGCGCGGATAAAGTTGTAAGTATAACCTTGGTCGTTTGCGTCACCTATGCAGATAAGTCCGACTTTGATGGAGCTTGCAGCTTCGGGAGTATCTTCTCCACCAGCTTCTTCTCCGCCAACATCTTCGCCGCTTGCATCTGGAGCTGTGCTCGGTGTAGCACTCTCCTCTGCAGTTCCGCCACCACATGCAACCATGCCAAAAACCATGACAAGTGCAAGTAGCAATGCTGTAATCTTCTTCATTCTTAATCCTCCAAATTGTAAATATTTATTAAAAGCACTAAATATGTGCATTTAATCTATAAATTCTATTCCGCCCTCTTCGCTCATATTCAAAACTCTAGCTAGTGACTCAACACGAACGCCACTATCGCGAACTAGTTGACCACCCTCTTGAAAAGCTTTTTCAACTGCGATACCAGCACCGACTAAGTTCGCACCGGAATCTTTAACAATAGACGACAAAGCCATCAGCGCCGCACCTTTTGCCAAAAAGTCGTCAATTATAAGTACATTATCATCTTTACCTAAAAAGTCTTTTGAAACGATAATGTCATACTCCCTACCGTGGGTGTATGACTGAACTTTAGAGGTATAAACTCCACCATCTATATTTTTGGTCTTTGATTTCTTTGCAAAAATTACAGGACATCCAAATTCTTTAGCAACAAAGACGGCGATGCCTATGCCAGATGCTTCAATGGTCAAAATTTTGTTAATATTTTCACCTGCATACAACCTGTGCCATTCTTTCGCCATTTCTTCAAACAACTTAACGTCCATCATATGGTTTAGAAAGGAATCAACCTTTAAAATCCCCCCATCACGCACTTTACCATCTTTTATAATTCTTTCTTCAAGTAGTTTCATCAAAGCTACCCCTTTCTATGCTTTCCTTATTTTACTACACAATGCCATATGAAATCAATTAGTTTTTGCATAAAATTTATATTTTTATTTGGATAATATTTACATTTAATACAAAGTGTTTAGCTTTTCAGAATATTTGTGTTGATATTTAGACAATTTCACGATATAATAAGTTTTTGGAGGAGGAATATAATGACAAATTTTATTTTAAAAGGCGATATTTGTTACAGCAGGCACGACGGAAAGCTATTCAGCCGTGAAAATGCTTTTTTAATAGTTCAAGGTGGTCTCACCGTCGGAGTCTTTGATGAGATACCGCAAGAATTTTCTAATTTCAAGCTCTGCGATTACTCAGGAAAGTTAATAATTCCAGGTCTGTCCGACCTTCACATCCACGCACCACAATTCGCAATTCGTGGAATTGGGATGGATATGGAACTTTTAGACTGGCTTAAAAAACATGCGTTTCCACAGGAGAGCATGTACTCAGACTTAAAATACGCAGAAGAGGCATATTCCATTTTTGTCGAGAGTATTAAGCGCAGTTTCTCAACAAGGGTTTGTGTTTTTGGTACTATTCACGCCGAAGCAAGCGCACTTTTGGCAAGAAAACTTGAAGAAGTTGGTATTTGCGGTCTTGTCGGCAAAGTCAATATGGACAGGAACTGCCCCGAGGCTCTTTGCGAAAAAGACAGCCTTGCAGAAACTAAAAAATTCACCGAGCTTTGTTCTGATTTAGTGAATATAAAGCCTGTTATAACTCCAAGATTTATTCCAAGTTGTACAGACGAAACTCTGGAAAAGCTCGGAAAATTCGCAGTATCCGAAAACTTACCTGTACAATCTCATTTGTCAGAAAACTTAGGCGAAATCGAGCTTGTAAAAAAACTTTGCCCAGACAGCTTGCACTATGGCGATGCCTACGACAGACACTCCCTATTTGGACAAACTAAAACTGTCATGGCTCATTGTGTGTATAGTTCTGACGAAGAAATCGCACTAATGAAAGAGCGAGGAGTTTTCATCGCACACTGCCCACAATCAAATACAAATATCGCATCAGGCATTGCACCTATGCGCAAGTATCTTGACATGGGCATGAAAGTCGGATTGGGGACTGATGTCGCCGGCGGAAGTAATGAGAGTATGGCGAGAGCCGTTACGGACGCAATTATGGTCTCAAAGCTCTATTGGAGGCTGTGCGACCAAAATTCTAAGCCACTTTCTTTTGCAGATGCATTTAATATCGCAACTCGCATGGGTGGCGAATTCTTCGGTAAAGTCGGAAGTTTTGACGAGGGATTTGAGGCAGATATCGTTGTAATTTCAGAAGATAACAAGCCCTGTCCGATAAATTTAAGCATAGAAGAAAGACTTGAGAGAATTTTTTATATTGGCGATACCGCCAATATTTATGCTAAATATGTAAAAGGAAAACAATTGTTCTAATTTTATCACAAAAATCCTCTAGCCATGCTCGAGGATT